>CAYRVF010000152.1:0-10432 GCA_964427535.1 uncultured Ktedonobacterales bacterium
GTGCGCGATGCGTTGGAGTAGTCGGTCTTGTGGACGCGCCCGTTGGTGAGTCGCCACATCAGATAGGTGTCGACGTTGCCGAACAGGATCTCGCCCCGCTCCGCGCGCTGACGCAGCCCGGAGATGTTGTCGAGCATCCACTTGACCTTGGTGCCCGAGAAGTAGGCGTCGATCACTAGACCCGTCTTCTCGCGAATCTTTGGCTCCCAGCCCTCAGCCTTGAGCTGATCGCAAATGGGCGCCGTCCGGCGGTCCTGCCACACGATGGCGTTCATCACCGGCTGGCCGGTCGCCTTCTCCCACACGACTGCCGTCTCACGCTGATTGGTGATGCCAATCGCGGAGACGTTCGCGGCGGTCAGGCCTTTGACACGCAGCACCTGCTGTGCGACCGCCAACTGCGACAACCAGATGTCTTCAGGATTGTGCTCGACCCATGCGGGCTGCGGATAGATCTGAGGGAACTCCTGGTTCGCCGAGGCGACGGCGCGTCCCTCGTGGTTGAAGAGAATCGCGCGCGAGCTCGTCGTCCCCTGGTCGAGTGCCAGAATGTACTTCTCAGAACTGGTCATGTCGTCAACCCCCTTCGGCTACGCATACAACTTCTGTCGACACTGACATGCAGCCTGGGCACGGAGAGCCGCCCGCGCCCGGGTTCCCCACTAAACACCCCAGCGCAGCGCCGGTGTGTGAACGGGCGCATCCCACAACCTGGTGAGCTCGTCGTCGAGCTTGACCAACGTGACCGAGCAACCGGCCATTTCGAGCGAAGTGATGTAGTTCCCGATGAGATTGCGCGCGATGGTGATTCCCCGGTCGGTTAGGAGGCGGTTCACCTCGTTGTACATGATGTAGAGCTCGATGAGTGGCGTGCCACCCATGCCGTTCATGAACACGAGCACTGAATCGCCGGACTTGTAGGGGAGGTCGTCGAGAATCGGCTTGACGAGCAGCTCGGCGATCTCCGCGGCGGTGCCGAGTTTCATCCGGGTGCGGCCAGGCTCGCCATGAATGCCGATGCCGATCTCCATCTCGTCGTCAGGTAGATCGAAGGTCGGTTTCCCCGCAGCTGGCACGATGCACGACGTCAGTGCCATGCCCATGCTGCGGCCGTTGGCGTTCACCTTGCGGCACACGTCGGCGACCTGCTGCAGCGAGGCGCCCCCCTCAGCCGCGGCGCCGCACATCTTCTCGGCGATCACTGTCGTGCCGACGCCCCGGCGCCCAGCTGTGTAGAGGCTGTCTTTCACCGCGACGTCGTCATTGATGACCACGGCCTGCACGTCGACGCCGTCCGCCTGCGCCAGCTCCGCCGCCATCTCGAAGTTCATCACGTCGCCGGTGTAGTTCTTGACGATGTGCAGCACACCCGCGCCGCCACTCACCGCGCGTGTCGCTTCGAGCATCTGATCGGGCACCGGCGAGGTAAAGACCGCACCCGGGCACGCCGCGTCGAGCATGCCAAGGCCGACGAAACCGCCGTGCATCGGCTCATGCCCACTGCCGCCGCCCGAGACGATTCCTACCTTTCCCTGGATGGGCGCGTCCTTCCGGATGACGATCTGGTTGGTCAGATCGACGCGCACGAGGTCGGCATGGGCGGCGGCAAAGCCAGCGAGCTCATCCTGCACGACGGTCTCGGGACTATTGATCAGCTTCTTCATGGTCACAATCTTCTTCACGGGGACTCTCCTCTGTTGGGGCGACGACTACGCCATTCCGCATCTGGTGTACGACACCGTCAGCCGAGCCGGTTGACTATTTCCGCGCGTCTCTCACGCACTCCACCCACGTGTGCAACCAGACTCTCCAAGAGAGCACTCGCCGAATTCGCTACGTGACCCTGCTCCTTTCTGCCATCACGAGTTCGCGTCCTTCCACCGCGTGCGCTGACGTCAGTTCCGAGCATGGCGAAGCCAGAAACAAAGGCAGAAAGCGTGCCGATTTCTCCGATGATGGTTTCAGTGGTCGTGCGAGCGACCTCGCAAAGGCTCTCGTGCGGCTTCTTATGCGGCCTCAGCGCCTAATTCGCTGTGCCAGGTTGCCGCCGGTCGTCGCCCTCCTCACCCGTCTCACTGATGCACCGCTGCAACCTACCCGTTACACGTCTGCAACACGATGCAACATTGCAACAGGCAGCCTACACCTGCAACCGGCGCTGCTTCCGCCAGAGAGTCGTACGACTGATGCCCAGTACCTTCGCCGCCTGGGAGACATTGCCGTTGCAGGCGCGCAACGTGCGCTCGATCAACAGCGCCTCGGCATGCGCGCTCTCATGCCGCAGGCTTGCCCCGGGCTGCACATCTGCTCGCGGCACGCCGTGTGCGAAACGCGGCGCCGCGCCGATAGCGCCATACTGGCTGATGGCGGCTTGTCGCTCTCCCCACTCGCGGCCCGCCGCCTGTATCGGCTCGGGTAGGTCGTGCAGGCTGATGATGCTGCGGTCCGAAATGTAGACTACCCGCTCAATGACGTTCTCCATCTCGCGAATGTTCCCCGGCCAGGCATAGGATTCAAGCGCCTTCAGCCCCTCAGTGTCGATACCAAGCGAGCGGCCAAGTCGGGTGCTGAGACGCTGGAGCTGGTGCTGCAACAGCAGCGGGATATCGCCAGACCGCTCGCGCAGCGGCGGCACCTCGATGGGAAAGACGTTTAGCCGGAAGTAGAGATCGGAGCGGAAGTTGCCCAGTTCGACCTCATGTGCCAAATCTTTGTGCGTCGCCGCGATCACGCGCACATCCACCGGAATCACGTGCTGACCGCCGACACGCACGATGCTGCCCGTCTCGATTGCCCGTAGCAGCGTGGTCTGCAGGTCGCGCGGCATATCGCCAATCTCATCCAGAAACAGCGTGCCGCCACTCGCCAGCTCGAACTTGCCTGCCCGCCCATGCCGGTCCGCGCCCGTGAACGCGCCGCCCTCGTACCCGAACAGCTCACTGCTGATAAGCTCGCGAGGAATCGCCGCGCAGTTCACCGCGACGAACGGCCCCGTCGCACGCGCGCTGCCGCTGTGGATGCTCTGCGCGAAGACCTCCTTGCCAGTGCCAGTCTCGCCGTGCAGCAGCACCGTCGATGCGCTCTCCGCGGCAATGTGCGCCAGACGGAGAGCCGCCTGCAGCGATGGGCTGACGCCAACGATATCGCTAAAGCGCATGCGGGCCTGCGCGCCACTCATGCGGTGAACGAGCCGTTGCACGCGCTCGATGGTCCTGAAGGTCAGCACGAATCCCGCCGCATGCGACTGAGGAGAGACGCGCAATGCCTCGATGGGCCGCCCACCCGACACCGCGTGTGGGTCGTGGCCGCGCTCGATGGACACCAGCCCGTCGTCGGAGGCTGGTACGGCGATCGCGCGCAGCGTACACAGGCACGCGATGACACGCCCGTCAAAGCGGAAGATGACTTCCTCATCCTGCAACTCGCGGCCGGTGCGCAGCGCGGTTTCGAGCACCTGGGGCGTCTCCAGCAGATCGGCGAGCCGCCGCCCGGTCGCCCACGCCGGGGAGAGTCCGAGCAGGTTCCCCGCACGCTGATTCATCTGCCGCACCGTGCCGTCTGGCTGCAACAGCAGAATACCCTCGGTCAGTGTCTGCAAGATGGCGTTCAGCTCCGTGAGCAACTCGTTCGCACTGCCGAGCCAGAGGTTCATGCGGAGCTCACCCGAGAGCGCGCGGGCGGCCGAGCTGACCATGCCGAGTGCGTGTGGCGAGGTTTTGCTGGCGGGAGTGAGGAGCGCCAGTGCACCGACCTGCCCACCGAGCGACTCATGCACCGGCGCCGCGGTCGTGCAGAAGGTGTTTAACGCATCCCAATAGTGCGCCGCGTCTGATACCTGGAATGGAAACGATTCGCTGAGCGCCAGCGCGACGCCGTTCGTGCCGACCGACTCTTCGCTCCAACAGGCACCACGCACCCAGCCGATAGCCGCAGCCTCGTCCAGCAGCGAGGCATCGCCGACGAGATCGACGATGTAGCCCTGCGCGTCAGTAAAGGCCACGACACAGTCTGTGCCTTCGACGAACTGGTACAGGTCCTCAAGCGCCGGGCGCGCAAGCTGCCGCAGCCGCGCGGCGGCAGTCTCGTCAACACCGTCGGTCGGAGCACGGCGGAAGCGCGGGCCGATTAGTACACGCGAGAGCCCAAGGCCAGCGCAACGCTGCCACGAGAGCGCCACGGTGGGTAGGCTCTCGGGTGGGTGCGATGCGTTGGTATCGCCGAGAGTCGCACCCGGAACATTGTGAGGAGAGCCACCGTCGATATGCACTACCATAGGCATCCGATCCTCAACGGCTCAAGGTCCGGCGCGAGCGCCGGCTTTGGCTGGCTAAGGGGAACGCTACGATGGATCGAGCAGCCGGTATGCGAATCGCGATACAGGTGGACGTCGCAGAGCATCGCGTATCATTCGGCGAGGAGTTCGCCCGTGGATACGGCATCGCGAGCGACAGCCCCATAGTAGCACGTTTGGCCGCGTCTCGCTCTGTCGCGCTGGTGTCCGACGATCACAAAGTGCTCTCGCGAAAAGTCGGTCGCACGCGAGCATGTGTCGCTTGCTCGAATGCGTAGGCTAGCGCGATCAGTCGTGGCTCGGAAAACGCCCGCCCAAGAAAGGTGACACCGACCGGCAACCCGCTCGCGAGTCCCGCCGGAACACTGATGGCCGGATACCCCGCAAGCGCGGCTGGTTGAGAGCTGCCACCCGTCGAGTGATCGCCCAGAAGCAGATCAATCTTCCACGCGGGACTGGTTGTCGGCATTACGAGCGCATCGAGCGCATACTGCGCGAACACCGCGTCAATGCCCTCGTCACGCGCCAGCCGGGAGTTCTCCTCCAGGGCGGCCAGATATGCTGGCTCGGTCAGTGGACCTTTCGCCTCCGCATTCACCAGCAGCTCCTGCGCGAAGTAGGGCATTTCCTGATCGGCGTGCGCGTTGTTGAATGCTATCACATCGGCCAGCGACCGTGCCTGCGCGCCGGGTCCGCGCTCTGCGAGATACGCGTTCAGGTCAGCTTTGAACTCATAGAGCAGCACCTCCATCTCCGACGGCGAGTCACTCATTCGCTTCGCCGTGGGGATATCGGCCGGATCGATAATCTCCGCGCCCTGTTCGCGCATCACGGCGACCGCGCGCTCACAGATGGCATCCGCCTTCTCGCTGTAGCCGAAGTACACCGAGCGGGGCACGCCGATGCGCGCGCCACGCAACGCGCCAGCGTTGAGAAATCGTGTATAGTCGGCTGATGCTCTGCCCTCACTGGCGCTCGTGGCTGGGTCGCGCGGATCACTGCCAGCGATCACGCCGAGGAGCAGCGCCGCATCCGCCACGGTTCGCCCGAACGGTCCAACGGTGTCCTGGCTATGGGCGATAGGCACGACGCCCGCACGGCTGGTGAGGCCCACCGTCGGCTTGATGCCCACGACCCCATTCGCCGACGCGGGACTCAGAATCGAACCGTCCGTCTCGGTGCCGAGCGAGGCAACCGCGAGATTCGCCGCGACCGCCGAAGCCGACCCAGAGCTCGACCCAATCGGCGAGCGGTCCAGCGAGTAGGGATTCCGCGCCTGTCCGCCACGCCCGCTCCACCCGCTGGAGGAATGCGTCGAGCGGAAGTTGGCCCATTCGCTCATGTTCGCCTTGCCAAGCAGGATGGCCCCAGCCGCACGCAGCCGCGCGGCGACGAACGCATCGCGCGCGGGCCGGGAGTCGAGGAGCGCGAGTGAGCCTGCTGTCGTGTGCATGGCATCGGCGGTATCGATGTTGTCTTTGAGCAGAATCGGTATGCCGTGGAGCGGCCCGCGCGGCCCAGAGGCCGCCCGTTCAACGTCAAGCGCCCGCGCGATGTCGAGTGCTTCTGGGTTCACCTCGATCACGGAGCGTATCGCTGGCCCAGCGGAATCGAGCGCGGCGATCCGCGCGAGATACTGTTCTACGAGCTGGCGCGAAGTGACGCGTCCCTCCGCAAGCCATGCCTGCAACTCCTGGAGGGTGACCTCTTCAAGCTCGTCGAATGGTCGCCGCGAATCGCTCATCAGTCGCCCCAATCCTTCCCTTTGGTTGACACCAAGCATACACCGAAGACAGGCGGCGTCGCAAGGTACGAAGCGGGTGTGAGTGGTTTATTCACCCGAGGGCGCGAGCGGCAGGCGCACCGTGAACGTGCTCCCCCGGCCGGGTGTGCTTTCGACGCTAATCTGCCCGCCGTGCGCAGTCACGATCCAGCGGGCGAGCGCGAGTCCGAGGCCCGAACCGCGCTTGCCATCGGCTCTCACCGCACGCGCCGCATCGGCTCGATAGAACGGCTCGAAGATGCGCTCGATCTGGGCCGGATCGATGCCCATGCCGGTGTCGCGGACCGTCAGCTCCGCGTGCGAGCGGTGGCTTCCGAGCAGCCGTCCCCCGCTGGCGTTGCGCACCGTCACCTCAATGCGGCCGCCCGGCGGTGTGTAGCGGAATGCGTTGTCCAGCAGGATCAGCACAACCTGGCGCAGGCGGTCACTGTCACCTCGCACGATCGGCGCGGGGCCCGGGATTTGCGTGTCGACCGTAAGCCCCGACTGCTCTGCCTGGGGGCGCAGTTTCTCGACGGCATCTGTGGCCATCTCGCTCAGATTGACGAGGTGCAGGTCGAGGAGGCGTCCATCGTGCTCGTTGCGCGCGAGCAGGAGCAAATCATGGACAAGGCGCGACATATAATCAACTTCCGCGATAATCTCGCCGACGTCCTCCGCCATCTGCTGCGTCGTTTGAATGGATGCCGACAGTCGTGACGCACTGTCGTCCGGCTGGCCAGGCGACGCGCCTCCGGAGCGGGTAAGCGCGCGCAGCACGAGGTCGGCTTGCGAGCGCAGCATTGCCAGCGGCGTGCGCAGCTCATGCGAGGCCGCGGCGGTGAACTGCCGTTGCCGCTCGAACGCCAGCCGGGTCGGCACGAGCGCCCGCTCGGCCAAATACACGCTTGCCAGCGCCGTCAATACCAGTACACCCGCGCCGACAAGCGCCAGCGTCACCAGCAGATCGTGCAGTTCAGACTCGCGCGCATCGAGCGAGGTGCCAACCTGCAACGCCCCGACGAGTTTGCCATCCTGGTGAACCGGCACCGTGTAGAGCCGGTACTCGTGCGGGTCCACACCATACATCACCAGAACACTCTGCCCGCTGCGCATCGACTGTAACGCGGCGGCCTTGTCGGGGAGGCCAAGCGAGGTCACATTGGCAGGATCGGAAACCGCGTTGCCGTTGGTATCCACCCAGACGGAGAAAATGTTTGGGCTCGACGGTTGATAGTGATCATCGTGGGGTTGCCCCCCCGGAGGCACGCCTCCCTGGTCACCGTCCCCATCCAGAGGATTGGAGCCTCCATTGAGAGTGTCGTTTTGGAGATGCGACGACACCGAGCGGAGCTGCCCATCGACTTGGGCATTGATCGCATGCGCCTCGACGAAATAGACGGCGACCGCCATCACGGCCAAGATCGCCGAGACGACGAGCAGGTTCATCACGACGAGCCGGCGACGCGTCGCGAGCAACGGCTGCTCGTGAGCGCTGGAGCGGCGCGTAGGCAGCAGGCGACCGAGAATCGGAACGCGCCGGGTAGTGCTTCGGGGTTGTTGTTCAACTGGAGAAGGCGACGCGTCGCGCGTTATCATCGCTCGGCGCCTCCCTCTGGCACGCGTACGGTATATCCCACGCCGCGCACGGTATGGATGAGCCGGTCGCTGGCGTTTTGCTCGATCTTATCACGCAGATAGTGGATGTACGTGTCGAGGACGTTACCACCTACTTCCGCGCCGTCGGGCCACACACGGTCGAGGAGCTGCTGCCGCGTGACGACACGGTTCGCGTTACGCACGAGCATCTCCAGCAGGGCAAACTCGCGCACGGTGAGCGGGATGTGGCGCGCGCCGCGATACACGTCGTGCCGCAGCAGGTCGACGACGAGATCACCCGCGCGCAGCACCGTGGAGGCGGCGGCCGGATCAAACCGGTGCGGACGACGGGAGAGCGCCCGCAACCGGGCCAGCAATTCCTCCACCGGGAAGGGCTTGGTCAGATAATCGTCCGCACCGGCGTCCAGGCCGTTCACCTTGTCTTCGGTCTGATCGAGCGCCGTCAGCAGCAAGATCGGCGTCGTGATGCCATCCCGGCGCAAATCGCGGCATACCTCGATGCCATTGCGTCCGGGCAGCAACACGTCCAGAATGATCGCGTCGAAGCGATCGGGCTCCCGCGAGACACGCTGGAAGGCCACGTCGCCATTGCCCTCGATCTCGACCAGATGCCCCTCGTCCTCGAGATTCCGCTGATAGCTGCGCGCCAGACGCGGATCATCCTCCACAAGCAACAACTGCATCGCGCTCGTCCCTCCCGCCGACAAGTCCGTCGTCCCCTCATTGTACGACGCCGTCCGGCCTAACAGGAGGCATGCCAACTCGGCGCCGAGAAGTCAGCGAACGCGGCTCTCCGGCGAGCGTTCGTGGCGGGCGGCAGGGACTCTGTGAACATTCACAGAAAACTACCAGACAATTCTCAAGGAAGGTTGCTAAGCTGTTGAAGGTGTGCCTCGTCCGACCAAAGCGCTGGTCTCCCGTCAAGACAGCGTCCCGCATGTGTTCCGTTGAAAGGTCTCGCATCAATGCCCGCGTTCCATCTAGTAGAGCTTCATCCTGTGCTCGTGCATTTCCCCATTGCGCTACTGCTTACCAGCGTCGCGCTCGACTTCGCGGCGATTGTCTTCCGGCGTGCGAGTGTAACCGACGCCGCGAGTTGGTGCCTCGTGCTTGGCGTCGTCGGCGCTGGAGCGGCCCTGCTCTCGGGCAAGATCAGCGCCGGGCAGACGAATACGGCAGTAGCGGCAAGTATCCTGCACCTACACAAGCTCTGCGCGGTCGGCGCGAGCATGCTCTTCGGGACACTGCTGATCGTGCGGGTCGTCTGGCTCGCGCCCCGCGTGCTGGCGACGATCGGCTCTGCCGTTCCAGGCGTGGTGTCCGTCGTAACCAGCGTCGACGGACGCTTGAAAATGGTGCTGCCCGCCCTCTATGCGCCCCGTCTTCCGCGTACGGTCGTCGCGTTCTACCTGTTCCTGAGCGTCATCGCCGTCGTGTTGATGGGTGCGACGGGCTACCTGGGCGGCGCGATGGTCTACGATCATGGCGTCGGCACGCCAGGGATTATCGGCCAGCCGTGAGCGCGGCTGACTATGCTGAGGCGCATCAAGTCTGAATCAATGGGCGGTGATGACCGTCTGAGGTGAGCGGGCAGGCGAGGCATGCCTCCCCCTACAGACGGGCGCGTGACGTGACCTGGTAGCGATAGCAGCGTTGGCATCCGCCTCCACGCCCGCCTCGCGGCCCCTCCCCTCTAAGAGGAGGGGCAAGGGGAGAGGTTCTGCTTGACCGGGGGCCTATTCGAGCACGAGCGGCGCGACACGCGTCAGGAAGGTTTCGAGCGGCGTCACATCGTACGCGATGCGCGGCAGATAGACGATGATGTAGTTTACGCCGATCGCCACCCTCTGACGCAGATGCTCGGCGATCTGCTCAGGAGTGCCCACGATGAGCTGGCGGGCGTATTCCTCGTAGCTCATCTTCCCGCGCGCGGCGACAGTCTCGCGCTCGCGAGTCGCCTCGCTTTCGATGATATGCATATGCACGCTCGATGACCGGGTAATACTGTCAAAGTCGCGTCCGGCCTCGTCGCAGTGCCGCCGCAGCACGTCGAACTTGTGCCGGACGGTGTCGAGGTCGCCATTGATGTTGCAGCCATCGCCCCACTGCGCTACCAGCTTCAGCGTCACCTGCTCGCCGCCGCCCGCGATCCACAGAGGCGGGTGTGGCTTCTGCACGCCCTTTGGCTCGTTGATAGGCCGGTTGATCTCGTAATACTTGCCAGAGAACTCGGGGTAATCCTTCGTCCACATGTCGTGGACGATCTGGCACGCCTCGCGGAAGCGCCCCATCCGCTCGCGCGTTTCAGGGAATCCGTAGCCGTAGGCGCGGTACTCGTGCTCGTACCAGCCCGCGCCCAGGCCGAGCAGGAAGCGGCCGTGGCTCATCGCATCGATGGTCGAGCCCATCTTGGCGAGCAATGCAGGATTACGATAGCCGTTGCAGGTTGCCATCTGGCCGAGTCGCACGTGCTGTGTCTCACGTGCGAGCGCCGACAGGCTGGTAAAGCACTCGAAGGTCGTCTCCAGCTCGGGGGTCGGCACTGTATGAAAATGGTCGAAGAGCCAGATGGAATCGTAGCGCAGGCGATCGGCCTCGCGCGCGGCCCGCGTCATCGCCTCGAACTGCTCAACCGGATCGTCAATCTCGACGAGATCCATCCGCCAGCCTTGGGGAATGCCAGCGCCAAACGTCACCTTCGCCTGGGATGGGGCAGTCATCAAGTCCTCATGCCTCTCTCTGCGCCTCGCGCGTCCGCT
>CAYRVF010000153.1:0-10428 GCA_964427535.1 uncultured Ktedonobacterales bacterium
TCCACGGCGGAATTACCGCGCCCACACCGAGCGGAATGTAGACGAGGTTGCTCTCCTCCTCGGGAATGCGCGTCATCTCCTGCTTGCCTGCCAGCCGCAGCGCCTCGCGGCCATAGAACTCAAGGAAGTCGATCGCTTCGGCGGTGTCGGCGTCGGCTTCGACCCAGCTCTTGCCTTCCTCGTAGATCATCAGCGCGTTGAAGTAGAACCGGCGCTCACGCATCAGGCGTGCGGCGGTGAAGAGATAGCCCGCGCGCTCCTCAGCGGGGGTGTATTGCCAGGTGGCGAAGCGCTTCCACGCCGCCTCCACCGCCTCATTGACATCCTCAACCGTGGCCTTCGCGAAGTTCGCGACAATCTGTTCGGGATGCGCGGGATTGATCGACGAAAAGGTCTCCGCCTTCGAGCGGCGCTGACCGGCGATGATGAGCGGAAATGTCCGGCCACGTTCCGACTCTACCTGCCGCAGGGCCTGCTGCTGTGCCTCGCGGTTCTCGGCAACACTGAAGTCCGTCAGTGGCTCATTCGCGAAAGGAGCCAGCGTCTCAGTCGATACCCGGCCGGCGATACTTACCATTCGTCTCACTCTCCTTTGAGTTGTCATTGTCTGCGTGGCGGCCGTCTCGTGCGCGGCGCCCGCGGGAACAGTTCCCGCTCCTGTCCTCATAAGGCATGGCGTCGCGTTTGATGACCATTCGGATGCCGCCGCGTTGGTGGCACACTTTCCTCATTGTACTCCAGGGAACGGCATGCCGCTCACGCCTCGCCGTGTGCTTCAGACGCCAGCAAGCGACGATGAGACATGCGGAAGACGCGCACCATAGAACGTGTGTGTCAGATCAGCGCGCGCATGCTCGTACGCATTAGAAAGCACGACGCGCGCTTCTGGGTCGTCGCGCAGTTCGGCCTGTAGCGCCCGGCTCTGCATCGAATCAAGCAGCGCCAGCGGTAGATCGGACCGGCGCAGCGGGAGTGGCGTTCGACGAGTCCGGCGCAACGTGGGTCCCACATCGGTCGCAATGTCATGATACGCCTCGGCCAGTGTCTGTGAAGCGATCCCGCCTGCGACGCGCACGCCATGCCCGCTGTCGAGCACTACCACAGTCGCCCGGTGCAGCGCCGCGACACCCTCCGCTACGCGCACGGCCCAGCGCGGATCGTCTGCCGTCCAGGTGCGCCTCTGCAGCCAGTAGCGCAGGACGAACGCCTGCCGTCGGCTCGCGTTCTTAAACAGCGCCTCACGCGTGCCAGACCACAGCGCCAGACTGCGCTCCGACCCGCCCCAGCCTGAATCCCGTATCACCTCCGCGAGACGCTCCGCGCAATCGCCACTGAGAGGATCGAGCGCCACGGCGCAGAGCAGCGCGGCTGCGACGAGCCGACCGCAGTGGAGCGTCGCCTCTAACGACCCGGTACATGCCGAGGCGATACATCCCGCTGTCAGCTCACGCACCGTCTCAAGGCTCGCCTGGGTGTGCTCACGGCGCTCCACGTTCGCCTGAGCCAGCAGCACATCGCTCAACGCGAGCGCAATACTCGCCGCCGCTGCGTCATTGCCTCGCCGTATGGCGTCAGCATAGACTGATTGGACTACACGAAAACCGGCTACCTGCCGCCATTCAGACAGAGCAGCGGAGCGAAGCTGCTGAGTCGCCAGCAGACCCAGCTGCTCGCTGCTAAGCGTCCAGCGCAGGCGCACGACGAATCCGCAGAGATACAACACCGCGGCACAGGCGAATTCCGGCGCGACTCGCCAGGTCCACGGCGCAAGCCTATGCATGCCGGCTAGCGCCAGCGACGCGGCGAACAGACCAGTGACCGCCGCGGGTGCGGCCAGGCGCAACACACCCGCCGTCAAGCCGGGCACACGAGCTTGGCGCATCACTTGCAGCACCACAGTCGCAACCGCAACCGCCGCTAGAGCGCAGCAGAGACCGATACAAAGGTCAACCACGAACAATCGCAGAGCGGCTGGGCGCATGCTCTGTACGACCGCCTCTACACCCGACGGTAGCACCCCAAAACCCGCTGCGAGACCAACAAGCACACACACGCTACCTACTGCCATGAGCAGAGCACTGAGTGTGCGTGCTCTCCGAGAGCCCATTCGCACGTTCTGTGTCCTTCAGCACTGTCTGGCTGCCTATTTCCAGTCCCGCAGTGTATCACGGCGAGATGCGCGCCACCACCACCCGTAACAGCCACAAAGCACAAGCGCGAGTGGCAGCACTTGCGGAAGTCCGTGCAGCCCGACTACCATGCCCCAGTTGTTATCAAGCTGGGCAGAGCGAAAGAGCGGCAAATTTCGCGCCAGCGCCGACAGCAGGCGTTCGTCTGACAGCGTCTGACCGGGTGAGGCAGTCATGCCAAGTAGTCGCGGCAATACAAACTGCGTCAGAGGCGAGGCGTAGCGGGGGTCGAACAGCGGATCGACAGCGGACGCCAGCTCGATTATGCCGAACGAGACAGTCCCAAGGACGCCGACCGCGATCTTCCAGCCGCGCGCACCTCCGGGGCGCACCAACTCTCCGAGTGGCAGCATCAAGAAGGGTAGCGCGGGATAGAACTGACGTGGCCCGAGGCTGTACCCCCCGTCCCACGCGAAGTACGAGACGCTGAACAGGCCATACACGCCAACCAGCGCCAGCCAGAGTGCCGCCTCGCCCCGCCACTCCAGTCGCCGCCACAACAGCAGAAAGCCCGGCACCGCGAGCACGAGAACGGGACTCAACAAGAACATGCCGCGATACGGCCCAAACGTCGTCTGCCAAAGCGCCTCTGGGTGCGGGAGCGTCACGCCGAAAATACCTTGCGCCTGCCCCACGCGGAAGACCTCTGGACCAGCCAGGTGCCCGTACCCCAGTGTCAGCGGACTGCCGAACGCGACGGCGTTGTACCATCCGCACAACAACAGCGGCCCAGTAGCGCCAGCCGCAAGCCAGCCAAGCCGGCGCCCACGTCCATCTCTCGGCAGAAGACCGTAGACGACCAGGATTGCCGCCAGCAGTGCGGTCGGATACTCCGTGATGACCGCCCAGCCTAAAAGTAGTCCAGCCAGCGTGGCCCACCTCGCTGTGCGCTCGCCCAGGCGCACGCGATAGAGCGTCACGTATGCGCCGAAAACGAGCATCGCCGCGAACTGGTGACTGAAGAACTCTCCGCCGAACGCGCGCGCTGGAGTGGCGAGGCCATAGATCAGCGCGAGAGCCGCAGACCACCACGCCCCAACGCCCAGCCGCCGGAACATCTTGAGCAGCAGCGCCGCGACCACGCCCGTCGGAACCGCCGCGAAGACTCCCGCGAGGAGGTAGCGCAGGAGGAAGTCCATCCGCGCGGCCTCCGGCGCCTGGACAAGCGTCAGTAAGCCCGCGCCGTGAAAGAGCGTGTATTTGAACAGCAGATACACCGGGACAGCGGCCAGCGAGAGCCCTGGCGCCTTGTCGGCGTAGAAGTGTCCCGAGGAGGCGGCGACGTCACCCGTCAGATGTGCGAAGGGGTCGATCGCGAACGTTCCCCGGTCGGCGATGCTGGCGGTGAGATAGAGGTGCGTGTCGGCGTTCCACGAGACGCCACGCGGCACGAAATACGCGCACGTAAGCGCGACACACAGCGCCACGAGCTTGCCGGACGGGGCTGGCAGCGATTGTATCCGGGCCAACCAGCGCGCGCGTGGCTGCGGAGATGACTGCTGCACACGCGCGGATGCCTGCTCGACCGATGCCCCCACGTCCACCCCCAACAGGTCTCACTCGTCCAATGCGCCTGGTCTACTTCTTCCCCCTGGCCGCCCGCTTTGACTGCGTCGCGACGGGCGCCGGCTCTGCCAGACCGCTGAGGCGCTGTTTACCAGTTGGGCAGAGTTCCAGTAACACACACTCCTCACAGAGCGGCTTACGCGCCTGGCACACCGCCCGGCCATGATAGATCATCAGGTGCGAGAGATCGAGCCAGTCGCCCTGCGGCAGCAGCGCCATCAGATCCTGTTCGATCTTGACGGGGTCATCGTTCTTGGTGAGACCGAGCCGCTGGGAGAGACGCCCAACATGCGTGTCGACCACAACCCCCTCGACGATGCCATACGCATTGCCCATCACCACGTTCGCGGTCTTGCGCGCGACTCCTGGCAGCGTAATCAGCTCGTCCATCGCGCGTGGCACTTCACCGCCATATCGCTCCACAATCTGGCGCGCGGCCTCGCGGATGTTCTTCGCTTTGTTGCGGTAGAACCCGGTCTGTTTGACGTCTTGTTCCAGCTCGCTCAGATCGGCATTGGCGAACGCTTCGACATCGGGGTACTTCGCGAAGAGCGCCGGGGTCACCGCATTCACACGCTCATCGGTGCACTGCGCGGAGAGGATGGTCGCGACAAGCAGCTGCAACGGCGTCTGAAAGTCAAGGGAGCACTTGGCGGCGGGATACGCGGCCCGCAGCCGTCGCACGATCTCCGCCGCTCGATCCCGCTCAGATTGGTCAGTCGAGATAGGGCTCGCCGCCATGAATAGGTACTCCTTCGAGAGTGCTCGCCTAGAACACGAGCACATATTGCACATGCACTATGCCAGCGTTCTCCCGAACTGACAACGTCGTGCGGCGAATGTCTGTCTGAGGCGTGCCGTGCGACTGCTGAACTCGGCCATCTCCGGGCGGGCTGTATGCGACGACCGGTGGCGGGCCGACGTAGCTGGGCGTATTGACCGGCACGATCTGTTGCGCCGGTAGGCTCGCCTCGAAGTACCAGTAGAACGTGCGCACTGTGCTAATCAGAAGGAAGAGGAAAAGCACGATCCGGCCGATCTGCTCCGGTGTCGAGAAGACGCGCGCGCCGTTCATGCGGTCGAGCACGATCGGCAGATGCCCCAGGAAGGCGCCTGTCTCGTAGAGCGCCAGCGCCGGAATGATGCAGGTCGCGGGCAGAACCGACGCCGCCTCGATGACCCCCGACGGCGTGCCGACCGCCACCGAGGCGGCCACCGGCAACGCGACCAGCAGCAACAGAAATAGCGACGAGGGCTTGCGCCACTGCACGACCACGATCAGCAGCCCCAACAGGAAGAATGGCGTGAGGATGGCCGGAATAATTGGTGTGCCACCTACCGCTGGATACCCCGCGCCGTAATCTTGCGCGATGAGCACATGCAGTACGTCTCCCACGTTGGTAGCGACCTGTCCCCAGAACTCGCCGGAGAGCAATCCGGGCCCTGGCCGAGGGGCTGCGCTGGTACGCGCGAGCACCGCGCTACCCTGTGGAAAGCCGACCGCGCGGCTCACGAAATACCCAGCGCAAGGGATACCAGTGACGGCTGCCGCCAGCACCAGCGCGCCAAGCCCCCGCCAAGTTGGGGCCGTCCACGAGGCAGACTGCCGGCGCCACGCTAGCACGAAGCCCACGACGAGAATCGGCAGCAGCCAGAGACCGGGGGCGAGATCACATGCCAGCCCCGTGCAAACGCCGCAACCGGCGAACAATAGCAACTGGCGCCGCCACTGCGCCTTCTCATCGACGCGTGACTCCGGCACAAGTCCCACCTGGGCCGGGCGTACCCTGGAGGACCGTGAGCGCCGTCTGCGTCTCCGCGAGGATTTCGATACCTCGACCACTGGCGTGCTCAGTCGGAAAGCCAGGAGCAACCAGTACAGCGCGAGACAGACGAGCAGCGGCAGCAGCACGACTTCCATGCCAGACCGGCTCAGCGAAACATGCCAGCTCGACGTCGCCGCCAGCAACGCCGCCAGCAGCGCCACGACCTTCGCCCCGCCGTGTCCGCCCTGGCTCAGAATCTCATTCGCTAGCAGATACACGACGAACACCGTGATCGTACCGATGACCGCTGAAGGTAGCAGCGCCGCGAACGGTGTCGAGCCAAAGACTACGACGAGCCCCTGCTGAATCGCACCAAACGGCCCCTGCATACCCTGCGGATCGACCAACACGAGACGCAGATCCGCGCTCACCTGCTTCAGCGCGCTTGTTGGGCTGCCAGTCGCGGACATCTGCACGAACAGGTTGCCCAGCAGGAGCAGCCGCAGCAGCGCCGCCACGATCAGCACCAGCGCCAGCATGACTCGCTGCCAGAAGACCGGACGCACCGTCAGACCAACCCCGACGAGCCTGGCGTAGCGCCTGAAGATCTGTACCCAGCCCTGCTCGTATGGCGCGGCTCTTAGCAAGAGCAGTGGCACATATGTGACCAGAATCTCGAAGAACTGCACAAACAGGTCGCGTCCCAGCCCATGTTCGCTCACCAGCAGGAAATTGCCGACCGCGTATGTCAGCAGCGCTCCCACGGCCAGAATCGTCGCCGCGCGGCGCACAAACGTCTCGCGCGAGAGCGCCGCCAGCGGCAGTAGCCACACCACGTACCACGGCTGGAACCAGAACGTGATTAGCAGCAATGCCGCGAACGCCAGCTTGGCCGATGCCGTCAGCACGTCGCGCATATCGGCTGCGGGACCCAGCAGCCACAGTCGCCGCGTCTGGATGACCGTGTAAATGCCGAAGAGCACGTACAGCATCAGGCGAATCGTCTTGTCGAACGCGATATCCTGCCCTTGCGTAAGCAGCAGCCGGAGCGGCGCTGTCAGGAAGTCGACCGGTGAGTCGTTGTAATACAGCGGACGTACCTGCTGCCCGAGGCCCGTAAACGTCTTGAGACCGTGCCAGAAGGGTGCATAGAATGCGGCCGTCATCACCGCCCCGATGAGCGTCACGCTGATAAGCAGGCCCACCGCTGGCCGTAGATCGATCACCCGTACCGACGCCCACAAGCGCCGAGCTTCGTCGCGCCAGGACACGCGGTCTCCGGTCGGCTGATGCGCCGCGCCCTTCTCGTCAGCAGCTTTGGCAAGCACATGAGTGGACCGCACCCGATGTCGCACCTCGTACGCCAGCCAGAGCACGACGAAGACCGCCGACACGTATTTCACGAGGGCGCCCAGCACCAGTAGCGCGAAAGCCGTCCGCGACCAGCGTTTCAGCATCAGGGCATATGCGCCGAGCACGCACACCATCATCGCGATGTCGTTGTGTCCGTTGCCAACCGCTTCGAAGATCAGCAGAGGGCTCCAGGCGAACAACACGTCAATACGCAATCGGCTTCGGGGAAAGAGGCGCGCCGCCAACCAGTCGACCAGGAGAATCGCCGCGATGACGAACACCCCCGCGATGATCTTGAGCACGATCAGATTGGCGAGCAGATTCTCGCCGGTTAGCAACGACACGCCACCGAGCAGCAGCAGCCAGGCGGGGCCGTAGGGCGAAGCCGGGCGATTCACGGTCAGGTAGCCGGGTAGCCGGGTCGCGGGATTCGTCATCGGATTCAGATGCACCTGCGCGTAGAGATATCCACGTGCGACGTACCCGTACAGATCGGTCGTCGTCACCGGCTGCATCCAAATCATCACGACCACGAAGAGCACCGGAAATAGGAGCACCAGCCAGCGGGCCGACCGGCTCGCAGTGTTCGTTTGCATGCGGTTGGCCGCGTGCAGCGCGAAGAACTGGCACGCGCACAGGGCGAGAATCGCGATCACGAACGAGACAGCCGCGAGGGGACTGTATCCCGTGATCGCGCCCATGTCGTTGATTGCCGAGACATCGTTGCCAACATGTGGCTGGTCCCAGTAGGTCGTCAGCGGGAATGCCAGCACAAACGCGAAGTAGATCAGCACCGAGATAGCGCCGCAGGCTACGATCAACCGGCGCGCGGGCACGGTCTCCACCAGATGGACGAATACATCCTCGCGGCGGGGGGAGAATCCCGGTAGCGGCTGCGAGGACGCCAGCCGTCGCGCCCACCTCACGCCCGCTCGCGCTCGGGACTCGATACGCTGCCGTGCTCGTCGCGCAATCACCGGGCGCTCGGGCGCCTTGACCGCCAGCGCACGCGAGAGCACAACCGGCGAGAGTACGGCCGCCACAAAGGCGCTTCCCCAGGCCACATTGCGTACGCTTAGCAGCGCCACGGCCAACGGTTGCAGATCGACCAATGCATGCCAGAGATCACCCGCCAGCGCCTGACCCAGGGCCGGCGCGACAAGCACGCCGCCGAAGAGCATCGCCGTCAAGCGCGCTGAGGGAGGGCGAGCAACCGCCACAAGCGGAAGCAGCACCAGCAGGTAATGCGACGGTAGTGCTAGGAATCCGAGCAAAAACGCGCAGAGCATGGCTATGCAGCCGAGCACTAGCAACTGCTCCGACGCGTATTTGGCAGTCACATCTGCCTGGGTGTGCGCGGCATCGCGGGAGGGCGCCCAGCGCTTCGTCGCGAGCAGGCTCCCAACAAATGCCAGCGCGAGCAGGCAGGATGTCACGCCAACCGAGACTGCCGCGTTGACGCTCGCCGTGACGGGCGAGATCACCACACGAGCGAGGCCGTCTGACTGAAAACCCGTCCGCGCGGCCAGGCCGGGGAGCCACCCTATCGCCAGCGCGACGTTCGCATAAAGGCTCTCGATCTCCACTCCGCGGCTCGCGTGGTAGAGCAGCGTGTGCACTAGCGAAGCGATTCCCGCGGTAAATGCCACCGCGAGCGTGACGCCCGCGACGACCGCAACGAACGCGGATAACCCCGCCGCGACCTCGCGCGCCGCCGCTCGCCACGCGGACCATCCGCCCGCGCGTCGCACCTCGTACAACGCGAATACCGGCACGACGACGAGGGGTACCCCTTTGATCAGGACGGCACCCGCCAGCAGCGTCCACGCCAGCCGCGGCCGTCGCTCGATCAGCGCCACCACCGCGGCGAGACACAACATCCCTACCGCGAGATCAAATTTCTGCAGCAGCGCGCCGCTGACGAAGATCAGTCCGACATAGAGCAGGCCCGACCAGAGGCCACTCGCGTCACCGCGCACGACGCGTCTCGCCGCCCGGCGAACCAGCCACAGCGTCAGCAGGTCGATCGCCAGCATCTCGACGGCAAAACTAATCCCATAGGCACCGTACCGATCGATATCGACAGGTATTGGCAAGTGGGTATAGGGCGCGTGAAATGCTGGGTCTGGCCGAGGCGCGAAGCGTGGCATCGCGAGCAGTGGCAACGCTGGCAGCAAAATCAACACAAACGCCAGCGGAGGATACTCGACGGGTAAGTCGCGGTACGGCAGCTTCCCCATCGCAAACTGCCCGGCATAGTTGTAAAAGGCCGGATCGGTATATTGCTTGCCCAGGATCACGCCAAGCAGGAGTATAAATCGCGTCAATGTCCACGCGACGAGCAGCACGCGGTCAGCCACCTCAGGCCGCGACTGCACGTACGCACAAGCCCGTCGGATACGCTGACGCCAGCTCACCTCTCGTGGTGCGATCGTCAGCTTGCCTTCCATGCTTCAGCCTCCGTCACCGTGGGCTTGCGAGTCTTCGCCTCGGTGTACGTCCCATCGCCCGGCGCAACACACGCTCACGCCGCAGTCGGAGCGTCATTGCCCCACTCGTTGGTACGGTGTGCCCCACCTGAGAGTAACAAACCCACCGCCGGGACAGCCACAAAGTAAAAATAGGTGGTCAGGCTGCGCCACGCGAAAAAGAGCGGCACGATGGCCAGCACGAAGCCCATTTCCGGCGCATCCTCGCAGTGACGCCAGTACCAAACCAGGCAGACTCCATACGCCACGACTTCGAGCCCGGTGTACAGAGTGCTCGGTCCCAACGGCACAATGCCGCCCAGCGCCAGCCGCACCAACCCGCTCCCCAATGGAAACATCGGGTCGACCTGAGGAGCGAGCACGCTAGCCACCCAGGCATGCGCGTTGGCCAGCACAAACGGCGCATTGATCGCGGCGAACACGGCCAGCGCGGCTCCCGCACGGGTGAGCGCCGCACGCGGACCACGCTGCCGCCAGACCAGCACCACATAGAACGGCAGATAAAACCACGCGAGCTGCTTCGCCGCCAACGCCAGCCCCAGCGCAAGTGTCGAGACCTTCGCATGCGAGAGCCAGCGCCAGGCGATGAAGAGCAACAACACATAGAAGACGTCGAGGACTCCCGCCACGGTTGCATCGAGCAGCGGCGCGTCGGCCAGCACCAGCAAGCCGATCCACAGCCGCGCTTCTGCAGGTACGCCAAGCACAATGAGGGCCGCCAAAGTGAGGAAACACAGCACAAAGAACGGCACAACGTTTGGCGCACCCGCCCAGACGATCGGCACGAGCGCCAAAAACGACAGCGCCGGATAGCTCACGTGCGACTCGAACGACCCCGACGGATGGTGATCGAACGCCTCGTGAAGCTGATGATCAGTCGGCGTCTGTGTCAGCGGGTATGATGCGAACGCCCCTGCGTGCAGCGGCGTAGTCCGAGCGGAATCCTGGCCGAGTTGCGTCACCGCCGACACGATATTCGTGGAGACGTACGGGTTGGTGCCGCGCAACAACTGCTCGGCGGCATAGTGATCGAGGGTGGTGCCGTCGTTCGGGTAGGCAGGCGGC
>CAYRVF010000154.1:0-10135 GCA_964427535.1 uncultured Ktedonobacterales bacterium
TCGGGCGTCTTGACTGGGTCCTTGTCCAGCGTCGTCGTGACGAAGCGGCTCAGGATCGGCTCAGGCAACGCGCGGCCCTGCGCGTCTTCCGTAATGGTCAGCGCCTGCAGGATGCCCTCATCCGTCCGCAGGTCGGGCGTGCGGTCCGTCTTGCCAGGGTCGCGATCGCGGATGGCGCCCATCGCACGCAGCAGCGTGGTCACGGGAATCTTGCGCTTGCGGTCGATCTTGACCGAGAGCAGGTCGCGGTTGCTGGTCTCGAACTCGAGCCAGGCGCCGCGATTTGGAATCAGCTTGGCGGCGTAGAGCGTCTTGCCGCTCGTCGGATCGGTCTCGGCGGTGAAGTAGACGCCCGGCGAGCGGACGAGCTGACTGACGACGACGCGCTCAGCGCCATTAATAATGAAGGTGCCGTCTTTGGTCATGAGCGGGAAATCGCCCATGAAGACGTCCTTCTCCTGAATCTCACCCGTTTCCTTGTACGTGAGGCGTGCCTTGACATAGAGCGGCGCGGAATACGTCGCGTCGCGCTCGCGGCACTGTTCCTCAGTGTACTTCGGCTGCTCAAACGCCTTCTCGGGGTCAACGATGAACTCGAGCTTGAGGTTCTTCCCAGTGAAGTCCTCGATGGGGGAGATTTCGGCAAAGAGCTCTTTCAACCCCTCACGCGTGAACCAGTTAAACGAATCGAGCTGTACCTGAATGAGGCTTGGCATTGGGCGGATATCGGGAATCCGCGCGAAGCTGACACGCTCGGGGAGGGAGACGGCTTTGCTCAGTGCCATGCGTGAATAACTCCTCTCGCCAGTCGCCCTTGCAATGCGGTAGCGGGCCCTGGGATGCGGCGCCAGAAAGCGGGTGCTGTGGGAACCGCGGAATGGCGACACACGGGGCGTCGCGCTGCTACGGAAGTGACCGCTGGAATGGATGCGCTACAGAAAACACATGGGAGTCAAACTCGTGGAGGGCATCCGGCATCCACAGCACCGGGGAAGACCATACCAGTTGCTCCACGTCGCGGACGTCATTCGTCGTACACCTGCTCCAGTCGGAGGAACATTCAGCCCGGAGCCCTGAAAACAGCGCACACACCAGCATGCCTACCATCTCTCCACTGCGATGGAAGGCACGCTGGCTCTTCGGATATTGACTCTATACGTCGTGCGCGCAGCCTCTCTGGGCCGGGGATGACGGGACCTCTGTCTGGGCAAACTGGGTGCTGCGCTGGCTCGCGAAAACACTTGATTGTGGGGGTGCTCCCGATCCCACGTGCGAGCACAAGCGATACGGCTCCCTCTGAAGGGTGCGTGGCGTATCTGCGTACACCACGCGAAAACTCCGCAGGCTATGAGTGTATCACGCCGCGGAGGGGATGTCAATATCTCTTGTCGTTGTCTTTCTCTCCCACGGCGGAACTCCCATGAGAGAACCCTGAGACAGGGAACGTATTACGAGTATATCACACGCGCCGCCTGGTCCGCTCGCGGATAGTGTTAGCTGGGCAACACTTTCGTATGCTCTCGCGCCCGAGATAGAGCCATTTCATGTCTG
Source organism: uncultured Ktedonobacterales bacterium (assembly GCA_964427535.1). GTDB lineage: Bacteria > Chloroflexota > Ktedonobacteria > Ktedonobacterales > JADMIN01 > CAYRVF01. The sequence goes on from CAYRVF010000154.1 coordinate 1,552, forward strand.
CTTGTGCGCTTGCCGGAGAATGTGACCCTGGCTAACTGGCCTGGGACCTTTGGCGTATAGACGGCGTTGTCGGAGAGCAGTACAATATCGTGTGGTATTGAGGACAGTGTGGTGATGTGGAGTGCGTACCGTGAGTGCGTGCGTGGAGAGACCGCCCAAAATGGCGGGGCGCGCGGCATAGAACTTGCTCCCGAATGGCCCCACAAGACGCCGGTTTCCGGATGAGGGCAGAGCGCTGAAGTTCCCCATCTCAACGGCGAACTCCGGTCGGGAGAGTAGAGCCGCTGCCGTGTTCCGTCCGGACAGCTCTATGTCGCGCCAGCCACGCAGAAGCCTGAGCTCACCTGTCTCGCTGGATGCTGAGACATCCGCCGTCGATGCCAATTGTGCAGCCCAATTGTGCAGCCCATCAGAGCATGAGGTGACGAACGATGACCGCTGTGTTGAATGACGACCGGCTTGCGCGGGCTCTCGCCTTGCTCGGTCAGCAGTTTGATCCAGAGATCGAAGAGAGCTTCCCGACGCTGCAGGAGCGGATTCTGGCTCAGGCTCTGGAGAACGTCGAGCGCGCCGAGCGCCGCCTGCGCGAGATTCAGGATCTCGTCGGCGACGTCGCGCTCGCGACCAGCGGCAACTAGCGGTCTTCACTCACAGCAACACCTCTGGATGGCGAGGCGCGCTGCTCGCCTTTAGGGAGCGCTTTGCTCTTCGGGGCGCGACGACCGCAGATACTCCTCGATCATCGGCATCGCACGCCGCACGACATGCGCCTCGTTCTCATACGTGAGACGCTGAACTCCCTCCTCAATTGGGAACCAGCGCGCCTCGTCGTATTCGTGATCGTGCAGCGACACATCTCCCCCGGTCGCGACCATCAGATAGTGGCGCACTTCCTTGCTAAAGCTCGTACCCCGGCGCGCGAACCAGTAGTGGATGTTCCCCAACTCGCCCACGATGCGCGCGGCGATGCCCGTCTCTTCACGCACCTCGCGCAGCGCCGTCTCCTCTGGCGTCTCGGCGTCGTCGGGGGTCCCTTTCGGAATCATCCAGGTGCCTTCGCGCGTGCGACCAACCAGCACGATCTCAACTGCCGCAAGCGGATTGGCGGCTGGCGCTGGAAAACGGGACGAGTCTGGAGCCAAGGTACCCTGGCCGGATGCCGCTGGTGGGCGTGTGGTGAGGGTCGTCTGAGGAGAGTGTGTATCGGGGGCGATCCGGAAGACAACACCGCCAGCCGAGAACGCGTGGACTACTCGTCGTTTGGCCATGTCGTCTCTCGTGTCTGTCGCTTGCGGGGAAGGTGCCTCTCTCTGCCAGGACGCTCAGGGCCGCTCCTCGGGTCGTTCGGCGACGTCTAGGGGCGGCCCGAAACCGCGCTAGACGGCTACCACGCGATTTTTGTCGCGATTGACGCGGAGGATCTTCAGGAGATACTGCTCGGAGTTGAGATAGTAGGGGTTGCGCTTGATGAACTTGCCGACGACCGCGATGGGGTGCAGCTTGAGCAGCTCGACAACCAGCGCGCCAGGGAGCTTGGAGTAGTCGTAGTGCATCAGCGCAATGATCGGCGCGTTCTGGAAGGTGAAGACAGCATCAGAGGCGGCTTCGTACTTGAGGATCTGCTGCGGATTGGAGATCTCGTTGGTGAGCCACGTCATATCCATCGAGATGCGGACGGCCTTCCATTCCTCACGGAGCGCCTGCGCGATGAATGTCTGATGATGTGAGAGCAGATGATACGGGTCGAACCGCGAGCCGACAAGCAGTTGATCGCGGTCGCTGATAAAGACCAATTGGCCTGATTCCACGCACGCGTCCACATCAACCCCAGACTTCTCGAGCGCGTGCCGCATGTCCTCGACCGACGATTCCGAGCCAGCGAAGAGGCATTTCTCGGAGCTCGAGAGCCCCACCTCCAGTAGCCGAGCGGTGACCCCGGTGATCTCAGAAACCTTATTGTAGAGTTGAAGGATATGCGATCCCGGTGGAATACGCTCGGACTTCCCCTCGACGCTCAAATCCATGCTCTTACCTCCGCTATGCGAGGTTCGGGGACGAACCATGCCGCACACTGTGGGCTCAGTGCCTCAAGCCCAATGCAGGTACGCAGCGCCACGAGCCGCGGCGTCCTCCCGTACGGACGGGAAACACAAGCGGACTCGCGTATACCGACGGAGTACATGGGGAGCGCACAAAATCCGCTGTGCCGCGCAACATCGTGGTCTGCCTGACGGCGTCAAGGGGGAGTATAAACAAGACCTCGTCTTGTGTCAAGTTGACGAGCTTCGCAAAAGCATTCTATCGGAGATGCATCACCTCCGAAACGAAGCGGCCCGGCGAACGCTCTCCGAAGGGAAGTGCCCCGGAGAAATTGCCGCCAGGCCGGTTCTCACTGCTGCTCGCGCATCGTTGGGAAGAGGATTACCTCGCGGATTGACGTCTGGTTGGTCAGCAGCATCGCCAGCCGGTCGATGCCGCCGCCATAGCCACCCGTCGGAGGCATGCCGACCTCCAGCGCTTCGAGGTAGTCTTCGTCGAGCATCTGCGCCTCCGCGTCGCCGCGTGCGCGCTGCTGCGCCTGGTCCTCGAAGCGTGCGCGCTGATCGAGGGGGTCGTTGAGCTCGGTGAAGGCCTTGCCCAGCTCCAACCCGCCCGCGTACGCCTGGAAGCTCTCGACGGTGTCGGCGGTGCCCGGCTTACGCTTGGCGAGCGGCAGCAGGTCGAGCGGGTAGTCGTAGAGGAAGACTGGCCCCGCGATCTTCGGGTTTTCGCCCTTGACGACCACGCCCTGCAGCGCGTCGATGAGCCGCCCGCGCCCGAGATGCGGGTCGACGTCGTAGCCGTGCTCGCGCATCGCTCTGGCCAGCGATTCCCGTTCGGGATACTGCTCGTAGTCGATGCCGGTATATTCGGCGATGGCATCGCGAAGAGAGACGCGGCGCCACGGAGGCGTCATGTCGATCTGGATGCCCTGATACTCGAACTGTAGCGTGCCCATCACCTCTTGTGTGATGTGCGCGTAGAGCTGCTCGACGAGCCGCATCATCTCCTCGTAGTCGGCGTACGCCTGGTACATCTCCATCATCGTGAACTCAGGGTTGTGGCTGCGGTCGATGCCCTCGTTGCGGAAGTTGCGCGCGATCTCATACACGCGCTCCAGCCCGCCGACGATCAGCCGCTTGAGATAGAGCTCAGGCGCGATGCGGAGATACAGGTCACGGTCGAGCGTATTGTGATGCGTGGTGAAGGGCCGCGCCGTCGCCCCGCCATAGAGCGGCTGCAGCACAGGTGTCTCGACCTCGACGAAGCCGCGCGCATTCAGGAACTCGCGCATCGCGGAGAGAATCTTGGCGCGCCCGATGAAGATCGGGAACTCCTCTTCGCGGTTGGCGAGCAGGTCCAGATACCGCTTGCGGTGACGTGTCTCGGGATCGGTGAGCTTGAGGTCACCTCCCGCGCCCTTCGCCGGTGGTGGCAGCAGCGACTTGGAGAGCAGGCGGAATGACTCCACCTGTAGCGTCTTCTCGCCGGTGCGGGTCGTGAACAGCGTCCCGGTGGCCTCGATGAAGTCGTCGAGGTCGAGCAGCTTGATGAGCTGAAAAGCCTCTGGCCCCACTACGTCGCGCTTGATGTAGATCTGGATGCGGGCCGTGCCGTCTTCGATGTGGGCAAACGCGGCTTTTCCCATCTCGCGAAGCTGCATCAGGCGCCCCGCCAGCGTGATCGTCTGGCCTTGCAGCTCGTCGAACTGGGCGAGTGCCTCGGCGGCCGTGGTGTCGCGATGGCTGCGTGTTGGGTAGGGGTCATAGCCGAGGGCTCGAAGGGTCGAAAGCTTTTCGAGCCGGGCCTCTCGCTCATCAGACATGGTATGTCGTCATCCTTCTGAAATCGATGGGGTATCAGTCCATTGTATCACTTGCGCCCGCGAGAGCAGGGAGACGGCGAGCGCCCCGCGATGTCTCTTCCTGATGTGCTGGCCGAGGTCTTCGCGGCACGTCAGGCACCAGGTTTATGCGCGGTCGTCAGGGCGGCACGCCAGAGCGGGACGAGGCTGAAGAGCACGATCACCAATCCGGCGAACGTGACCGGTACGCCCGTATCGCCGCGCCAGGTGCCCGAGGGCAGGCCAAGCGACAGCGCGCTGGCCGTCACGATGCCGACGCCCACATCGCCCAGCACGAAGAAGCCCACCGCCGCGAGCAGCCACAGTGTAGCCCACAGGCAGAGCGCGGATGAGAGGCGGCGCCACCAGAGTCCGTAGAGCAGCAGCAACCCGCCGAGACCCTGGAGCAGATTGCCTGCGTAAAACGCCATGAGTGGATCGATGTGGAGCGGCGCGCGGGCGACGGCATAGGCAATCGCGCCGTTCGAGCCAATGCCGATGCAGCGGCCGACGAGCAGTGGCATCGCCGTGCAATTGACCGTTGCCCACGGCATGCCGAGGAAGCCGAACGCCCAGATCGCGCCGCCGAGTGTCACCGCTGCCGTGCCAGGCAGACGGCGTCGAAGTGGCGTGCTGGCTTCGGCTCCCACATGCGGGGCTCGGTACGCACCTCGGATGCTTGCCGCCATCAGCGCCAGTGCGACCACAGTGACGAGGAATCCGCCGATGGCCAGCCAGAGCCCGCCGAGTAGCTGGGCCCCTGTGATGCGCAGCTCGGGGATGCGGAGCGCCGGCGTGAGCGGTACCCGGGTGTTGTGGAGCAGGTCAGAGACGGTGACGACTCCGGCGATGGCGTAGGCGGCTGCCCACAGGCCAAACAGCGCGACACCCAGCGCGGCGACGCGTTTCTGGCTAGGCTGCCAGAGCATCGCCGCCAGCAGGATGCCGAGCACGCTTAGCACGCTCCAGACGAAGACGTTGAACACGCTCGATTGCACGTCAACCGGGCTCAACTGGAGGAGATACCGCGTCTGCTGCCCCTCGACAGTGGCGACGCCTATGGCGCCTACCCAGGGCAGCCATACCGCGACGGCTGCCACCGCCGCGGCGAGCGTCGCCAGCACGCGGGCCACAGTCCACACCCGAGCCGCGAGCACTACCTCGCGACTGCGCTCCGCCTCGACAACGCGCACAGCGCCATCCGGCCACAACTCCTGTCCCATCGCCTCGCCTCCCCTCCGGGCCGCGCGTCCGCAGCATGAGATGCGCCGTGCGGGCCTCACTCGCACCAGCACCTATCGTACCTGCCGGGCGGCGAGTTGGAAAGGACCTGTTTAGGCCTTGCTAGTGCGCGGCGAAGTTGCGCCAGAAGAGGAAGACGCGCTCGCGCAGTGGACCGTGCTCGTAGGCTTTCAGGAAGGGGTCGCGCGCCCAGAGCCATTCGCCCTGCTGGCGAGCTTCTGTAAGCAGTTTGACGTCGGCAAGATTGGCGACTTTGAGCTCGGGCAGGCCGCTCTGGCGCGTGCCAAAGAAGTCGCCGGGGCCGCGTAGCCGCAGATCGGCCTCCGCCAGCTCGAAGCCGTCGGTCGTGCTTTCGAGGGTGCGCAGCCGCTCGCTGGCGACGGCGCCGGTCTCCGCGCTAAGCAGATAGCAGTAGGACTGATGCTGCCCGCGCCCGACACGGCCGCGGAACTGGTGGAGCTGCGAGAGGCCGAAGCGCTCGGCGTCCTCGATCAGCATGACGGTGGCATTCGGCACATCCACGCCAACCTCGACGACCGCCGTGGCAACCAGCACGTCGATCTCGCCGTCGCGGAAGGCGCGCATTACGCGGTCCTTCTCCGCGGGGCGAAGCTGGCCGTGGACGAGACCCAGCCGCAGATTCGGGAAGACCTCGGTCGAGAGCCGCTCGTACTCCTTGATCGCCGACTTCGCCTCGAGCGCCTCGGACTCCTCGACCAGCGGGCAGATAATGTATGCCTGCCGCCCGGCCTCGACCTCTTTCTCCAGCAGCCGGTAGGCCTCCTGCCGCTGGGAGCCCGCACGCCAACGGGTGATGATTGGCTGGCGGCCAGCAGGCAGCTCGTCGAGCACCGAGACGTCGAGGTCGCCATAGAGGGTGAGGGCGAGCGTGCGCGGAATCGGCGTCGCCGTCATCACCAGCATGTGCGGATGCTGCCCCTTCTGCCGGAGCGCGTCGCGCTGCTCCACGCCGAAGCGGTGCTGTTCGTCCACAATCACCAAGCCGAGCCGGGCGTACTCCACATCGTCCTGGATGAGGGCGTGCGTGCCGATGGCGACCGCCGCCTCGCCCGAGGCCAGCGCGTCACGCGTGGCGGCCCGTTCCTTCGCCCGCTGGCTGCCCGTCAGCAGCACCACCCGCAAGCCGAACGGCGCGAGCAGCGCGCTCAGGCCGCGATAATGCTGCTCGGCCAGAATCTCCGTAGGCGCGAGCATGGCGCCCTGGTAGCCGTTGGCCGCCGCGGCAAGCAGCGCCGCCGCCGCCACCACCGTCTTGCCCGCGCCGACGTCGCCCTGCAGGAGTCTGCTCATCGGCGTCGTCGTCGCGATGTCCGCCAGCACCTCGCGGATCGCCCGCTTCTGCGCGCCGGTGAAGGCGAACGGCAGCGCTTCCTCAAAACATGTCGCGCTGACGCCCCACAGCCCACCGCCGAGAAATCCGCCCGTCTGCGGAGCTTCCTCAGGCGAGGCGGGTACGTCCGCGAAGATCAGCGACTCCGGCACACGAAGCTGCGGAGCGGGCGGACCCTCCTGCCAGTTGGCGCGCTGCGTCAGCATGCCGAGCTGGATGAGGAACAGCTCGTCGAAGGCCAATCGGCGACGCGCGGCGGCGAGTTGCTCGGGGCTGTCGGGGTAGTGCATCTGGCGCACGGCCTCGCCCAGCGGCAGCAGTCCCGCGCGTTCGCGCACCTCGTCGGGCAGGTGCTCGGGCAGGAAGACGGCGCAGGTATCGACCGCCCATTTGGTGAAGCGGCGCATCGCCTTGGGATGCAGCCCCTCCGTTAGCCCGTAGACCGGCACGAGCCGCCCCGTATTGAGCAGGTCACCCTGCTCGGGTAGCTCGTGGCTCTTGACCGAGAACTCCACGCTGTTGCCGAAGCGCTGCTTGATGCCGGTCAGCACGATGTACTGCCCGCGCGGAAGCTGCTTCTGCAGATACGGCTGGTTGAACCAGCTCGCGCGAATGGCGCCGGTCTCGTCGGAGATACGGGCGATGGTGCGGGTGCGACCGCCGCGTGTGCGGCTCGTCTCGACCTCCCAGATGAGGCCCACGAACGTGCTCACCTCATTGAAGGCGAGATCGCGTATCTTGAGCAGCGCGCTATAGTCGCGGTGCTCGCGCGGGAACGTATAGAGCAGGTCACGCACCGTGGCGATGCCCAGCTTCCTCAGCCGCTGGGCCTGCGTCGAGCCGACGCCGGGAATGGCGGTGATCTCCGCGTTGAGCAGATACTCGTCTTCGGGGCGCGGTGGCCCGGCGGGACGAGCGGGCAGCGGCGCGCGACCGGTTTCAGTTTGTGCGAGCACCGGCGGCTTGGGCGGCGGTGAGGCGAGCGGCCATGGCTCAGTCGTCGTGCCAGAGGCATCCGGTGTACTCTTCGCGCCGAATGTTGGCGGGCGAGACGGCGCGCGAGAGGGCGACGGCGCTGGCTGGCGCGATGTAGGTCGTGAGGCTGGCATGGGCGACGCCACCGGGGCTGCCACCCCTGAAGCGGGCGAGGCGCTTGCCCGTGGAGGAGTAGCCACCGCGTCCGTACCGTTGAGGCTGTCGAGCAGTGCGAGGGCGGCGCGTACCTTGGCCGCGCGCTGCATGGGGTCGAGCTCGCGGTAGCTGCCCAGCACGTGGACGATGACGTCCTCTACCGGCCGCCCCGATGCCTGCGAGGCGGGTGCCGCGATCTCGCCGCGCCCACGCGCATCGCGTAGCTCAGTCGCCCAGTGCGTGATGAAGGCTTCGAGCCCGCCGGGCTTCACGGCGCCATCGGTGTGTCCGGTGCGCTGCTCGTGGAGCAAGATGCGGCGTGCGCGCTCGATCACCGGCTGGGCGCTCGCTGGCTGCTGCCTGGTCCCGGTGGCGTGCGTCTCTTGCACGGTGCGTCCTCGCTCTCGTCGGCCACTGGCGTCGTCGTGATCGCCGCTTCGCCAGTATAGCCGATTGCGCCCGCGCCGCACAAACCGTCTAGCCTGATGGGGCGCATTATAGTCTGATTGGTGTCGTTGAACGTCGCCAGTCGTCGCCTGCTGTTCACAGCCGGGGAGAGACATCCATGTCGCAGCGAGCGGTCCCCGTCGAGCCAGGGCCGGGACAGGAGTCTGTTTTAGACTACCCTCGCCCGCCATGTCTGCAGGACTCGGCGAAGCACACCACGGTCGTCTCCGATGGCGTGGTGATCGCCGATTCCCACCGGACGAAACGCGTGCTCGAAACAAGCCACACTCCTGTCTACTACATTCCACCGGAGGACGTGAAGCTGGAATACCTGCGCCCCGAGGGCCGTATGAGCGTCTACACCTTCATATGCCTTCACCGGAGGCGCCCACTGCGCCGTGCCCGCGTTGACATGCCGCGAGTGCTCAGGCTATACTAGGTTGGTGCCACATCCGGTTCGCCGAGTGTGGTGTGTGGTGCCCGTAGCTCAATCGGCAGAGCGCCAGATTGTGGCTCTGGAGGTCGTGGGT
>CAYRVF010000155.1:0-10063 GCA_964427535.1 uncultured Ktedonobacterales bacterium
GCTCGCCGGATTCGACACCGTGGACGCCGCGGGCGAGGCGGTCTCGCAGATCATCGCGGCGGGCATCGTTCCGGCGGCGGTCGAGATGATGGACGTGCTCGCCATCGCGGCGGCTGAAGCAGCCGTCCACGCGAACTACCCCAAGGCGCACGCGATTCTGATCGTCGAGCTGGATGGGCCGCGCAGCGAAGTCGAGGCGCAACTGGAGCAGGTCCAGGGCATCTGCCGGAGCCTCGGCACGACCGAGATGCGGCTCGCCAGCACCGACGAAGAGCGCGTGCTGATGTGGAAGGGACGCAAGGCGGCGTTCGCGGCAGTGGGCCGCATCAGCCCCAACTACATCGTGCAGGACGGCGTCATCCCGCGCACAGCGCTGCCCGACGTGCTGCGCGAGATCGAGGAGATGAGCACGGCGCGTGGGCTGCGCGTGGCGAACGTCTTTCACGCGGGCGACGGCAACCTGCACCCGCTGGTGCTCTTCGACGAGCGCATCGCGGGCGCGGAACGAGCCGCCGAGGAGCTGGCGGGCGATATCCTGCGCACCTGTGTCGCGCACGGCGGCAGCATCACCGGTGAGCACGGCGTCGGCTACGACAAGAAAGACTTCATGCCGGTGATGTTCACCGCGGCTGATCTACAGACGCATCAACTGCTGCGCTGCGCCTTCAACCCCACGCATCTATGCAATCCCGAGAAGGTCTATCCCACGCCGCGCCTCTGCGGCGAGACGCCCGGCAAATACGTTCCCCATGCGGTCGAGGTCGCGGGCCTTGGCGAGCGCTTCTAGAGGGAGGGTCCGCATGCGTGTCTCGACGGATGTGATCGAGTCCACCCTGCGCACGCTCGTCAGCGCCCCGCTGCGCACGGCTGGCCCGGACGACGCGGTGCAGGGAGTGCAGCCACAGTGGATCGTGGAGCCCGCGACCGAGGCCGAAGTCGCCGCCGTGCTCGCGTTCGCCGACCGCGAAGGGCTGAAGGTGCTGCCACGCGGCGGAGGCACGCAGATGGCCTTCGGCTTTCCGCCGAGCGAGGCCGATCTCGTCCTCAGCACAGCGCGACTTAATCGCGTACTCGAACACCACCCGCATGACCAGACCGTGACGGCGGAGGCAGGCGTGCGGCTCACCGACCTGCAGGCACAGCTCGCGACGACGCGCCAGTGGCTCGCGCTCGATCCCGTCCTCGCGCCCGAGGCGACGGTCGGTGGCATCGTCGCGACGAACCCCTCGGGCGCGCGGCGGCTGCGCTTCGGCGGCGTGCGCGACCAGATCATCGGCATCCGCGTAGCGCTGGCTGATGGCACGCTCGCCAGCGGCGGAGGCAAGGTTGTCAAGAACGTGGCAGGCTATGACCTGCCGAAGCTCTTCACGGGCTCGCTCGGCACGCTGGGCATCGTCGTCTCAGCAACGTTCCGGCTCTACCCGCTGCCCACTGTCACACGCACGGTGCTCTTCACGGCGCCCTCGCCGGAGCCGCTGTGTGCGCTCGTCCGCACGGTGCTGGCCTCGCCGCTCGTGCCGACCGCGCTGGAGGTGCTCGGTCCAGCGGCTCCAGACGCGCCATGTACGCTGGCCGTGCGGTTCGAGTCGGGTGTCGCGGCCGCCGTTGAGGACCAATCGGCCACACTGCTCATGCTGGCTGGCGACCTTGCCTCCTCCGCCCACGCCGTCTCTGATGCCGAGGAGTCTGACTTCTGGCGGCAGATCGACGAGTCGCTGCGGCCGAATTCAGCAGACGGAGACTCGCTGCTTCTCAAGGCGAGCCTCTTACCGACAGAGGTCGCGGGCTGGCTCGCACGGCTGGGGGAGACGGCCACCACGAACGCGCTCACCATGCGCTACCGGGCGCATGCGGGCAACGGGCTCTGCCACGTGCGGCTCGCTGGCCCGCCCGCCGCGCTGGTCATCGCTATCGAGCCGCTGCGGGAGGCAGCAGTCGCGACGCGCGGCAGCCTCGTCGTGCTGGAAGCCGCCACCGAGATCGCGCGCCAGATCGACGTGTGGGGAGCCGTCTCGGCGCTCTCGGTGATGCGCAACCTCAAGGCGCAGTTCGATCCGCATGCCACGCTCAATCCGGGCCGCTTCGTAGGAGGGATATAGCACCATGACGACGCGCGAGAACGCGAACGGCTCCGAGCCAGGGCATGTGCGGGCAGCCGCGCAGGCGGCGGGCGAGCGCACACCGGCGAGCGGCGGCCAGACGGTCGCGGCGAGCACGACCACGATGACCCAGGCAGTACATGGCGCGAGCGGCGGCATGACAATGAGCGACTTCGTCAAGGCGTTCGACGACCACCACCCGCCCGATCCCGAGCTGATCGCCGACTGCGTCCACTGCGGGTTCTGCCTGCCGACCTGCCCCACCTACCTGCTCTGGGGCGAGGAGATGGACTCGCCCCGCGGTCGCATCGCACTGATGAAGATGGCCTCGCGCGAGCAGATCGGGATGACGCCCAACTTCGCGCTGCACATCGACCAGTGCCTCGGCTGCATGGCCTGTGTCACCGCCTGCCCCTCCGGCGTGCAGTACGACAAGCTCATCGAGGCCACACGCGGGCAGGTCGAGCGGCGCCATCCCCGCACGCTGCCCGATCGCGCATTCCGGTCGCTGCTGTTCGCGCTCTTCCCGCATCCCGAGCGGCTGCGCGTGTTGCTCCCGGCGCTCTGGCTCTATCAAAAGTCCGGTGCGGCGCGCCTGCTCGACTCGCGTCTCGGCCGGGCGTACATCCCCGCGCGTCTGCGAGCGATGGCCTCGGTGCTGCCGCCGGTGCGTCTGGCTGGCAGGGCGGAGACACCGGCCGCGGTCATCCCAGCCCGCGGGCAGAAGCGCATGCGTGTGGGCATGCTGCTCGGCTGCGTGCAGCGTGTCTTCTTCGACGACGTGAACGCCGCGACGGTGCGCGTGCTGACTGCCGAGGGCTGCGAAGTCGTGGTTCCACAGACGCAAGGCTGCTGCGGCGCGCTCTCGGTCCACGCGGGCCGCGAAGACGAGGGGCTCGACTACGCCCGCCACCTGATCGACGCCTTCGACGCGGCGAATGTGGATGCCATCGTCGTGAACGTCGCGGGCTGCGGCTCCACGATGAAGGACTACGGCTACCTGCTGCGCGACGATCCTGCCTACGCCGAGCGCGCGGCCACCTTCTCGGCCAAGGTGCGCGACGTATCGGAGGTGCTGGCCGAGCTGGAACCGGTCGCGCCCCGCAACGCGATTCCGCTGCGGGTGGCATACCACGACGCCTGCCATCTGCGCCACGGCCAGGGCATCACAAAGCAGCCGCGCGCCGTGCTGCGGAGCATTCCGAGCCTGGAGGTCGCGGAGATTCCCGAGGCAGAGATTTGCTGCGGCAGCGCGGGCATCTACAATCTGGTCGAGCCCGGTCCGGCGGCGGAGCTGGGTGAGCGCAAGGCGCGCAACATCCTCAGCACGCGCCCCGAGGCCATCGTCGCCTCAAATCCGGGCTGCCTGTTGCAGATCAGCGCCGCTCTGCGCCAGATGGACGCCGCAATCCCGACGCTGCACCCGGTCGAGCTGCTCGATGCCTCGATTCGCGGCGCGCTGCCAGCGGGATTAGCGCGGCGCGACGGCGAGGTGCCAGCATCGGCAGGGCGTTAGCGATGCGACGGCGGCCCGGCGAGGATGCGCTCGTGCATGCGCTCGGTGGGCCACGCCGACCGGCGATCCCAGCCGAACGACCACGGGCTGACTTCTTCGAGCCACCACGTCGCGCCCGCCTCGGCGTAGGTCGCGGCGATCTCGCTCGCGCGCGCCGGGTCGTTCGTGGGTGTCGGCCCGTCAACGACGATGTCGAATGGTATGTCGCTCGCGCGCTGATCGGCAATGAACGCGGTCATGGCGCGCACATCGTCGGGTGAGAGCCCCTCGGCGAAGGGCGACGCGCTGATGGCGTAGACGCCATCCCACCGCGCCGCGCGACGGAAGGGCGGCTTGTTTGGCCACGTGCCAGCGATCCAGATGGGGATGCGTGGCGACTGCAGGGGCACCGGCAGCATCCGGCCTGGTTCGTCGGTCCAATCGAAGGTAGGACGGAACGTGTAATGGCGCCCCTCGAAGCTCACTGGCTCACCCGACCACAGCCGCGTCAGCAGGTCGAGTCCTTCGTCCAGCATCGCCGCACGCACCTTCGGGTTAGCTTCGTCGCCCATCTCCTCCCATTCGGTCGCGCGCACGCCGCTGCCGACGCCCAGCGTCAGCCGTCCGTTGGAGAGGTGGTCGAGCGTGACAGTCTCGCGTGCCAGCTTCACCGGGCGGCGTCGTGGCAGCGGCGTGACCATCGGCCCGATGCGGATACGCTCTGTCGCGAGCGCGATCGCCGCCAGATCGATCCACGGGTCGGAGTGCGGGAAGTTGCCGTGCAGCACGTGGTCCCAGACGAAGAAACCATCCCATCCAGCCCGTTCCGCGTCGCGCGCCCAGTGCGCGAGGGTACGCGGTGCGTATGAGTCGCCAAAGTTCGGGATCGTGATCCCGTAGTGCATGAGGTCCTCCCCGGTGTCGCTCCGTGCCGCAAACGTCCAGCCTACAGCGTATCACGCCGCGAGGAGGAGAGTGGGAAAAGCGAAGAGGGCTGGAGAACCACGCTGTTCCCCAGCCCTCTCATGTGGACGCTCCTATGGGAGGAGTGTCCACGTCACTACATTGTCGCGATCAGCCACCGAGCGCGGCGACGAACTTCGCTTCGTTCGGTGCGGGTCGGCCCCGTGGTTAGGCACGGGCAGGACCGGTAGCTTCCACTACGGGAAGGCGGTAATAAAGCTGGAATTGGGGGTGCCCATCCCCGTCACGTCATCCCAGCCAGACGTCGTCTGCAGACTCAAAGTTTGGTTCATCGTCCGCAGCGAGTACGACAGGCCAGCGCTTGCGTCGACACTGTTCTTGAAGTTCGTGCGCACCACGGCGACGGTCGAGGACGGACTCGTCACGTCGGTGAACGCCCCCGCATGGCTGTAGAAGAGCGGGTTCGCAAAGCCGTGCGGATGCCCCGCGGCCTGATCAGCGAGCGCCATAATGCCCGCCATGATCGGACTGGCCAGGCTCGTGCCGCCCTCACGGAACTCCGAGTACTTCACGCTGCCATCCGGGAAGGTTTGGGTCTCGCCGATGATGTAGCCCGTATTCGGGTCGGCTAGTGCCGCGATATCGGGAACTGCCCGCCCTGTTCTGCCTTGGGTGCTGAACACAGACGACCCCACGACTCCTGTCTGGTACCAGGGCTCCGCGAAGATGCGGCTCACGCCACCGCCTGCACCATAGAGCCAGTTGCCGGGAGCAGCGGGCGACCACGAGCTACCCGTCCACGACGAGGAAGTGGTACCCCAGCCAGTCTCGAAGAGGTAATTGTTGGATGCGCCGACCGCTAGGCTCGTTCCGCCGACCGCCGTGACATACGGGCTCGATGCCGGCCAATCCGTCGTGGCGTAGCCCTCGACGAGGGATTCGTCGCTGTTGTCGCCGGAGGAGAAGTAGATGCCAATGCCCTCGGCTGCGCCCTGCAGGATTGTATCCTCCTGCGGTTGGATATAGCCGGGGGGCAGCAGTTCAGTGTTAAACCCATACGAGTTGGTGACGATCTGCGCGAGATGGGTATCGACCACGTGATTGAGCGCCGCATCCAGATCCTGGAAGTTGTTCGGTGCACCAACGTAGACGATGTTAGCGGCTGGGGCCATGCCATGCACGGCCTCGACGTCGAGCGTCTCCTCAACGGACCAGCCCGAGGGATCCTGCTTCTTGCCGCTCTCGGGGTGGTGGTATGTGCCAGGAGCAACGACCTGCTGGAACTGATTCCCCTGGAAGGTCGGCAGCTTGCGGTTCGAGGACCACTGGTTGACATCGGACACAATGGTCGGGGAGGCGTACGCGTCGATAATCGCTACTGTCTGCCCACTCCCATCGTAACCCGAGACGCCGTAGGCGCCCTTGATCTGCGCTGGCGTGTAGCCGCATGGCGTATACGAGAGCGTGCCGCTCTTGTCATACGGGTCAGAGAACCCGGTCGCTTGCAGCTCCCCCCAGTAGGCCGAGCAAGGGGTACCCGTGACGAAGGCGGCGGGCGGCGGCCCGTCTGTGCCCGAGGTATGGTTGGTGGAAACGAACTGGGCGCTGTCGTCCAGGCCGATCACGCCGCTGACGACGCTAGTCAAGGAGCTTGGGATCGAGACATCCGAAGACGGTGAGCGCACCGTCAGCCCATCCACGCTGTACATGCCGAATGCGGTGCCAAACGCGGCTTGTGCCTGCGCCACGGTGCCTTCAGCCGAGACATAGTGATTATTTTGCGGCGTGTACTCGACGCTGAAGCCCTGGCTCTTCAGCCAGTTTTGCACCTGCCCCACCTGCGCCTGGGTGGGGGCATACTGCTGGCGGAACTGCTGTGGGCTGAGATAATGGCCATAGGATGCGCTATGCGGATCCGAGACTGATTGAACGAACGAGGCGAGCCCTGCAGCATTGTTCCAGCCAAGGTAGACGCGGAAGCCAATATCGGCGGTGGGGTCCGCGGCGCCCTTATAATTCTTCGAATTGGCCCACGACGGTGCGCTTCCCTTCAGGATCGAGTTGCCTGACGAAGCGTGCACGGAGATGACTGCCAGCGACGCAGCCAGCGCGATCGCCAACGCAGAGATGATGCCCAAACCAGCCAGGATCTTTCTGCTTCTCAAGTCCATCCTCCCAGCGATGCACTCACCGGACCGTGCTCATCGAGCGAGCAGAGAACGGGCGGGCGAGCAGGACAATGGGACCGTCTGCCACGGCGCCAACAGGGAGCGGACGTCGCGGCAGAAAAAGAAGGAAGGGCCGGATGCCAGCGAGCCCTTCCTTTGCCGGTGCGAGAGCCGCACCAGGCAGAAAACCACCGAGCAGTGCTGGCAGCAGCATGGGGACACTGTTACCAGCACACCGGACCGCAGGGAGTGCATCCTCGATTGGGTGGAGGAAGTCCGTCGCTCGCGCGATTCGTATCGTATAACGTCGTTTTCGCGATTTCGTTAGGGCGTGCATGGCGCCCTGGGAGAATTGGCTGCAGGGCGCATCCAGACGCAATTATCACGGGCCACTCGTACAGGCGCTGTTCTGACTGGCTAAAAGTCGCTGGCGCATAACGGGCACGCTGGGTGTACAAGCGAGCGTCACTGGACGTAGTATGAAACAGGCAGGTGTGACATCACGAGGAGCGATGGCAATGAGTGTGCTGGCCAGGGTGTCCAGACTACAAGCCTGGCTGCGGGCGAGACCGCGGATTAGACGTGGACACATCGCCGCTGGTGTGAGCATCGCTCTCGTGACGCTGCTGATCGCTGGCTTCTTCATCTTGCGACATGGGTCGTTTGCGGCAGTGGGGAGCGCGCCAGCGGTCGCGTGTGCGGCTACCTCCACCAGCACGCCAGTCCCACCGAACTTTACCCTGCACGTGCGGATCCCCGACGGCGAACCGCGCATTGTGGCCACAGTGAACGGCTACCCCCTGTGTGCCGAGGGATTGGAAGGACGGGTCACCGGGATCCTGGCGAACAACCGGCAAGAGTTCCAGCGGCTCCAGACCGCACCCCAACACGCGCCGACTGGTTCGCCGCCGCCGGATCTACTGGCGAGGCTGCGGGAGACTCCCAATCAGGTCCGCCGCGATGCGCTCACGCGAATGATTGAAGAACGCCTGCTCGTGCAGGAAGGGCAGCGGCTCGGCCTGACCGCGTCGCGGTCCGCCGCACAAGCGATGGCCCGAAAGCAATTGCAGATCTTCCGCTCGTTGTCGGCGTCCGACCCGGCGCGGGTCAGCTTCGAGGCCTACCTGAACGCGAATCACCTGACGGAGCATACGTTTCTGACCGATCCAGGCATCTTGCAGGGCTACGTCGAGACGCTGACGATTGTGGCGGTGAGACAGCACATTCTGAAGGGGCTGCCCACAGGAGAGGTCCCTGAAGTGGGTATCAACGCTTACGTTCAGCATCTGTGGCAAACCGGCACTGTGCGAGTCTACCTGCCAGCACAGCTCGGTTGGTAAGTCCCCATGTTGCGCATGCTGAGACGGATCACGTCCAAAACCACTTCTGAGGCAACCCGCATGCCGAGTGAGCCGCCTCAGTTTGCATCAGCTGAACAGTACTGTTCGAGCGTTCTCGTCGCTCCGGTTCAGTGTGATTACGCGGAAAAAAAGCCACCGCTGGAAGCATTCCATTCAGGTAACGCTTCCAGCGATGGACAGGGCACATCGGGTAACTACCCGGCGACGGACCAGGCGAGAATCCCGTCATCGGGCGAAGCGGTGTCGACGCTACGGGCACCAGTCCCCTCAGTGGAGACCACGACCGTGCCGTGCGCTGTCGAGATCGCCAGCGTATGGCTGTCGGGCGCCCAGGCCATCGCGGTGGCAGTCGTGTTGGTGGCGAGCACCGTCACCTGCTGCACGGACCCGCCGGCGAGACGCGCGCTCACGACCGTGTTGCCAGCCAGATAGGCGAGCTGGCTGCCATCCGCCGACCAGACGGGTGTGATCGTCGCAGAGACATTGCTCGCAACCGCGACTGGGTCGCTGCCCAGATGCCAGATGCTCAGGCTACTCCCGGCGACGAACGCCACCGTCTGGCCGTCGGGCGACCAGGCGACGCGCTGTACCGTATCGCTCGCCGTCGCGCTGGCCGTGACCGCGCCCGTGGCCGCGCTCACGACTCGCACGCCCGACCCGCTGGCAAGAACCCAGGCGCCGTCCGCGCCGGAGGCGACGTAGTCCGCCGCCGCGATGGCATCGGTGCCGCCCAGCCGGATGGTATCGCCGCCCGCGAGCACGCGCGAGAAGACGGAAGTTCCGCCCGACGAGGACTGCGCCGTCCACGTGACGCCAGGCGTCAGCGTACTCGGCAGCCACGCGATCGTGCCGAAGGTCGCGCCAGGAGCCTGCGGATCAGCTGCTGTGGCAACCGTCGCGGTCTTCTCAGTCACGAGGTCATACGCCCGGAGCGCGACCGATTGCCCGTTGCCAACGGTATACGCCAGATGCAAACTGTCGGCGCTCCACACCAACCGCGACGTGATCGCGGCAGACGATGCATTCAACGCACGGTCGTTCGTGCCGTCAGCGTTGATGAGGTGCGCCGTCGTGCCGCCCGCCGCGTTGACCGCCAGATAGGCGATACGCGAGCCGTCGGGCGACCACGCGATACCACCCTGAGACAGGGCATGCCCAGCAGCGCTCGACCACAGTGCGGCGGCCGGATGTGTAGGCGTGGCGGAGCCGATTCGCGTGTCGTTTTGGTCGTCGGCGCGAATTACGTGCAGTGACCCTGTCCGCGCATCGAGATAGGCCACGACTTTCCCGCCCGAGCTCCCGCCGAGCGGCGAGACACTCCACGCGCCGACCGTGACGTTCGTCGGCGTCAGCGGCTGAGCCAGACCGGGGCCGCTTGCCGGTGCGCTCCACAGACGCCCGCCGTGCTCATAGACAACACGCGACCCGGCAGCCAGCGGCCGCACGCCCGTCGGAGCCCCATACGTCGCCGGCTGCTGCGCGCCCGAAGGGCTGCTCGGCGCGAGGATGGTCTCTTTGGCGACGAGCGCGCCGCCAAGTGTAAGCGTGAGAGCGGCGGCAACCGGCAGCAGCGCACGTGTCCAGACCGGAGAGAGGCCCGAGTTTTTGCGGAGTCGAGCCGTGGCGAGTGTGTTTTCCGTCGAAGAAGGCGATTCCTGGTCGAGCTCGCGCATCAAGGCGGCGAATTCGTCAGACTCGAAGATGCGTGCACGGAGCTCCGCGGGTGGCTCGATGAGTGGCTCGTTGGCAAGTAGACGGTCGAACCGGCGGTACTCTTCCAGAATGTCCTTGCACGTTGCGCACTGGCCCAGGTGGTCCTGCACCTGACTCCGCGTCTGTGGGTCCAGGGCCTCGTCCAGGTATTCGCTTAGCTGCCCTTCAACCCACGTACACTTCATTTTGGACTGCCTCCCCCTTGTTCCAGCGCGTGGAAGTGTTCGCGCAACGAGTGCCGCGCGCGGGACTAGTACATTTTGACACCGCTCTCCGCAATGTTGAGTGTATCGGCGAACTCCG
>CAYRVF010000156.1:0-9946 GCA_964427535.1 uncultured Ktedonobacterales bacterium
TCATCTTCAGCGACGACGCCATGAATATGCCCAAGGTGCCCCAGAGCCTCGTCTGCATCGGCGGCGGCGTGATCGCGGTCGAGCTGGCATGCATGTTCAACGCGCTCGGCACGAAGGTGACGGTCGTGGAGATGCTGCCCTCGATCATCGCCAACGAAGATGAGGACGTCCGCACAGGGCTGACACGCTCGCTGGCCAAGCGCGGCGTCGAGATCCACACGGGCGCCCGCGTCGAATCTATCTCGGATGTGGACGGGCACAAGCGCGTGACGGCCACCACCGAGAAGGGCCAGGAGTCCTACGACGCCGAGTACGTGCTCGTGGCAGTCGGACGCCAGGCCAACCCGGCGGGCATCCAGAAGCTGATCGACAGCGGCCTGGAGGTGCAGCGCGGCCGCGTCGTCGCGAACGAGCGCATGGAGACGAATCTCCCCAACGTCTATGCCATCGGCGATCTGGTGGGCAAGACATGGCTGGCGCACGTCGCCATGACCGAGGGTGAGGTCGCCGCCGAGAACGCGGCGGGCCACGACTCCAACATGGACTACAACGTCGTGCCGCGCCCGATCTTCACCTTCCCCGAGATCGCCTCCGTCGGCATGACCGAGGCGGCGGCCAAGGAGTACACGCCGAAGGCCCACGCCGAGAAGTTCCCCTGGGTGGCGAACGGCAAGGCGCTGGCGACGGGCGAGACCGAGGGCTTCACCAAGGTCATCCTGGGCGAGTACGACGAGATTCTTGGCGCGGCCATCTACGGACCCGACGCCACCAACCTCATCACCGAGTTCTCGCTGGCGATGAAGGCCGAGCTGACCGCCGACGAGATCATCGCGACGATTCACCCGCACCCGACCTACAGCGAGGCGCTGCGTGAGGCAACACTCACCTCAGAGCATCGCCCGATCCACATCTTCTTGCGCCAACCGGCAGCCAAGCGCTAGCGATTAGCGTTTCCGGCTGGTTCGGTTTGTACGAGGCTCCCCACTCCATCGCGAGCGGGGAGCCTGCGTGTTACCAGCGCCAGAAGCGCTCGATCTGGATGCCCGGATACGTGCGACGGATAGAGCCAGCGTAGCGGTCGAGCGTCTGCCGCATGTTGTCCTCGGAGCCGAAGAGCTGGGGTACCTGGCTGCGATAGAGCGTGATGGCGTCCTCTTTCGCGCGCGCCGTCCCCGAAATCTCCACCATCTCGGGCTCCATCGTGATGCCGAGCTCACGCTGACGCGCCTCAAGGGCGCCCTGCCGCGCGGCGTAGGGCATGTCTTCGTAGAACTTCACGTTGATCTTGCGTTGCGCGAGCCGGTCGGCCGCCGAGCAGCACAATTGATGATCGACGTGGTGCCCGATGCCGAGCGGAGCGTAGAGCGCGGCCAGCGGCGCGCGCTCGTGAATGTTGAGGAACAGCGCCGCGAGCTCTTCATCGAGCGCGAGATCACCGGAGTTGACATCGCCAAAGAGCGACTCTTCGCTCTGGTAGAACGCCGGGGCGCCGCGATAGATGGCATCGGGGTAGTCGAGCCAGAGCACGTCCGCGCCGAGCGATTCGACTGCCGCCTTGTCCTCCTCGCGACGCTGCCGCACCGCATCCGCGCCGTCCGGCCCCAGGCCCGTCGTCTGCTGCAACTGACGAGCGTAGCCGCTGATCGCGCCGCCCGCCTTCGGGCCGCCGCTAAACACCCCGACCACGAGCACCTTCTGGCCGGTGGCGACCTGCAAGGCAATCGATCCACCGGCAGAGAGCACGGCGTCGTCGAGGTGCGGCTGCAGATAGATGTGACGGTACTGCTGATTGATCTCGTCGAGCGACGTTAGCTGCATGAGTCCTCCTCAGGGGACGTAGGTAAGCGGGATAGTCCCGCTTCCAGGTGCGTTTGGCGTATCAGCGTGAGCATGTCGTCTGGAATGGGAGCGGTCACCGCACAAGGCTCGCCCGTCATTGGGTACATAAATCGGAGCTGCCACGCGTGGAGCATAGCGCGCGGCGCATTGTCGCGCGGAGGCTCTCCCGCCGCATACAGAGCGTCGCCCAACAGCGGCGCGCCCAGGCTCGTCAGATGCGCGCGTATCTGATGCGTCCGCCCGGTCAGTGGCTCGGCCAGCACCAGCGATACATGCTCCCCGGACGCGAGCACTCTGTAGCGGGTCGTGGCCGGCTGCCCGTCGGGTGTGACGATCACTCGGCGCCGGTCAGCGGGGTCGCGGGCGAGCGGCGCGTCGATCAGCCCGTCTGTCGGAGCGAGCGACCCTGCCACGATCGCGAGATATGTCTTCTGGATGCTCCGTCGCTCGATCTGCCGGACGAGACTGCGGCGGGCATTCTCGGTCTTGGCGAACAGGACGACGCCGGTGGTGTCGCGGTCCAGCCGGTGCAGCAGCCAGGGGCGCTCTCCGCCACTCGCGCGCTGCCGGGCGAAGACCGCATCGGTCAGCGTGCCATCTGGATGTTTGTACGCAGGGTGGACGACCAGGCCCGCAGGCTTCGCGACGGCGAGCAGCCGCTCGTCCTCATAGAGGATGACGAGCGATGTCTCTTCCCGCTCCGCTGTGGGCGTCTCCTGGGCGATCATGTCACCTGCCTACGTTTCGTGCGCTCGCGGCCAGCGACCCGGCTCCGAGCGAGCGCCAGCCAATCTAGAATAGTATACTCAAGAGTGCGGCGCAATGGAGCGAAGGTACGTTGCGAACGGGTAACGAGCAATCTGGCCCGGACCTTGATACTCAGAGAAGCATCGCCTACACTGCAGTCAACACTCGTACGCGCCGTCGTCCCGTCGTTGTGGCTCGGCGACCGGGCAAAGGAGCACCACCGTGCGAAATGTACCGAATTACTTGAGCCTCGCCCGTCTCATCGCGACGGTGCCGCTCGTCGTGCTGGTGCTGCTCAATACGCAAGCGGCCTTCCTCGCCGCGACCGTGCTGTTTCTCGCGAGTTCCCTGACGGACACGCTCGATGGGCGCATCGCGCGCCGGTACAAGATCGTCTCGCAACTCGGCATCTTCCTCGACCTTGTTGCCGACAAGGTCTTCGTCTCGGCGCTGCTCGTCGCGCTCGTGCAAATCGGGCTCGTCCCCGCCTGGATCGCGATCGTGATCATCACGCGCGAGTTCATCGTCTCGGGTCTGCGCTCACTCGCCGCCGCGCAGGGCGTCGTCATTCCGGCCGGACGCTGGGGCAAACAGAAGACGCTGCTGACGCTGCTCGCACTCGGGGGTATCCTGCTCGCCCGCGGTTTGGGCGGCGCGACGGCGTTCCCGCTCGGCCTGAGCAGCGGCGGCGCACCGCACTCCTTCGCCGACTACCTGCTCGCCCTGGCGGATGTCGTGTTGCTGCTCGCCGTCATCTGGACCATCTTCTCCGCGTACGAGTACATTCGCGGCGCCTGGAGCCTCATCACCACACCGGCAACCATCGGCAGCAGCAAGTAAGGGGCCGCATCTCCCCAACCGCCATCCCCTCGCGAGGGGATGGCGGTGTTTAGTGTATCCCCTTCGGACTCCATGCTCGCCGACACGAAAAGCCCCTCGCCCCGCAGGGAGATAGGCCGGGGTGAGGCCCGCTGTCCTCGCCACACTCACTCCGCTACCCTTGGCCGCGAACGCTCAATGAGCGACCCCTTCCCTCAAGGGAAGGGGGCAGGGGGTTAGGTTCTGCCCTTACGCCTTCTCGGCCGGAGCTGGGGCTTTCTCGCCGAGCTTGCGCTCTGTGCCAGACAGCAACCGTTGGATGTTGTCTTTGTGTGAGACGACGACGATCGTGCTCCCAAGGGTGATGTAGAGCAGATGCGGCAGCGCATCGTGGCCCGTCAGCACCAGCGCGAGATCGGCGACCGGAGCGGTAGTCGCTCCGAGAATAGAGCCGAGCGAGACGTAGCGCGTCACCGCGATCGGCACCACCGCGGCGATGAATGCAGCCACCCACGCGATCGGCTGCATGACGAGGATGGTGCCCGCGCCAGTCAGCACACCACGGCCACCAGTAAATTTGATGTAGATGGAGTAGTTGTGGCCGAGCAAGGCGCCCAGCGCGGCGGTCGACTCCGCAATCGTCTGATACGTCGTGCCGAGCGGTCCAATGACCTCCACGGAGGTCGGCATACTCGCGGGGAAGAAGAGGAAACGCGCGGCCAGCACGGAGAGGATGCCCTTGCTCAAGTCGAGCGCGACGACACACGCTGCTGGGCCGGGTCCGAGTGTCCGTAGCACATTCGTGGCGCCGGTCTTGCCGCTACCGGATGCGCGCGGGTCGACGCCCCCGCCGAGGAACTTGCCGACCAGGACACCGCTCGGGAAAGAGCCGATCAGGTAGCCCACGACGGTCGCCGCGAGTAGCCGCAGACCTATCTCACCCGCCGACATCAGTTGTCCTCTCTCTCGTCGCGCACCGCGCTGTGCGTCTGCCCTGCGAGCAAGCCTTCGCAGCAGAGGCAGCATAGAAGAGAGCGCTAGGCGTGTCAAGAGAGTGCGTCCGGGCGGCGACCCGGTGCGGTGCCTGGGCACCGTCAGCGTATCCAGCCAGCGGGTACGTACACGAGTGGGAAGTAGGGAGCTGGCGGGCCGTTCGGCCTCACGTGGCGCGACGAGCACCGAGGCGGAGAGACGGCGAACAGGTCGTGACACTGGCGTCGTGGGGGGTGACGCGTCGTGCGCGGAAAAGAGCGACCAGCGCGCCCGCCAGGAGCCGCGCCGGTTGTCAAAGACAGTGTCTGTCATCTGCAGCGCCTCTCCTTCGAGGCTGCCGGCGAGCCGCCCGGCTGCTGGCAGCGCCGGGTCCGCGCTCATTACGATCCGCGGACCTTTCCGCGCTCACCGCCGCGGGCATGCGCACCAAGAATCGCCAGACAGAGCCAGATCAGCGCTGCTCCAAAGAGCACCGGGGCAATCCGGTGCAGGCCCGTGTTCTCTGGAAGCACGAGGCCAAGCCAGGCGATGAGCGACACCACCGGGGCAGCAAGAATGCCGCCAAGAACACAGACCGCAGTCAGCGCTTCGAGCATCCAGTGGCGAAGCGGGGTACTTAGCACCGTGGCCACGACGAGAGACACCCCGACGACACATGCACGCACCAGACGCGAGCTTGTCAGGCTCCGCGTCACGTCGCGCCAGTCGTGTGCCGCATGTCTCGGCATGTGAGGAACTCGTATCATATGCGTCCATTGAATCCACGCCGCCCGCTCCGCGCTCCCTGGCGCATGCGGCGACTTGTTAGTCGGCGATTGCCCATCCCTACGGCATACAGAGTGTGGCGGCATCCTCGCCACCTCTCATCAAGAGCGTCAGTGCTCTTGATGAGATAAACGAAACGCAGATACAGGCGTAACACGCCCCGCCCGCTTAGAGTTCACCGTTCTGTTGCTACGAGCGCCCAATAATACTGGCATTCGGAGCGCAACGGACACCTGTCGCAGTCGGGGGTCCGCGCATGGCACACCTCTCTGCCATGACGAATGAGATCGACGTGCATCGTGTGCCGCCACTCCGGCGGGATCAGCGCCGTCAACTGCTCGTGCGCGGCATCCGCGCTCGCGTTCGACGCGATCAGACCGAGACGCTTACTCACCCGCCACACATGCGTGTCGACTGGAAAGGCCGGCTTGCCGAGTGAGAAAAGCAAAACGCATGCCGCCGTTTTAGGTCCTACCCCGGGCAGGTCGCGCAGCGCGGCCAGCGCGTCCTCCAGCGGCTGTTCCTCGAGATACCCCAGCGACAGCGGCTCGCCAGGATGCCGCTCAGAGAGGACGGTGAGAATCTCCTGGATGCGCCGCGCCTTCTGCTGCGCGAGACCACCGGGACGTATCGCGTCCTCCACAGCGGCGACGGGAGCATCGCGCACGGATTCCCACGAAGGGAACGCGTTTACCAGCCGGTCGTAGGCGCGCGCCGAGTTGACATCGGACGTGTGCTGCGAGAGCACCGTCGCGATCAAGCCGCCCAGCGCGTCGCCATCCGGCTCCCACGGCGGGATGCCGTAGGCCGCGACGAGCAGCGCGTGGACCCGTTCGACCTTCTCGCGCAGGGTCTCGCGCGCGTCTGGAGCCTCAACACGTGCCATGCGCCGCACATCCTCTTTCAGGAGCTGACTAGGTCTACATCTCATCGATCCGGGGCGGAGACCAAGTCTCCTCTCTGAGGGTAACACTCCGCCACGGACGACCGCCACCGAGCAGGACGGGGAATCGTCCTCCCTGCCAGTGATACAATGTCGCCTGCGGCACTCTCTGATGGAATGAAGGGGCACGGCGGACGCATGCCAGACGAGCGAAGCATACCGGTATTCATCGAGGCGCTCGGGTCAAGCGCCCCGACACCGGGCGGCGGCGCGGCCAGTGCCCTTGTCGGCGCGCTCGCGGCTGCCCTCGCCGAGATGGTGGCGCAGCTCACAGCAGGGCGAAAGCAGTTCAGCGCCGTCGAGAGCGAGGCGCGTGATGTCCTGCTCTCGGCGCAGCGCCTGCGGCAGAGTCTCCTCGATCTGGTCGCGGAAGACGAGCGCGCCTTCGAGGGTGTCTCCGCCGCCTACCGGCTGCCAAAGGCCACCGACGAGAAGCGGGCGCTCCGTGAGGAGGCAATTCAGGCGGCGCTGCACGACGCGATGCAGCCACCGCTCGCGGTCATGCGGCAGGCATGCGAGGCGGCGGAGCTGGCGGAGCGCATCGCGCGGGCAGGCAACCCCACTGTGGCGAGCGACGCTGGATGCGCGGCGCTCTTCGCCGAGTCTGCCGTCCACGCCGCCGCGCTGAACGTGCTGGCGAACGTCGTGCTGCTACGCGACACCGCGGCAGCCGCCGCCGCTCGGGCGCAGATCGCGGAGCTGAGCGCGCGCGCCACCGAGCTGCGCGCCGCGACCCTCGCCACGGTCTACGAGCGCATGGGCGCGTAGAAGTCGAGGCGGGCGCTGGCACCAGGTCGCCAGACAGTAGACGAACAGGACACGACTGTGACGGCTGAACTCCTGGATGGGCGGCGCATCGCCGCGAGCGTGCGTGCGGACCTCGAAGAACTCGCGAGCCGCTACACCGCCGAGCATGGACGGCCCGCCGGTCTGGCGATTGTGCATGTTGGCGCGGACCCCTCCGCCGAGGTCTACATGCGGTCGATCGTGCGTTCGTCCGAGCAGGTGGGCGTGAATGCCAGCGAGATCGCGCTGCCGCCCGACATTCCAGATGCGGGGCTGCGGGCGGCACTGCTGGCGCTCAACGCCGACGAAACGGTGCAGGGCATCTTGATCGAAACGCCGCTGCCGCCGCACCTCTCAACGTACACCGTCGCCGAGGCGATCGATCCCCACAAGGATGTCGACGGCATCAGCCTGCGGAGCGCGGGCAATCTTTTCCTGCGGTTTCCGACGTTCGTGCCCTCCACCTGCGCTGCGGTCGTCGAGATGTTGGACCGCGCCGAGATTTCCATCGCGGGGCGGCGTGTGGTCATCGTCGGCGCGAGCAATGTCGTCGGCAAGCCGCTCGCCTTTGTGCTCGTCCACCGCAACGCGACCGTCACCGTCTGCCACATCTACACACGCGACCTCGCCGCGCAGACGCGGCAGGCCGAGATCCTGATCGTGGCGGTGGGAAGGCCGGGGCTGATCACCGGTGACATGGTCGCGCCAGGGGCTGTGGTGATCGACGTCGGCATCACCGTCCGGCCAGATGGCACCCTGGTGGGAGACGTCGATTTCGACTCCGTCTCGCGCGTGGCGGGGGCGATCAGTCCCGTACCGGGTGGGGTCGGGCAGCTTACCAATTTGATGCTGCTGCGGCAGACGCTGCTAGCAGGACAACTCGACGCGGCGGCGGTATAGATCCTGACACCGCAGGGGCCGAGCCGTCGACAGGCTTCGGTGGCCCGTCTATAATGACGCTGGAAGGCTCGCACCCAGAGACACATACGCGCGCCGGAAGGGACTGGCGTCAGACACGCAGTAAAGGGGAGGATGCGGTATGAGCGAACCTGTGCTCGAACGGCTCCGTCAGGGTCCACTCTTGTGTGACGGGGCGATGGGCACCATGCTCTATGCCCGCGCTCCCGAAAGCCTGATGCTTGGCCGCTCGTTCGACGAGCTTGTGTTGACCGATCCCGCGCTCGTGCAAACCATCCACCGCGAGTACATCGCCGCCGGAGCGCAGGTCATCGAGACCAATACGTTCGGAGCGAACGCGGCCAAGTTGAGCGCCTACGGTCTGGCCGACAAGGTGCGCACGATCAACCGCCAGGCGGCGCAGATCGCGCGTGAAGCGCGCGAGGTCGCGGGGCAGCCGGTGTTCGTCGCGGGTGCGGTAGGGCCATCCGGCATGCTCCAATTGCCTTCGGCGGGCGACGACGATCCACAACTCCTGGCCGTGCGCGCGCTCTTTCGCGAGCAGATCGAAGCGCTAGCCGAGGGAGGCGCCGACCTGGTTGTGCTGGAGACGTTCGCCAGCCTGGCCGAGCTGCGCCAGGCGGTCCTCGCCGCACGTGACGTCGGCACGCTGCCTATCATCGCGCAGATGACGTTCAGCGAAGACGGCCAGTCGCTCTCAGGCGAGAGCCCTGCCGAGGTTGCGCGCACGCTGGCGAGCTTGGGCGTCTGCGCCATCGGCAGTAATTGCAGTGTGGGTCCGGCGGGGATTCTCGATACCGTGCGCGAGATGTCCGAGGCGCTGCGTGTCAGCGGGTTTGACGACGTACTGCTGACCGCCCAGCCTAATGCCGGCCTGCCAACGCGCGTCGAGAACCGCTTCCTCTACGTCTCCACGCCCCACTACTTCGCCGACTACGCCCGGCGGTTCGCCGAAGCAGGTGTGCGGCTGATCGGCGGCTGTTGCGGCACCACGCCTGCCCACATCGCCGCCATGCGCGAGACGCTTGCCTCGCTCGACAGCGCGACGGCAACCTTGACGCATCCCGTGCTCGACGCGCCGCATCCGGCCGTGCCATCACGACCCCTGGCGCGCCCAACGGAGGCTGAACAGCAGGCGAGCGAGACGCCGCGCACACGCCTGCAGCAAGTGCTCGACGAGGGGCGGTTCGCCGTCAGCATCGAGCTGGACCCGCCGAAAGGGCTGAATCCCGCGAAGATTCTCGACGGCGCGGCGCACCTCGCCTCGATGGGTGTCGAGTTCATCAACATCGCCGACAGCCCGATGGCGCGGGTGCGCATGAGCTGCATCGCACTCGCGCGTCTGCTGGCCGAGCGGCTGGATGTGGAGAGCATCATCCATTTCACCACGCGCGACCGCAATCTGATGGCGCTCCAGTCCGATCTGCTCGGCGCGCACGCGCTTGGCGTCCACAACATTCTGGCGCTCACGGGTGACCCGGTGCGCGCTGGCAACTATCCCAACCTGACGGGCGTGTGGGACGCCGATTCCGTCGGCCTCATCCGCATCCTGCGCGGCTTCAACGAGGGACACGACGCGGCGGGTGCCCCGCTCGGCATGCCCGCGCGGTTCCACATCGGCGCGGCGCTCAACCTCAACATGCAAGATGACCCCATCGACCTCGACGCGGAACGCGCCCGGCGTAAGCTGCTCGATTCGGCCGTCGTCGAGAGCGAGCTGGCGCAGGCCCAGGGACTCGAACACGACCACCCCTACCTCACCGAAACCGAGCTGGAGCTACATCGCCTGCGCCACAAGCTCGACGCTGGCGCGCAGTACATCATGACGCAGCCGATCTATGAGCTCGCCCCGCTGGAACGCTTCCTCGACGCATTCGGTCCCGTCGACGTGCCGATCTTGCTAGGAATGATTCCACTGCATAGCTCGAAGCACGCCGAGTACCTGCACAATGAGGTCCCCGGCATCAGCATCCCTGACGACGTGCGCGAGCGTATGCGAGAGGCAGGCGACTCCGGGCGCGAGGTCGGCATCGAGCTGGCGCGCGACGTCGTGCTCGCGGCCGCGCGCCGGGGGCTGATCCAGGGATGCTACCTCATGCCGTCGTATGGCCGTTACGACCTCGTCGGCGACCTCGC
>CAYRVF010000157.1:0-9777 GCA_964427535.1 uncultured Ktedonobacterales bacterium
AGCGGTGGTGCCGTTCGACTATCAGGTGACCGACAGCTACTTCGTCGTCTCGCACCTGCATTACGTGTTGCCCGCTGGCGCGGTGACGGCGCTGTTTGCCGGCATCTACTATTGGTTCCCCAAGATGAGCGGACGCATGCTCGATGAGCGGCTCGGACGGGTTCATTTCTGGCTGTGGGTCATCGGCACCAACTTGACCTTCTTCCCGATGCACATCCTGGGGATACTGGGCATGCCGCGCAGGCAGTTTACCTACCCGGCGGACCTTGGCTGGAATAGCCTCAACCTCGTCGCCTCGCTTGGCGCGTACCTCACCGCCGTCGGGGTTCTGGTGTTCATGGTGAACTGGTTCATCACGATCCGCAAGCCCGCGACGGCAACCTCCGATCCGTGGGATGCGTTCACGCTGGAGTGGGCGACCACCTCGCCGCCTCCCGAGGAGAACTTCGTGACGATTCCCGTGGTGCGCAGCCGCCGCCCGATGTGGGACCTCAAGCATCCGGAGGACCCCGACTGGCGGCGAGTCGAGCACGCTGGCATGCAGCGCGACGTGGTGACGCGAGGGTGAGGCTCCTTCGCACCCTGAGGACCATGACCGCGTCTCACGCAACGGGCATGTTCTCTTAGAGACGCGCATACCTCGCGTATAAGTGCGCAATGAATGGCACGGTGCCAGAGCGTAGATCGTTCCGGCACCGTGCCGTTCTTTTGCCCGATAGTTTGTCGTCGCGCTAGGTGGCACGCAGCCTGTCGCGCGAGAAGATGACCCAGCGCCGCCGCTGACGGTACTCGCGCGTGGCCACGTCGCCGCTTTGCATGAAGGCCAGCCCGGCCACAAGCCAGCCGGAAATCATGAGTCCGGCGTTGATGGCGTTGAAGGTGATCCACGGGAACTTCTGCAGCGCGTTGTAAGAGCCTTCCATGTTGCCGAAGTCAATGTTGCCGATCGAGAAGTAGATCAGGTACACCACGCCGATGAAGATCGCATAGGCTTTCGCGTCGAGGGAACGGTGCATAGCGAAGGCGATGAGGCCGAGCACACCAGTTACCAACCGAATGATGTTCGCGGTCGTCGAGACGTGCGTGATACCGAGCAAGACTCCCCCTTGCGAAATGGCCGGAATGAATCCCAGAATGCCGAGCGTGACCAGCCCTCCCCCGGCGAGCAGCGCGAAGTAACGGGCGACCGGTTGGGTCACGACGGCCTCTTCTTCGGGGGCGCCGTACTGGACGGGTGTGCGATAGTTTTCCTCTCCCACGTGCCGAACTCCTTCCAGATGCGGATTCACGGCTGCTGCGGTCAGAACCGACTGTATGCAATGGCTGTGCCAGAGGGACCTACGCCTTAAGGCAGCATCGATGGTGCCTATTTTTGCTCCTCCGGAGAGCAATCACATAGATCACAGTCGCGCCCTGCGCGGGTGTGAGATAGTGCGTACACACAGGCTTCAGGTGACAGGTGCGTCGGGTAGCACGTGGAGGAAGCCATGCAGAATATCAATCCGCGGGGCTATTTTCTTCTGCAAGGGCAGCGGGTGCGCCTGCATCTGCTGGCCGCCGACACCGTCTACGGCGAGGTGATCGAGGGCACCATCACCGACGAAGACATTCGCGGACTCGTCATCCAGCGGACCCAGGGCGAGGTACTGTTCGTCCCGTGGACTGCGATGCTCACCGTGACGCGGCTGCCGACGTAGCCTCGCTGGCCAACCGCTCCCTCCATACCCCGACCGTGTGCTGCACGTGACACTCGCGTGGCGCTGCCGTGCCACTTCCTGACCGTGGTGGAGCGGCATGGGGCTGCGCGTGGCTAGCAGCCTGAAGGCCACATCTCGCGGGCATTTCAGGCCAGCGAGTCGTGCTCTCGTATCGCGGTATGACATGCTATGCGAAGGGGAGTGCATCACCTGACCACTTGGACGGTGGAAGGTTGCATGTGTCCGCGCCTGATGTATCATGTGGGCATACGTTTGTCCACCTGATTGCCTGCCACCCTCCTCGCTGCGGCGGA
Organism: uncultured Ktedonobacterales bacterium; assembly: GCA_964427535.1. Lineage (GTDB taxonomy): Bacteria > Chloroflexota > Ktedonobacteria > Ktedonobacterales > JADMIN01 > CAYRVF01. The sequence continues at coordinate 2,012 of CAYRVF010000157.1, forward strand.
GGGTGGCGTGCGGACCGGCGCGGCTCCGCGTGGTCGGATCGGAACGTGAGCGGGTGAGACGGGAAGGATGGAGACCCGAATGCCTCTCGTGGGCAATCTGCGTCAGATTGCGCTGCCAGACGTGCTGCGCGTGATCGAGAACGGCCAGAACACCGGACTGCTTTCGCTGCGTCGTGGAAGCATGCGCGCGGCGATCTACTTCGCCGGCGGCCAGTGGTTGTATGCCGAGCGCATCGGCGCGGGGATGATTCTCGCCCAGCAGCTCGTTCACGCGGGCCTGGTGACGCCTGAGCAGATCGAGCGCGCGACCGGCATGTCCTTATCGGAGGCCGCACGCATGCCCGACATGCAACTGATGCGCCTGCTCATTGGGACGCATACCCTCGCACAGGACGTTCTGCGAGAGTGGGCGGTCGAGGACGCCGTGCAACTGCTCAAGGTCGTGCTGTCATGGCCGGATGGCGATTTCGCATTCGAAGATGGCGTTCCCCTGCCGGCCGGTCGTGTGGGTCTGCCGGTGCCAATCGGTCCGCTGCTCGGCCAGGCCTTGCGCTCGCTGCGAGCGGGCGCCGGAGCCAGTACTCCACATGCGCACGCGCCCCTCTCACCCGAGACGGTCGTTGATTTTGCCGAGGTCGAGGCCGGTGAAGGCGCCTCCCTGCAGCTTACACGAGAGCAGTGGAAGGTGCTGACCTGCGTCGATGGCCAGACACCGCTGTGGTCGATCGCGAACAATCTTGGTGCCCCTGAGCCGCTCATCCTGCGTGTGGCCGCCGATCTCGTCGCGACGGGTGTGATCGCCATCGTCGGCCGGGCCGCACCTGCGGTAGCGTACTAACCGGGCATTGCCTGGTTAGTCGGTTCCCCACGGCAGCGCGTCGTTGAGCAACAGCGCCTCCACATGATCGCCGTCGCGCACGACGCCCTCGCCCTCGGCGATGACCAGCAACGCCGTCGCTCCACGGAGCGAGGAGAGCAGGTGCGAGTCCTGCGCGCCGGTTGTCCGGGCGACGAGCGTGCCATCTTCAGACGCGAGCCGCGCGCGTACATACTGGCGCCGATCTCCACGGCCAATATCGTCCCCGCGCAGCACGACGGTGACGTGCGGCCGCAAGATGTGTCGCGCGCCGAGCATCGTGCGAATCGTGGGACGCCCGAACAGCTCAAACGTGACGGCGGCGGAGACCGGATTGCCCGGCAGCCCCAGCAGTGGGGTTCCATTGAGCATGCCGAAGGCGAGCGGTTTGCCGGGCCGCAGACGCACCCGCCAGAAGTCCATCGTGCCGCGCTCGGTCAAAATCTGTTTCACCAGATCGTAGTCGCCGACGGAGACGCCCCCTGACGTGAGGATGAGATCGGCTGCCGTGGCCTCGTCGAGCTTGGCGCGAATTTCGTCGGCGCGGTCACGGGCGATGCCCAGGGGCAGCGGAATACCCCCGGCGCGTGTCACGGCGGCGACCAGATACTGGGAGTTGCTCTCGCGAATCTGTCCGGGACGCGGTGTCTCGCCGGGGGCGGCTAGCTCATCGCCAGTCGCGAGGATGGCGACGCGCGGGCGACGGGTGAGTCTGACCGGCGAGACCCCCAGGGCGGCGAGCAGCGCAATCTCCGCCGGACCGATCTCACTGCCCTTCTCGGCGAGCAACGTGCCGGGCGCGACGTCTTCGCCGGGATAGCGGATGTTGTTGCCTGGCGCGACCGGCACGGGAATACGTACAGACCCGTCGAATAGCGTGACGAGCTCCTGCTGGAGCACCGCATCGGCACCCGCGGGAACAGGCGCGCCCGTTAGGATGCGAACCGCCTCGCCGGGCGCGAGCGTACCCGCGTAGACCCGGCCAGCCGCGACCTCGCCCGCGAGGCGCAGTTCGCGCGGGTCCGCCTCGCTCGCCTCCAGGGTATCCGCCGCGCGCAGCGCATAGCCGTCCATCGCCGAGTTGGCGAAGGCCGGTAGCGACTCGCGCGCGATGGCATCCTCGGCGAGCACGCGCCCGAGCGCCTCATCCAGCGGCACCGACTCCGCCGGCAGGGGCAGAATGGACGCCAGCACGCGCTCTCGCGCCTCTTCAACCGTTAGCATGTGAGCTTCCTCGTCTTCTCAGTGTCGTCGCGCGGGTGGCTGTCGCGGCGATGCGCTCGTGGAGCCCCGGTCAGGCATATGCCGCTAGAGAAAGTATAGCGCGTCCGGAGCGAGAGAGCAGCATGGAGGCGACTCGATTCCGCGGCCGGGCTCATCCTCTCGGTCTGGGGCGCACTTCGCCAAGACAGTTAGGCTTGCCAGGTATGGGGCAAGTGAGTGGATAGGTTGACAGGTTGTATAGACCAATGTATAGTCCATGCAGCACCTCCATGAAACGGGGCGCACATACTGCACTGCGAGCATCTGCGAGGGGCACTATTTGTGCGGCAAAGGCGGTGCCGGTCACGGGAGCTGCGACACGGGAGCCAGGCGTTCTGAGCTAGAGTTCGAGACGGAATGCGGTCTGAGCGTCCGTTGCCGAACCGACTACCTGCCGAAAGGGGTGCGCACGTGGATGTCCTGGCGATTCGGGGACGCCTGCTGCTGGATGGCGACTTGATACCCGGCACACTCCTCATCCGTGACGGGCGCATCGCCGAGATCGTTCGCGGGCCGTCTGCCGTGTCGTCCGATGCTCCGCTGCTCGAAGCCGACATCGTCTCTCCCGGCTTTCTCGATCTGCAGGTGAATGGCGGCTTTGGCGTCGAGGTCGGCGAGAGCCCCGACGCGCTGCGTCACTTGAGCGACTGCCTGCCGCCGACCGGTGTGACGGCGTATCTCCCTACCGTCATCTCCTCACCGCGTGAGTTCTATCCGCGCGTCTTCACCGCCTTCGAAGAGGCGCGCGGGGCTCCGGGCGCGCGTCCCCTCGGCCTGCATCTCGAAGGCCCGTTGCTCTCGCCAGAGCGATCCGGCGCGCACGACCGGCGTGTAGTGGAAGCCGCCGACGTGAGTCTGCTGGAAGAATTCGCGCGCCACGACGCGGTGCGCGTGGTGACGGTCGCGCCCGAGCGCGAGGGTGTCCTGCGCTGGATATCGCGGTTGGCCGGGAGGGGCGTGCTCGTGAGCCTCGGGCATACCTCGGCCACGTATGAGCAGTTCATGCTCGGCGTGGATGCCGGGGCGCGCATGGGGACGCATCTTTTCAACGCCATGTCACCGTTTCTGCATCGCGCGCCCGGTGCCGTAGGGGCGGCGCTGGTTGATGAACGGCTCACTGCGGGTATCATCGTCGATGGCGTGCATAGTCATCCGGCGGCAATACGGCTGGCGTTGCGCGCGAAAGGCGCTGAGCGGGTCGCGCTGGTCACGGACATGATCTCCGCCGCCGGTATGCCTCCTGGCACATACGCGCTCGGTGGCCGCTCCATCGTGGTGGAGGAGACTGCCGCGCGCCGCGAGGACGGTACGCTCGCCGGCTCGACCATAACACTCGACGCCGCGATCCGTAATTTCGTCACCTGGTGCGGCATCCCGCCTGCTGAGGCGTTGCGGATGGCCACTGAGGTGCCCGCCCGGCTGCTCGGCGAAGAGACGTTGGGTCGCCTCGCCGTGGGAGCCGACGCCGACCTCGTGCTCCTGAGCAACGACCTGCGGGTGGAGCGCACACTCATCAGAGGCGCGGTGGTGTACGAGCGAGCGGTGTAGCGCGGGTGGGTGTGCAATCCGGGAGGAGAACCATGAACGGCGAGTTGATGTCGGCGGAGATACGCGAGCAACCCGCGGTGCTCGCTCGCATTCTGTGCGAGGGTGGTTCCACTATTGGCTCGGTTGCCAGGGCAATCGCCGCGCGGCATCCGCGCTTCGTGCTCTTCGCGGCCCGCGGCACCTCAGACCATGCCGCGCTCTACGCCAAGTATCTGGTCGAGACCCGGCTTGGGCTTCCCGCTGGCCTCGTCTCGCCATCCACGACGACGGTCTACGGCGCGCGGCCGGATATGCGTGATGTGCTGTTCATTGCCGTGAGCCAATCGGGAAGCTCGCCCGATCTGATTGAGCCGCTCCAAGCCGCCCGTGCTGGAGGAGCAATCACGCTGGCAATCACGAACACAGCTGGGTCGCCGCTCGCCAGCGCCGCCGAGTATTCGCTGGACGTGCTGGCAGGACTCGAGCAGGCGGTCGCCGCAACGAAGACCTACACTGCCGAATTGCTGACGCTATACCTACTGGTGATGAGGCTGGCGGGGCAAGACGACGAGTCCGCGCACACGCTGCCTGAGCGCGCCGAACGGCAGCTCGCGCGCGAGGATGAGGTGGCACGACTGGCCGCACGCTACCGCTTCGCCGATCAGCTGGTCGTGACCGCGCGGGGCTATAATTATGCTACGGCGCGTGAGACGGCGCTCAAGCTGATGGAGACGGCGTATCTCGTGGCGCATGCGTTTTCAGCTGCCGACCTGCTGCATGGCCCGGTGGCGATGATCGACAGGGGATTCCCGGTGCTCGCGATTGTGCCGTCCGGCGGCGGCGGGCAGGCGGTGGTCCCGGTGATCGCCGAGCTTCGCGAGCGCGCGGCGGATGTCTGTGTGATCGGGAACGCTGAGGCGGTGCGCGCGGGCGGACGCGGGCTGGAGCTGGTCGAAGCGGAGTCCGAAGAGCTCTCGCCGCTGCTCGCCATTCTGCCGCTGCAGCAATTGGCGTGGCACTTGGCTCGTGAGCGCGGGCAAGATCCCGATGCGCCACGCGGTCTGCGGAAGGTGACGCTGACGCGGTGATGGGGACTGGGATAGGAAGGAGCGGGCGCGCATATGACCGAGGACACCAACCCCCGCACGCGCGAGATCGACCTCATGCCGACGCTCGACATCCTGAACACTATCGCCAGTGAGGATTGCGGTGTTGCGGCCGCTGTCGCGAACGAGATCCCCAACATCGCGGCGCTGGTAGACTGTGCGGTGCGCGCTCTCGGCGCTGGTGGGCGGCTGCTCTACGTGGGCGCGGGGACGAGCGGCTGGCTGGGCGCGCTCGATGCCGCGGAATGTCCCGGCACGTATGGCACCGACCCCGAGATGGTGCGCGCTATCGTCGCAGGCGGCGCCACGGTCGCACCCGAGCTGGGGGCGGCGGCGGAGGATGACGAAGAGCAGGGCGCGCGTGACGTGGAGCAGGCGGTGGTGACCGAGCGCGACGTGGTGCTGGGCATCTCGGCCAGCGGTCGCACACCATATGTGATCGGCGGCCTCACCGTCGCATGCGCGCATGGAGCGGTCACCGGTGCGCTTGTCGCGGCGCGCGAAACTCCCCTCGCCGCACTCACCGACGTGGTGATCGCACCCGAAACAGGGCCGGAGGTGATCGCCGGGTCCACGCGTATGAAAGCCGCGACCGCGCAGAAGCTCGTGCTCAACATGCTCTCGACCGCCACGATGGTGCGGCTTGGGTACACCTATAGCAATTTGATGGTGAACGTGCGCGTGCATAATCAGAAGCTCCGCGCGAGGGCGCAGCGGATTGTGGTGGCCGCGACCGGGGTGGCGCCCGCCGAGGCCGAGCACGCGCTGACGCTGGCGGACTCCGACGTGAAGACTGCGCTCGTCATGCTGCTGGCGGACGTGGATGTGACGGAGGCGCGCCAGCGGCTGGTCCGCGCTGGTGGCGTCGTGCGGAAAGCCCTTATCTAGTCTCGCGCCCGCCGCCCTTCTCTAGGAAATACCCTGCACTGTGGACCATATGCTGAGTAGATCTGTGAACTGCGTCACACGTATGAAAGGGAAAGCCGCAATCGAGCGTAGGGTAGTATAGAGGCATTGTACTTGCATCGCCATCCGTCGGACTCACGCCTGTAGTACCGTGGTCGAGATGAGGTGCATGATGACCTCAGAGAGCGGGAAACAGCATGAGCCACCACCGTCTGAGTTGGCTCCGCGCACTGCTCTGCGCGATATCTCTCGCGGGTGTCCTAGTTGGCTGCGGGAGCGGCCCGGCGGCACGCAAGACCACCTCCACGCCGCATCCGTCTCCCACGCCGAGCGCCTCGTCGACGACCACATCCACGCCGGCGCCCACCGCTACCAACACGCCGACTCCTAGCCTTGACCAGCGCATCGACGCCTACATCGCCGGCCTCACGCCTGCTCAGCAGGTCGGGCAGACGCTGATGCTGGCGGTCTATGCCAACGGCTACAACGCCAACCTGAACCAGGCGCTCACACAGTGGCACCTGGGCAGCGCGATCGTCTTCACCAACTACAACGGTGGGGCGGTGATGCCCTCCACCGCTGGAGGTATGCGGCAGCTCGTGAGCGACCTGAAGGCACACGCCGACACACCGCTGCTGCTCGCGACCGACGAAGAGGGTGGCGAGGTGGACCGCCTCGCGTTCTACTACGGTTCGACCCCGTCACCACAGCAGCTCGCCAACACGGGTGATCCGCAGAGGGCGTATGCCCAGGCCCAGACCGACGCCCAGCGTATGCGCAGCCTCGGTCTCAACGTGGATTTCGCGCCGCTGGCCGACGTCTGGCAGGGTGGCGGCATCGACCAGAGCCGCACGTTCGGCACGACGCCCGGCGCTGTTACCACCTACACGGGGGCCTTCCTCGACGGATTGCAGCAGAACGGCGTGGCCGGGACGCTGAAACACTGGCCGGGGCTCGGCGCCTCCAGCGGCAATCCGGACTTCACGCTGCCGACGGTGCAACATTCGCAGGCGCAGCTGAACGCGATCGACTTTGCGTCGTTTCGGGCGCTGCTCTCTCACCAGCCGGACATGATTATGGTCACGCACGTGATCGTCCCCGCCTACGACGCGCAGGCGCCCGCGTCGCTCTCGCCGGTGCTAGTGCAACAGGTCTTGCGCGGCCAGCTCGGCTTTCAGGGAATCGTCGTCACCGACGCGATGGACGCGCAGGGGCTGATCGAGTACATGCGGCAGCAGGGGTATAGCGATCCGGCGCAGGGCGTCGCGGAAGCCTGCGTGCGGGCGTTTCTTGCCGGTGACGACCTGATCGAGGCGCCCATCGAGCAGGACCGCCTTGCCGCCGTCGTCGCCGCGATGACCCAGGCGGTGCAGTCGGGCCGCATTCCGCCCGCGCGGCTGCACGACGCGCTGCATCGCATTATCGCCCTCAAGGTGCGCCTGGGCTTGCTCACGCTGCCGTGATGAGGTGGATCTTTCCCCTTACCCCCTCCACTTAGAGGGGAGGGGCCGCTAGCTGAGCGCTGGAGGCCGAGGGTGGGGTTTTCGAAATGCTCAACGGCAACGGGGCCTCATCCCAACCCCTCTCCTTGCAAAGAGAGGGGCTTTTCATCTGCACGGTCATTGCCCGAAGGCAGCAAACGCAACCCCCCGGCTCCCTTCCCCTTGAGAGGGGAAGGGAGCCGGGGGGTTGCGGCCTGCTTAAATCCCCATGACGCCGATAAGTTCGCGCACGGAGTCGGCCGAACGCTGCAGTTCGGCGCGTTCCTGCTCGGTGAGCTCGAGCTGGATGATCTCTTCGACTCCAGCGGCGCCGAGCTTGGCAGGCACGCCGACGAAGAGGCCCTTGATGCCATACTCGCCGTCCAGATAGACAGAGCCGGGCATGATCATCTTCTTGTCGAGCAGAATCGAGTCGATCATCTGCAACACAGAGGCGGAGGGGGCATAGTAGGCGCTGCCCTGCTTGAGCAGGTTCACGATCTCCGCGCCGCCGTCGCGTGTGCGCTGCACGATCTGCGCGAGCCGGTCGGCCGGGATCAGCTCGGGGAGCGGCACGCCCGCGACCGAGGAGAGCCGCGCCAGCGGGACCATCGTGTCGCCGTGGCC
>CAYRVF010000158.1:0-1100 GCA_964427535.1 uncultured Ktedonobacterales bacterium
CCGCGCTGTAGCGGATGCGGAAGACGTTGATGCCGGCGGTATCGGCTGCCTGGGGATGCTCGCCGACGGAGCGCAGCCGCAGGCCGATGCGCGTGCGGAAGAGCATGAAGTTAATCAGCACGAGCAGAATCAGCGCGGCGTAGACGACGACGTTCTGCTGAAAGAGGATGGGGCCGATGAAGGGAATCTTGGAGAGCAGGGGGATGGTTATGACCGGGAGCGCCTGATCGGCGGTCACGTGGCCGACGCCTTGCAGGCCGTAGATTTTGTTGAGCAAGAACGTCGTCGCACCGGCAGCGAAGATGTTGATGGCGATGCCGCTGATGATCTGGTCCGCGCGGAAGCGGATCGAGACGACGGCGTGAATCAGGGCCATGAAGCCGCCCGCCAGGATGGCAATGAAGGTGGCAGCCCAAGGGTTGCCCCAGGCGAGGTCCGCGACCACGGCGGCGAAGGCGCCGGAGAGCATCATGCCCTCCATCGCGATGTTGACTACGCCGCTACGCTCTGAGAGCACGCCACCCAGCGCCGGGAGCAGGAAGAGCACACTGTCGGCCAGAGCGCCCTGCCAAAAGCTGCTGGTGGTCATCAAGTGCAGGATGCCAGTGATCAAATTCATGTCAGCTTCTCCCGGCTCAGCCGTCTTTCGCGCCCGCCGTCGCGGACGGTCCTACGGTCGCGGAGGGCTCCACATCGGTGGCAACCGCGGCCACGCCCGGCTCGACGTTGCTTTGAGCGGGCGGCACCTGGCGCAGCGCGGGGAGGCGCAGCTTCAGGGTGCGCAGGAAGTTCGCGGCGATGGCAAAGAGGATGAGCGCCTGGAGCACGTAGACGAGGTTGCTGTCTATGCCGGCGTCGCTCTGCATCACCGGTGCGCCAACCTGCAGGCCGCCAATGAGCAGGCCACCCAGCAGGATACCGAAAGGCGCACCCGCGCCGAGCAGCGCCACGGTGATCGCGTCAAATCCGGTGGTATCGGTAATATAGCTGTCGCTGAGGTACGGCTGAACGCCCGCGATATGGACGGCGCCGGCCAGTCCGGCGAACGCGCCAGCAATAAGCATCGTGGTCGTGATCGTCGAGCGCACGTTGATGCCAGC
>CAYRVF010000158.1:1110-9555 GCA_964427535.1 uncultured Ktedonobacterales bacterium
AGCGTAGCGAGCAGCGCGCTGGCTCTGGCCGACGGCTTTGATCTCATAGCCAAGTGTCGTGCGCTTGAGCAGGAACCAGTAGAACAGAATCGCGGCGAGGGCAAAGAAGACGCTGATATCTATCTGGTACACGCTACCGGGCAGTCCAAAGAAGGTGCTGGTGGCGGGGATGAGCCGCGGAAGCTGCGCATTCGGCCCAATGGCGGGCGAGCGCGAGAAGCCGCCCTTGACCTGAAACGGTCCGCCGACGATCAGATAGCGGACAAGGTAGATGGCGATGTAGTTGAGCATAATCGTCGTCACGACTTCGTGCGCGCCGGTATACGCCTTGAGCACGCCGGCGATGCCCGCCCAGGCCGCGCCGGCCAGCGCGCCGCCGACGAGCACCATCGGAATCACGACGATTGCGGGGAGGCTACCGAAGCGGACGCCAATGAAGGTCGTGGCGATAGCTCCAGCGATGAGCTGGCCTTCGGCGCCAATATTGAAGAGGCCAGCCTTGAAGGCAATGGCGACGGAGATACCGGTGAAGAGGAGCGGTATCGTCTTGACGACCGTTGTGCTGAGCTGGAAAACCGGGTAGATGCGCCCGGCGCAGGCCACGCCGAAGCCACCGCAGAGTAGGTCCTGATAGGCGCGGACCGGGTCGCCGCCGGTGACGGCCACGACAATCGCACCGATGATGAACGCGAAGATGACGGAGGCGAGCGGGAGACCCAGAGCGCGACCCGTTCGGCGGAGCCTGTCGTTGACGGCGGGCGGCAGTGGAAGACCACTCCGCTTCGTCGGGGTGGTTGGTGCGGCCATGGACCCTCCTCCCAGGAAGCTACCGCCCCGGTACAGACGAGGGCGGGCACCACCGTGGCGCCCGCCCCACGCTAACCAGCACAGTATGCCGATTCTGAACGTTTCGTCAAGAGGCTGTTTAGGGGATCGTATCGGGCACCGTGACGGAGCCGGACTTGATCTCGCCCTCGACCTTCGTAACTTCGGCCTGGATATCCGAGCTGAGGCTCAGATTGCCTGGCGCGTAGCCGACACCGCCGTTCTTGAGATCGAAGGTTTCGGTTCCAGCCTGGAACTTGCCGTTGACCTCGTTTTGGATGGCGGTGAACGCCGCGGTATCCACGCGCTTGACGGCGCTGGCGATGACGGACTTGTCGGCGCTGGTCTGGTCGGTGTCAACGCCGATACTGAAGACGCCCTTCTGGCCCGCCGCCTGCAAAGCGCCGAGGCCGCAGCCGCCGGCGACCTGGAAGACGATGTCCGAGCCCTGGCCGATCTGGCTGTTCGCCACGCCGGCGCACTTGGTCGGGTCGGTGAAGTCGTTCGAGTAGCCGACGAGCACCTTGATGCCCGGGTCCTCCATCGTCGCGGCCCACTTGTAGCCAGCGATGTAGTGGTTGACGGGCGGGATGCTGACGCCGCCGACGGCGCTGATGGTGTTGGCGGTGCCCTTGCTCTGGTGGCCCTTCTCGAGCATGCCGGAGATCACGCCGACGAGCGCACCGGCTTCCTGCTCCTTGAAGTGTAGGCCGACGACGTTGGGCAGTGAGATGACGTTGCCGTTGGCGTCGGTGGCGTCGCCGTCAATGATGGCGAAGTGAACCTGGGGGAATTGCTTGGCAACTGTGCCCACGGCGGTCTGCATCAAGAAGCCAACCGCGATGACAAGGTTGTCACCAGCGGTGGCGAAGCCCGTCAGGTTCGGCACATAGTCGGAGTCGCTATGCGACTCCTTGACGGCGCCCTGGACGTGAAGCTGGTTCTGCGCCTGCTGGAGGCCAAGGTACGCGAGATGGTTGAAGCCTTTGTCGTTCAGGCCACCGATATCGGTGACAAGTCCGACCTTGATCTGATTCGCGCTACTCGTACCGCTCCCGCCGCTGCCCGTCGAACTACTTCCGCAGGCCGCGACCACTGGCAGCGCGAGCAGCAGCAGTGACACAGCGGCCAGCATGCGGATCCGCCCGGAGATCCCGTGCGACATGATTCCACCAACTCCGTTTCATGGCCTGCCAAGCAGCCGTCGCCAGGCAGGGCAACCAGCCCACATCGCGGGAAGGCGACGCGTGCCGCGCGTGATTCACGCAAGGTTAACAATGGACCGCCATACTGTAGCAGGTGCGCTCTGTGTCCGCAAGAGAACAGCTAACACCAGCGCTCTCAGGGAAGGGGTGACAGCCCATCCGCGGCCCCGCCTCCACAACATCGCCCATCCGTACCCGAGAAACAGCGCGCGGCGAGTCGCTTCCGCAACCCTGCTCGCGCGCTGTCTTCCCTGTTTCTAGTGATGTGATGAACGCCTGGTTCGCGGGGACGCCTCCACTGGGTTCCCTGCTGCACCCGTATTGGAACTACGGTGCGAATCGCGACGGTCTTTCATCGCGTCGCACTCTGATATAGTAATCCTCTCCCCCCAACATCGCGCCGCCCACAGTTCCCCCTCTCTCGCCGTCAGGCGGGGGGAGGGGGAGGGGGTCGCCCTACGCGGGCGTCGCGGACTTCTTGCGCGCCTGCCGTGCGCGCGCCGGCTTGGCCTTTTCGGAGCCGTCCGCCGTCGTCGCCTGCACATGCGCGCCGCCGAAGACTGGGGTGCACCAGTCCATATATTCGGGGCGGCGGCCACGCACTACGTCACCATAGATGCGCTGCAGTTCGCTCGCGATCGGCCCGACCTTGCCCGTGCCGACGGGGCGGTGGTCCACCTCGACGACCGGCGCGATCTGCGCGCCTGTGCCGGTCAGCACGATCTCGTCGGCGCAGTACAGCTCGGTGCGGTCGATCTGGCGCTCGCGGGTGATGCGGTCGAGCTCGCGGCGAGCAAGCTGCATCACGGTGTCGCGCGTCACACCCATCAGGATGTTCTCCGATGGAGCGGGAGTGACGAGCTCGCTACCATTGACCAGGAAGATGTTCTCAGCGCTGCCCTCGCTGACGTGGCCCTCTGACGTCAGCATGATCGCCTCGTCGAAGCCGTTCATCAGCGCCTCGGACTTGGCGAACGCGCTGTTGACGTACGCGCCCGAGATCTTCGCGCGGGCGGGAATCATGTTGTCGTCCACGCGCCGCCACGACGACACGCCGCAGCGTAGTCCAGTGGTGGAGATGTAATCGCCCATCGGCACGGTGAAGATGGTGAAGTGGTCAACCAGGTCGTTCAGCTTGACGCCGATGATCTCGTCGGCCTTGTAGGCGAAGGGACGGATATAGCAGTTCTCGCGCAGACCGTTGCGGCGTACCAGCTCGCGGGTGATCTCGACGAGCTCATCCACCGAATACGGGAGACGGATGTTGACGATGCGGCATGAACGGTGCAGCCGCTCGTAGTGCTCGCGCACGCGGAAGATGTAGTTTTCCTGTGCGTCTTCGTTCCAGTAGGCGCGAATCCCCTCGAAGCATCCAGTGCCATACGAGAGCGCGTGCGTCATTACGCCCAACCGGGCCTCATTGGCGGGCACGAACTCGCCGTTCAGGAACACAACCATGTCGGAACGCTCTGAAAGAGCAACCTTCTCAGACACCCGAATCGCCTCCCACGGCGCCATTGCCGCATGTTGTGCTGGGTGACCTCCGTCGGTCTCCTAAAACCGCAAGGGTTCGCGAGGAGAGCGTCCCAGCTTTCTCTCCGATTGGTAACGATACTGTCCGCCTGCGAGAGTGTCAAGCGGCCAGCAGTAGAGATTCCAACACTAGAAGATGCGCTTGCCGACCGCTGAGAGCGCCAGCTCGGTCGCCAGAATCGCCGTACGGTTCTCACTGTCGAGAATCGGGTTGACCTCGACGAGATCGAGGCTGATGAGCTTGCCACTTTCCGCGACCAGCTCCATCGCCAGATGTGCCTCGCGGTAGGTGATGCCCCCGGGTACCGGCGTACCGACACCCGGCGCCTCCGTCGGATCGACCACATCCATGTCGAAGCTCACGTGAACACCATTCGTGCCATCGGACGCGATCTCGATGGCCTCGCGCGTGACCGCGTTCATGCCCAAACGGTCCAGGTCGGTCATCGTCCGCACGGTGACGCCCGCCTCGCGCAGTAGCGCGCGCTCCTCGACATCCAGATCACGCGCGCCGACGATCACGATGTTGCGAGGTTTCACGTGGGGGCCTTGACCCGCGGCATTCACCAAACGGGGGTCGCCGTAGCCTGCCAGGGCCGCGAGAATCATGCCGTGTATGTTGCCCGAGGGCGTCGTCTGCACCGTGTTGAAATCGCCGTGGGCGTCGAACCAGATGACGCCGATTGGCGTGCGGGCGTTCGCGACGCCGCTGATCGAGCCAAGCGCGATGCTATGGTCGCCGCCGAGTATAATCGGCAACGACTCCCGGGCCATGTGCTCCTCAACTTTGTGCGCCAACTCACGTGTCACGTGGACGATCTGGTCCAGATATTTCAGTTGTGGATCACCTGGGGAACGGGTCTCAGGCTCAGGGACGTAGATCGAATCGAGGTTGTCGACGGTATGGCCGAGCGCCGCCAGCTTCTCGCTCAGGTCGGCGTAGCGGATCGCGCTGGGACCCATATCCACGCCACGGCGGTCGGCCCCCAGATCCATCGGGACGCCGATGAGGCTTATCTGCATGCTACTCTTCCACATTCCACTGGGTCCGCCGGACCGGCAAACAGCCTCATTGCTATTCGCATCCGCCGCCGGACCACCCCACCGAGTTAGTATAACTCTTGCGGGCACGGTGCAACAACGAACGCATGACGTATCGCATTGACGCGAGTACCAGCTCGCCGTACACTGAATGCATGCTGCTGGGCGCGACGCCGACAGGCGCGACAGGGTCCATCGGCGGCAAGTGAAGCAGGAATCAGCGGATGGACGACGACTTCGAGGTAGAAGTCACCGATCTGCGCTCCGGGCGTTCCTCCCGCCACGTCATAGAGAACAACTCCCAACCAGACATCGAACACGGCGACTCTGAGGCAGTTGCTGACGCGGCAGACGACAGCTTCGAGCGGACGAATCTCGACGGACGGCCTGAACATGGCCGCGCTGCCCTCTCGCTGCCACAGCGTCGACGACGCCAGATCAGCGGGCTCGCCGCCGGATGCGCGCTGCTGCTCGCCATCGTCGTCGCGTTTGCCAGCACACCCAACTCGAATGTCGCCATCCGCGCACTGCTCAATATTCCAACGGCGACGCCGACGACATCCCTCGCACCGGGAGAAGACGTGCTCATTCTGAGCAATGGCGTTCCCTGGGGACAGGTTGCGGTCGATGGTAAGCCCGTTCAGGTCACGGTGATTTCTCAGGGCCAGGGAAGCGCGATCTCGCTCAGCCGAGGGAAGCATGCTCTACAATATGTTGCCGCGCCTTTTGCTCGGCTACTCTGCACAATCAGCGTTCCGAAATCGGACCTCGATACCTGCCCACTGACACCGACGCCTACCTATGGCGGGCTTCCGCCGGACATCCGCATCGTCAATCTAGGCGACGAACCAGAGAACTTGCCCACTCGCCCGCTGGCGGCACTCAAGTCAGCAATCGCTCACGTGATAGGGAATCCGTCCGCTCCGCTCACTATCGAGCCGGGTGACCACTACATTGATGCGAATGGAGTTCCTCACGTCGCGAGAGAACGCATGCTGGCCCAGCAAATTCTCGCGCTCGCCACGTACGACCAGCCGCAATATACGCCCTATTCTTTGCAAACCTGCCACACACTCTGTCAGGACTTCAGCAACAATCCTTCGATATGGTCGGTGCAGGCGCTCGTCATGTTGAACTGGCGCTACATGACCGTTAGTGGAGAGGTGTTCCCATCAGTGGCGCATGCGTACGTCAATCCGCAAACAAGCATACTTCCGTCGGTTGGGGTAAATGTCCAATGGGATGCGAAGGCTTCGTCGTGGCGTGTCACCGCTGAAAGCGATATCTCGTCAACCGGGCCGACGTACAGCGCGAACATCTCCTGTACAATGCTCTCTGACATCCAGAATCAGTTGGCACACCTGAGCAACGGCCCGCTTTCTTTGGCGACTATTCGGCCTCCTGATGAGACTGAAGGGTGTGCCGAGCGTGTTCATTTCGGACTCGCGAGTGAAGGTGGCCTCCCCGCGGCACCACCCAATCCATCAGACGCGCTGTTTCTGTACCGGTTGGGCGTGCTGACCGCCGTCAACCAGCAGGCCGCGGTTGCCGCGCCGGGCATCCCGCGCGCGAGCAGCCATGAGGCGGCGCTGGTGGCGCAGTGGGATGCGCAAATATCGGCGGCAGGAGATCCAATCGGCACGCCGTCTACTGGCTCCGCCGGGGGAGGCGCACCAGCACGGTAGTTGTATGTGGAAGTCGCCGAACAATTGACGCGCGCACTAGCCCGCCGTACAGTGGACGTATGCTGCGAGTTGCGGCGACGACGAGCGCGACACCGCCCCCTGGCGGCACACAGAGCGGAGATGAGCGGATGGACGACGACTTCGAGGTAGAAGTCACCGATCTACGCTCTGGGCGCTCCTCCCGCCGCGTCGTAGGGGGAAGCGTCCAGCAGGAGACCGAGCGCGCCGGGCCGCTTGCCAGCGCCACCAACACCAGTGATGACGTCGAGGCGGACGACGGCCTCGAACGGACGACCCTCGACGGGCAACCGGTTCGCCGCCGCGTGCGCCTTCCCATGACGACACGGCAGAGACGCCACATCGGTGCGCTCATTGCGAGCTGCGCGGTTCTGCTCGCCATCGTCGTCGCGTTTGTGAGCACACCCAACTCGTCGCGTGCCGTCGCAGGCCTGCTCAACATCCCCACGCCGACGCCGACGGCACCGATTCCGCTCGGCGGTGACGAACTCGCGTTGACTGGGAGCGTTCCGTGGGGCACGCTGACGATCGACGGCAAACCGGTTCCGGCTCTTGCGGATGCGCTGATGCAGCAGTCGACGATCTCGGTGGCTCGCGGGCGGCACGTGCTGCGCTATTCGGCGCCGCCGTTCGCGTCCCTCACCTGCACCATCAGCGTGCCGAAAGAGCACGATGATACATGCCCGCTCATTCCGGTGTCCAACTACAACGGCAATCTCTCGCCATTTGCCCGCGTCGTCGAGGTGGGCGATGTGCCAGAACGGCTGCCCGCGCGGCTGCTCACCTCGCTGACGAACGATATCGCGACCCTGCTGCAACGCCCGTCCGCTCCGATCACCATCGAGCCGGGCGATCACTACGTCGACGCAAGTGGCGCGACGCAGGTGGCGACCGAGCCGATGCTGGCACAGCAGGTGCTCACGCTTGCGACGGGAGTGGGACAGCAATACGGACCCACGCCAGCGGAAACATGTAATTCGCTCTGTCCGTCGTTTCAAGAAGGAGGGCCCAACTGGATCGTGCAGGCGCTTGTCACCGAAGGCTGGCGCTACTCGACGTCGGACGGGCAGGCGCTCGGGTCAGTGGTGCCAGCACCGCCCGCACTCGGCGGGGGGTACTTGCCATCAGTGTCGGTGGAGGTGCGCTGGGATGCGTGGGCCTCTGCCTGGCGTGTCTCGCGGCCGCAGCCCGGGGAGCCGAATACGCCCATATATGACTCGAACGTGACGTGCTTTCTGCTCAACTTCGCGCAATCACAGGCGCTCCCTCCGTATGGCGGTGGCACAGCCACGTACTCCATCGAGCCCGCTGACCCTACTGAGGGCTGCGCCGAGCAGATCCACTTTGGCGACAATGCGACATCCGGTCCAGTTCCGACACCTGATCTGTCAGACCCGATCTATCTCTACAGACTGGGCGTACTGACCGCCGTCAACGACCAGGCCGCGACGGCTGCGCAAAGCATCCCGCGTGCGAGCAGCCACGAGGCTGCACTGGTGGCGCAATGGCAGTCCGCTAGCCCGCATGGTTAGCGCCCCACCCGACCGCGGTGGGCGACAGGGGGACACGCCAGGCGCGGAGGCAAGGGAGCCAGTAGGTACATACAACACCCCGAGAAAGTTGCGCACAGGTGCTCGTTCACAAACTGAATCCACGTGGCGAGGTCATCATCTCCTATGAGGCCACGCTCGCCGAGCGGTTCCCGGATGGCGTCCGCCTCGACGCACGCTGGACGCGTCCCCCGCTGAAGCTAGGCTATACGACATTCGAGACTGGCGACCGCTTCGTCGAGTGGTTCTATACCGACCGCTGGTACAACATCTTCGAGATTCATACAGACGCGGGACTCCTAAAAGGCTGGTACTGCAACATCGCCGCGCCCGCACGCATCACCGACGACGCGGTGGCCTGCCGGGATCTGCTGCTCGACCTGTGGGTCAGCCCGGACGGCACGACGCTCGTGCTCGACGAAGACGAATTCGCCGCCGCCGACATCGAGGAGAGCGAGCGGGCTCGTGCGCTGGCCGCGCTGGATGAGCTGCGCGGACTGGTGGCGCGAGGCGCGGCGCCGTTTGGCGACGGAGCCTAGAGCAACTTTCAGGTTGGTTGAGCAGGCAGTACATAGCCGACGTGGGCGA
>CAYRVF010000159.1:0-9402 GCA_964427535.1 uncultured Ktedonobacterales bacterium
TGGGCGACAAGGTGCAGCTCGTCGGCGACGACCTCTTCGTCACCAACACCGAGCGGCTGCGGCGCGGTATCGCCGAGCAGGTGGCGAACTCGATTCTCGTCAAGCTCAACCAGATCGGGACGCTGACCGAGACGATGGCCGCGATTGAGATGGCAACGCGGTCGAGCTACAGTGCCGTCATCTCGCACCGCTCGGGCGAGACGGAAGACACGACCATCGCCGACCTGGCTGTCGCCACCAACGCCGGGCAGATCAAGACCGGTGCACCAGCCCGCTCGGAGCGTGTCGCCAAATACAACCGTCTGCTGGAGATCGCCGATGAGCTGAGTGAGAGCGCACGCTACGCCGGCTTCGCAGCCTTCTCTCATGTTCCCACCCTCCGCAACCGGGCATAGTCGGATTCCGTTCCGGCCGCCGTATGACCGCTCCGACTAGAGCCATACGCTATACTCTAGGGTGGATGCGCAGCGCGGGCCGCCAGAAGGGATGTGCGGCACGTCAGACGGCAGACTAGACGTCAGGAGATAGAGAACCTCATGGGCGAGTTTGGCGAGAGCACACTCCAGCGCGAGCCGAATCCGGAGCGCGCGAATCTCCAGTCGCAGGCTCCGGGTAACGGCACGCCAACATCCGCGCCGGGCCGGAGCGGCGGGGGCGCGGCGACGGCGACTCATCGGGGAGTCGTTCGCAGCGTCCACTACAACCTGAGCTATATCGTGCAGAACGAGGAGCGTGGCGGACGGGGCGCGATCGTGCTGCTGCACGACCTTCCCGGCGGCGCGTTCACGTGGGAGCCGGTGCTGCCACAGCTCGGGGCGACAGGGCGGGCAGTTTACGTCTTCGACATGCTCGGCTATGGCCAGTCCGACACGCCCTGGCCCGCCGACGTCTCGATCTGGGGCCACGCCGATACGCTGACCTATGCGTTCGAGGCGCTCCGGCTGACGGATATCGTGCTGGCCGGTGTGGGCGTTGGCGCGGGTGTGGCGCAGGTGCTCGCGACCCGCCTCTACCGTCCGAATGTGACGAAGCTCGCCCTCTTCGACTCGTACGGCTACAGCTACGCCTTCGCGCCGAACTGGCCGCTGCCCGATATGGCCGCGCGGCAAGATCCCGAGGCGCCGCGCCACACGCCGCTCGAGCAGATGCTCGAAGACCTGCGCACGACGTTCCTGCAGGGGTCGGCGAACCCGCAGGCCATCTCGACCGACCGCCTGCGCGCGTACTTACAGGAGTGGAACAGCGAGCTGGGGAAGGAAGTGTTCTTCCAGCATATCCGTCAGTTGCTGCCGAACTACCAGAACTCCATCTCGTCTGACCTGAAGCAGTTGGAGACTCCTGTCCTGCTGGCGTGGGGCACGAACGATACGGTCACACCGCCCAACATCGGCGAGCGGATGGCGCGCGAAATCCCACACTCCCGCTGGGAAACCTTCGCCGGGGCAGGCCATCTCGTGCTGGAGGATGCACCGCAGGCCGTCGGCACGCTGCTGGCGGATTTCGCGGGCCAGCGCTAACTCCGCACGCATCGCGAGCGCACGCGGACCCGGCCCACGGCGTTACGACGCCAGCTGGGTCTGCGTGTCGTACCCGGCGCTAGCACGCTGCGCGGCGACCAGCTCGTCGAGCGCACGGAGGTAGGCGGCGTACATGCGCTCCAGCACGTGGGTCGGCTGGCCGCGCTCCTCGGCCATCGCAAGATCATACCAGCGGCTCTCGACGCGGCGGGCCAGACGAGCCAGCTCGGCATCGGACGCGCGTGATGTGCCAGTCATGCGGCTGTTGCGAATACTCACTCGGATTCCCCTTCCCCCGTCGGCGCTAATGCCTGCACGGGCCTATTCTTGCCGTGGGAAGGGAAAGCGGTTAGTCGCGCGTGGACGTATGCTCGCGAGCGGCGGCCGGAAGTAGCGCGCCGAGCACCACCAGCGCGATAGCCGCTGCCAGCACCGGCACGAACGCCGTCCAAGGCAGATGCAGATGGTCCCATAGCGCGCCGCCGAGCAGCGGCCCGAGAAACGCGACGCCGTAGCTCACACCCAGGGTCGCGCCGGTGAGGCGGGCGACCTCATCGCGTCGCGCGAGCAACGCGGGCAGCGCGATCCCCAGCAGGAAGACCAGCGCCGAGCAGCCACCGAGGACCGCCGCCCACAGCGGCTCCAGCGCGGCCGGGGTGACCACCCAGCCGATCACCGCGAGACCGGCGAGCGCACCTGTGACGACGAATGGGGCACGGCGCCCCGCGAGTTGCTGCGCGAAGACCGTCGCCGTGAGGCTCACCGGCAACTGCGCGGCGTTGAGGATGCCCAGCGCGAGGGCCGTCTGCCCGCCACGCCCGAGCGCGAGGTTGTAGCTCGCGATCCAGCCGTTCATGCCGAAATAGATGAGGCTTCCCGCGCCGAGCAGCACGCCCAGATGCCAGGCGCTCACGTGCGGCTTCGCTCGCGGCGTCTCCGGAACTCCGGCGAGCGTGCGTTCCGCTCGCGCACGACGGCCCCCTCGGAGGTCATCAGAGGGCGCGAGCAGCACCCACAACACGAGCGTCAGCACGACGGGGGCGCTCCAGAAGAGGAAGCTGCGCGTCCACGCGGTCGGCCCCAGCACGGACTGCAGCAGTGGTACGGTGGTCGCAGCGGACACCGCCTCGCCAAGAATCAATCCGTCAGTAAAGAGCGCCGCGACGAGGCCGATGCGGAGCGGAAAGCGGTGGCTGATGAATACAGGTACGGCCGTCTGCGCAAGCGCAATGCCCGTGCTGAGCATCGCCGTGAAGAGGAACAACGGAACCGCCGCGGGCCACACACCGCGCAGCGCAGCGCCCACCGCCAACAGCGCGAGCCCCGTCGTGACGGTGCCGCGACTGCCAACGCGCTCCACCAGTATGCCGATCGGCCAGGCGAGCCCGCCGAAGAACAGAATCGGGAGCGAAGTGAGCAGGCCGGTCATCGTATACGAGAGGCCGAGGTCGTGCTGAATCAGCGGCAGAATCGGCGGCACGGAGAGAATGACCGACCGCAGATTGAATCCAACCAGCACGATCAGCCCAATGACGACTCCGGTCTGCCAGCGCAGCGCGCGGTGCTGCAGCGCCTGCGCCCGCGCTGGCTGGCTGGCCATCTGGCCCGATGCCTCAGTCCGTGAACCGCTCACTCTATCCTCCTCATGACGACTCCAAAGAAGGAGTGTATCACGCGGGCCGGTGTGGGGGCCGCATCCTTCCAGCCCTCTTCCTCTCGCAAGGGGATAGGAGGTGAGGTTCTGCGCATCTGACAAATAGCCGGGTACACCCAGACGAATTGACAGGACGTCGCGAAATCCATACAATCGCGTAGCTTGCTATGAGAGGAAGGCGTCACGCACGCCTGCCCATAACGGACGAAGGCACCGGCATTCCGCGAGGTCCAGGAGTGGACTGTACAGGATGGGAGCGACGGCGACGACCGCCGTCCAGGGCTGGGAGGACAGGGCATGCCTTTGGGACACACCTTCTCGCCGCGCATTCCGCATGCGCTACATCGACGCACACGCACCCGCCGACCGAGGTCGCGTAGGACACTCTTCAGCCTGCTGTCGATGATGACGCTGTTCCCCGCCGTCCTCGCGGCGTGCGGCGGCAGCACGCCGACGGTGCAGCTCGCGAAGAATCAGGTATTCGTGTGGCCCTACACCGGCGCCGGCAAAATCAGCTACGATGAGGTGCTCGATCCGGGCATCATCTCGCTGCTGCAAGACGAGGGCACTATCTCGATGCTCTACACCAACCTCGTCACGCTCGACACGTCGTTGCACGTGCAGCCGGATGCCGCGTTGCGGTGGGACGTCGATCCCACAGGCACAGTCTACACCTTCCACTTGCGCCCCAACATGCGCTTCAATGACGGCTCGCCGTTGACCGCCGCAGACTTCGCGTATGGCATCAATCGCTCGCTCGACGCGACGATCTGCTCCGTGCTCGACGACAAGACGTACGGCCAGGATGGCACGCAGTCGTGCCCCGCGCCGCCGATCGCGCAGAACTACCTCGGCCACATCCTCGGGGCGAACGCGCGCGCGGCCGGAGATCCCGGCTCGCTCATCAGTCAGGGCGACGACCCCAACAAGGGGCTGAACGTGCTCGACCCGCTGACCCTGCGCATCCGGCTCGATAAGCCAGTCGCCTTCTTCCTGCAGGCGTTGACGTACTCCACCTCCGCGCCACTGGAGAAGGCCTTCGTGGAGAACCCCAAGTATGCTGGCGGTTTCTGGGTCGATCACCTCGACCAGGCGGGCACATCGGGGCCGTTCGAGATCAAGTCTTATAGTGGCGGCAAAGAGCTCGTGCTCGTGCCCAATACCTATTGGGAGCAGGCGTGGGGCAAGCAGCTCAAGCTGAGCGAAGTCGACCGCCCTATGTACACGTCTGAGGACGCCGAGTACAGTGACTACCGCGCGGGCAAGCTCGACTATACGCAAGTGCCTCAGCGCGACTACACCTTCGCCCGCGGACAGAGCGACTTCTATGAGATTCCGACGCTGGCGACGGAGTACTTCGGTCTGAACGTCCAGAAGCCACCATTCGACAACCAGCAGGTACGTGTCGCATTCGACCTTGCCCTCAACAAACAGTTGCTCGTCGACCGCATCGAATCGGGCGCCGCGCTGCCGACGAACCATATCGTGCCGAGCGGCATGCAGGGCTTCAACAGCGGGCTGACGAATCCCGCGCCGGATAACACGCGCTCGGTCACGGGCAACCAGCAGGCGGCGCTACAACTGCTAACGCAGGCGCAGGCAGCCTGCGCGCAGGGAACGTCGCCCGCGCCGGATTCGTGCCCATACATCACCGGCACCCATCCGAAGGAAATCGACATCTGGGCCGATAGCGACAGGCAGACCAACGTAGACCTCATCACCGCCGCGGCGAGCACCTGGAACAGCGCGCTCGCCTACACGGTAAATGGCCAGCAGGTCAGCCTCAATGTCCAGACGAAATTCACTTCGGACTTCGGCACGTTGGCTGCCAACGTCTTCGCGCGCAATCCCAATGACCCCACGCAGTCCGCCAACCCCTACCAGGCCTGGAAGATTGGCTGGGTCGCCGACTATGCCGACCCGCAGGACTTCCTCTCGCTGCAGTTCGCGACGGGTACGCCCGACAACGAAGAGGGCATCTCGAATGCCAACCTGGACAAGGCGCTGCAGCAGGCCGACGAGGAGCAGAACGTCGCTAAACGTATGGCCGAGTACAACTCCATCGAGCAGACGGTCGTGAGCATGGCGCCGTGGATTCCCTTCCAGCAGGACAAATTCCTCTGGCGCCAGCGGCCATGGGTCCACGGCTTCTCGACCAATCCCATCGAGAACCAGACCGACATGTACTGGCCGGACGTGTATATCACGGCGCACTAGGAGCCTCATCCCCCAGCCCCCTTCCCCTCGCGAGGGGAAGGGGGAGCAAGGCAGGACCTAACCCCCTACCCCCTTCCCTTAAGGGAAGGGGTCGCTGTTCGAGCGGTGGCGGCTCCAGGCAATGTGTTCGCCTACGCAAAGAGCAGCTCCCCGCAGGGTCAGGGGTTGGGGTGATGTCCCTCAACCAAAGGCGGCTGCGAGACATTGCCCTCCGCCACCACTGGTTGCCGCACTGCCCCTTCGCTTCGCGAGAAGAGGGTGGGGAATTGGGTTCCGCGGCGTATACTGCTTTGGTGCGCGCACGGTCACCGGCGACCGTACGCGGAATCGAGCGCCAGCGGCGCAACCAAGGAGGCACGACATGCAGCTTCACCCGCGATACGACGCGGTGATCGTCGGCAGTGGCCATAACGGCCTGATCGCCGCCAACTATCTCGCCCTCGCGGGTCAATCTGTGCTCGTGCTGGAGCGCAATGCCGACCTGGGCGGCGCGACCTCGTCGAAGGCGCTCTTCGCGGGACTCGACGCGCGCATCTCGCGCTACTCGTATCTCGTCAGCCTCCTGCCGGATGTCATCTTGCGCGACCTCGGGCTGCGCTTCGCCACGCGGCGGCGCACCATCGCGTCGTGCACGCCGTTCGAGCGCGACGGCCAGCCGGGCGCGCTGCTGCTCTCTAACGTGGATGAGGCAGCCTCGCGTGCCTCGCTGGAGGCGGTCGCCGGGGCGGATGACTCGCGCGGCTACCAGCATCTGCTCGAGCTGGAGCAGGCGCTCGCCGCACGAGTCTGGCCGAGCTTCCTGGAGCCGCTGCGCTCACGCGAGTCGTGGGCCGCGTCGATGCGGACACCGGCCGAGCGCGAGGCGTGGGATGCCTTCGTCGCGCGCCCGCTGGGTGAGGCGCTGGAGCGCTATCTGCAGAACGACCTGCTGCGTGGCCTCGTCTTCACCGACGGCAAGATTGGCATCTTCACCCACCCGCATGATCCCTCGCTGCAGCAGAACCGCTGCTTCCTGCTGCACACCACCGGTAATGGCACCGGCGAGTGGCGTGTGCCGGTCGGCGGCATGGGCGCGCTGGTGTCCGCGCTCGTCGATGGCGCACGCGCACGCGGCGTGACGTTCCTCGCGGACGCGCCGGTGGAGGCGATCGAGCAGGGACGCCAGATACACAGCATCGTCTTCACACACGAGGGCCAGCGGCAGACGGTCGACGCGACGCGTGTGCTCGTCAACGCCGGGCCACAGGTGTTCGCGCGGCTGCTTGGCGAGGAGTACATGCCAGCGCCGGCAGATGAAGGCTCGGTCTGCAAGGTGAACCTGCTGCTGCGCCGTTTGCCACGGCTCAAGGCCGATGGCATCAGCGCGCGCGACGCCTTCGCGGGCACCTTCCACATTGACGAGTCGTACGAGCAGATGCAGGCGAGCTACGCCACAGCGGCAAGTGGCGAGTTGCCCGAACGCCTGCCCGCCGAGATGTACTGCCATACCCTCACCGACGACTCGATCCTCGGGCCAGAGCTGCGCGCGCAGGGCTACCAGACGCTCACCCTCTTCGGCCTGGACGTGCCCTACCGCCTCTTCGCGCTCGATGCCGAGGCGCGTAAGGCGGAGGCGCTAGGCCGCTATCTGGCCGGCCTCAACTCCGTGCTCGCGGAGCCAATCGAAGACTGCCTCGCCATCGACGCCGAGGGCAAGCCGTGCATCGAGATCAAGAGTCCACAAGACCTGGAGCGCGAGATCGCGCTGAATCAGGGCAACATCTTCCACGGCGCCCTCTCGTGGTTCTTCGCGGAGGACCCCGAGCGTGAAGGCACCTGGGGCGTCGAGACGCCGTACGAGCGCGTGTATCGCTGCGGCTCCTCGGCGGAGCGCGGCGGCGCGGTGAGCGGCATCCCCGGCTACAACGCCACCCGTGCGATCTTCGCGGAGCTGGGCATCTCCCCGGGGCGCAACAGCTAAGGTGCCGCCCCATCGGCGGCTCCGAGCTTTGCCTCCCGTCCCTTCGCTCCTATCCGTCCCGCTGCGCTGCCCATCGTTCAAGGAACAGTGCGAGTACCGGCGCCTCCACCAGATGAGTAAAGCCTGCGTCGAAGGTATTGGCGATGGCAAACGCCCGCACATCGGTCCAGCCGCTACGCTGATAATCAGGATCGCCGGTCTCGTCGTGGGCTAGCTTGGCGAGCGAAACATTAAGTAGCAGAAAACCACACAATAGCGTCAGCAGCATGATGGGCACCACGCTCCACGCGGCCGCCTGCACACCGCCGCTAAAGGTCCGCGTGCGCCGCGCGCCTACAAAGCCGACGACGCACCACAGCAGGAAGAGCCCGACCATGGCTGCACCGGTCACGATGGACACTGCGCCCTGAGGCAGCGGCAGGACGTTCTCGACAAGCTGGTCGGCGACCTCAATTGCAGCACCCACACCCGCCGCAACTGTGCCCAGCCGCACGGCTTCATCCAGGTGTTGCCAGCGACCCGCGAGCCACATCACGAGCGGTATAGAGCAGGCGTAGACAATCAGCGCGACGACCGGCGACAGCAGATACGAGACCGCACCCGGCTGCTGAAAGAAGGCGGGTAGCGTACGGCGCGCACACCCACCAGGGCCAGGTCGCACCCGATCAGCACGAGCAACGCCAGGCCCACGCGGCGGCTCAGTAGGCTGCATGGTCGCGTAGACGGCACACTTTCAGCATGTGTTAGCCCGGGCTCCATCGCATCCTCCTCACTCTGTCTCTAACCTATGGTCAGTCGCCAGGTTCAGCCGTCGGGCAATTACAACCTCGGCAACACTGGATAGCACTGTCGCATAACGGGGCGTTACAGCCGGACGCCGTGCGTTTCCGCGGCCCATTTCAGTCTGCGTGCTTGATGCGTCTCCACTACGAGCAGACACCGTGAGAGGCGAGTAGAGTTCACCAGTCCTCTTTTCCTGCAGGGTGGTTCTAACACTCCTCTAGTACATCTCCTACATCCTTCTAACGCGGCTCAAACACGCCTCTAACGGCCTATGCGCGACACTCCCTGATGGACGTGCGCGAAACGCGCGACGTTGGCGGAGTACACCCGCGGCGCCGTGTCTCGCGCCAAGGGTCCCTGGACACCGTTGGGTGTCCGGGGCGAGAGAGTAGAGAGAGATGGCAAAGAAAGCCGGCACATCTTCAACTACAGGGAGGAAAGCAGGCGTGGCTAGCAAACTTCGTCCCGTCGGAGACCGCGTGGTGGTCCGACCTCTACAGCGCGAGGAAGTGACTCGCTCTGGCATCGTGATTCCCGACACGGCAAAAGAGAAGCCCCAGGAGGGCACCGTGATCGCCGTCGGCAGCGGCAAGGTGAACGACAAGGGTGACCGGGTCGCGCCAGAGGTGAAGGAGGGCGACCGCGTGCTCTTCGCCAAGTATGGCGGCACCGAGTTCACCCTCGAAGGTGACGAGCTGCTGGTACTTCGCGAGTCGGACATCCTGGCAGTGATCGAGGGCAGCGAGGGGTAGCCGCCGTGCTCCGACGGAGCACCGCTTCCTCGTGAGTAGTCTGTATCGGATACAGAGGAGTAGAACACCACAATGGCTAAGCAACTCGTCTTCGACGAGCAGGCGCGCCGCTCGCTCAAAAAGGGCATCGACACGCTTGCCACCGCCGTAAAGACCACCCTTGGCCCCAAAGGCCGCAACGTCGCGCTCGACAAGAAGTTCGGCGCGCCGACCGTCACCCATGACGGCGTGACCGTCGCCAAGGAGATCACCCTCGAAGATCCTTTCGAGAACATGGGCGCGCAGCTTCTGAAGGAAGCCGCCACCAAGACCAACGACGTCGCCGGCGACGGCACGACGACCGCGACCGTGCTCGCCCAGGCGATCGTGAACGAGGGCCTGCGCAACCTGGCTGCTGGCGCCAACCCCATGCTGCTCCGCCAGGGCATCGAGAAGGGTGTCGAGGCGGTCGTCGAGTACATCCGCCAGCAGGCCACGCCGGTTGAAGGCAAGAAGGAAATCGCGCAGATCGCGACCGTC
>CAYRVF010000160.1:0-9356 GCA_964427535.1 uncultured Ktedonobacterales bacterium
AACCCGCGACCTTCTCCTTGGCAAGGAGACGCTCTACCCCTGAGCCACTCCCGCATGTGTCGGAGCACTTGCGTGCCGCCACATCTGCGTGCCGCGCTCCCGCGTCGGCCTCAGAACTATACTACAGCACGGCAACGTATGTCAAGCATTACTGAGCGAGCGCATATCTGCGCACATGAGGCCACCATCTACCGGCGCGGCAAGCTCGCCTCGAAGTCTACGATCTCCTCCAGTCCGACGAGCACGCCGAACTCCAGGTCGAACTCGCGCACCTCGCCGGGGGCGATCTGCTGCAACGTGCCAAGCTCGCGCTCCTTGCAGCGCCCCAGCGTGTGGCAGTTGGCAGGCTCTATCGCCGTCACATAGTCTCCCTCGCCAAGCTGCTTCCACTGCACCAGATTCCACAGCTGGTCTTTGCGCCAGCGGACCGACAAGCCGATGCCGCGTCCGAAGGGGAGCTCAAGCGCCTCGTTGACCATGGCCGCCTGGCACCAGCCCTCCTCGTCGGCGCGCACGTCGTGCCAGTAGTTCAGCTCCTGCCAGCCACGTTCGGGCGCACGGAAGCGGGTGTACTCTGGCAACAGCGCGCGCGATCGCTCGTCCTTTGGTTCCACCGTCTCGTCGCTGATCAGCAGCCGCGCGTCCGGACCAAGCAACGGGAACCCAGCATTACAGTGATAGAGCAGCATAAACGGCGAGACGCTATCACCCTCGTTCACCACACGGTCATGCAGCGTGATCGTCCGGGTGCCGGCTCGCGCGCTGATCTCGCGGGTGAGGGTCAAGTCTTCCGCGAAGACGCGCGACTCGCGCATCGTGCCGCGGGCGCGCAGTACATATTCGTCCCCGTCCCACTCGCCTTCAGCAGAGACCTGCGAGGCGGGCGTGTTGCCAATGCGCCCATGCAGCCCAAGCTGCTCGCCGTCGTCGTCGCACGGCTGTCCCACTTGCGTTAGCCCACATGTGGTAATCAGCCCGCCGAAGAACGAACGCAGCCACCCAGAGCCTCGTGGATCGTAGTATTGCGGGCCAACGACGCCATTACGCGAAAACCACGTCAGCGGCACACCACGATATTCGAGATACGGCACGTCCATACACAGATCGGGGAGCACCGCGAAGCGCAGCCCATCGCCGCAATTGAAGTCGATCGACTGCACGCCATCCGCCCTGCCACCGAGCAGCCGCGACTCCCGCACGCCCGCGATTTGTTCCATCCGTCCTACACGAGCCAGCAGTTCCTCGCGCGTCCAGTGTCGTCCAAACAGATGGGGCATGTCCTCGAACCTTCACTACGCATCAAAGCAACCTACGCGCGACGTTGGAGCGTGCCAACCGTGCCGAACATGACGCCTGTTACGCGCGCACCATCGCGAGAAACTCGTGCGGTGTGGCGCCGAACCGCTCGCGCAGAAACGCCTGCCCGCCCTCAGTGAAGATGACCATCGCGCCCGACGCGACACTGCGATGCACCCGCGCCAGCACGCGTGCCTCACCCCAAAGCGGAAAGCGGTGATCCCACACAATGAGCGCCACGCGTACCACAGAGAAGACGGCCACGAGCACTACCAGCACGGCCAAGTGGTCGCCCAGCGCGGTGCCGAGTCCGGTAATCGGAGCGGGCTGGATGAGGAACAGGCTGGCGTAACTCACACACACCAGCGCGAGGGCAGCCCACAGCAACTGCGCGAATATCTGTCGGGGCCGTGGCTCGTCCAGTCCCACGGCGCTGATGCCGAGCGGACCGAGGCTCCAGCAGATCAAAGACCTGTCGCGCGCGATCGCGGTTGCCCAATACGCGACGTGATAGACCGCCACCCACACAATCACCGTCGAGACCAAGTATAGCAGGCTAACGTGAAGATCCACTCGGGGCCTCCCGTCGGAATTGAGCTGGTGTGCCAATGGCAGCGGACGCGTGTAGGAGGAGCGACGCCGTACTGTACGAAGCGGCACGACACGGAATGCCTGCCACGACTGCAGCACAACATTGTCGCTGCTCTACGCCATCACCCCTACAAAGTACTACGCGCCGCGCCGCCAAGATGTTGTCCCAAGTGTAGCGACACGGCGCGCGACGGGTCAAGCCTGCGAGAGGAATGCCTCGTATTCACATACCCTACCCCCGTATGGTATAATGAACGTAAACATGCTATAGTATGAGACGGCATGCGATGCGGCCTATCTGCCCAGATATGTCGGAGACCGGTGCTAGAACACGGGTCAGCGCAGGAAGGACAATGTAGTCATGGCAAACGAATCGAATAACACCGTATACGATGTGGTCATCGTCGGCTCGGGTCCAGCGGGATATACCGCGGCGATCTACGCGGCACGCGCCAACCTGCGCACACTGGTCATTCAGGGGAGCCAGTATGGCGGCCAGCTCATGATCACGAGCGAGGTCGAGAACTACCCTGGATTCGAGGAGGGCATCCTCGGCCCCGAGGTGATGGAGAAGTTCGAGGCCCAGGCCCGACGCTTCGGGGCGGAGATGATCGCGCGCGATGTCACCAAGGTCGACTTCTCGCAGCGTCCGTTCACCCTCGAAACTGACGACGGCGAGCGCTATAAGGGCTCCAGCGTGATAGTCGCGACGGGAGCGAGCGCCAAGTGGCTCGGCCTGCCCAACGAGGCACGCTTGCAGGGTCGAGGAGTGAGCGGCTGCGCGACGTGTGACGGGCCATTCTTCCGTAACAAGACCCTGGCGGTCGTCGGTGGCGGCGATACCGCGATGGAAGAGGCGCTGTTCCTGACCAAGTATGCCTCGCAGGTCTACCTGATTCACCGGCGTGATTCGTTCCGCGCGAGCAAGATCATGCAGCGGCGCGCCCGCGAGAACCCGAAGATCACCATTCGCTACAACACCGCGATCGACGACGTGATCGGCGAGAATGCCGTCGAAGGCCTCGTGGTCCGCGATGTCGAGACCGGCGCGACGGAAACGCTTCCCGTGCAGGGATTTTTCGTCGCGATTGGCCACCAGCCGAACACAGAAATCTTCCGTGGTGTGCTGGATATGGATGCGGTGGGCTACATTCGGCAGCATTCGCACACGATGACGAACGTGCCGGGTGTCTTCTCCGCTGGCGACGTGAGCGATCACCGCTATCGCCAGGCGGTCACGGCCGCGGGCGACGGATGCCGGGCGGCGATCGACGCGGAGCGCTGGCTGGAAGCCCAGCATGAGCTTGACGAGACCAAGGTACACGACGCGCGCGATTGGGGCGTCATTCCTCAGAACGCCACAGAAGAGTCGACCGAGCTCACGCCGCTCCCATAAGAGACGGTTTGCACGCGGAAGATAGGATACAGTTGGACGAAGGAGGGCCGGGTTGGCCCTCCTTTTTTGTGCCTCGGGCTACCCCATAGTGTCCCTTGCGCTGCCGTCTATTCGCGGTTGGCAAAATCCCTGAAACACTTCTTGCCTGCCGCTTCATCTCTACTCAGGGAGGTCTAATAGGTCGCGGCAGGAGGAGAACCAGCGCAATGCGTCCACTGCACAGCGGGCATCAGCGAACGGGACTGTCGCTCGATGCTCCGCGGGCAGTGGATAGCCAGGAGACACGAACGCCAGGAGGGAGTGGGGTGGTGGAAGGGGACGGTTTTGCGCACGTCGTCGAGGAACACGTCCCCGCGATGATTCGCGTCGCCGCTGCGCTCATCGGCACAGCCGACGCGGAAGACGCGACACAGGAAGCGATCATGCGTGCCTGGCAGGCATGGTCGAGTCTACGCGAAACAGGCTCGCTGCGCGCGTGGCTGCTCCGCATTACCGTGAACGTTTGTCGCGACTGGCAGCGCGGCCGCTTTGGGACCCGGCGCCGCCTGACAGAAACCCTCGATGACCACCCGATGGCGGACGCGCTCGCGACTTTCCTGGACGACCCCGGCACCAGCGACCACACCGGCGCGCTCGACTTGCGCCGGGCGGTCAATTCGCTCGACGAGGACATGCGCGTCATCGTCGTGCTCCGCTACTACGCTGGTATGGATGCGTCGGTGATCGGCGCCTCCCTCTCAATACCTCCCGCGACTGTCCGGACACGACTCCGTCGCGCGCTTCGCCAGCTTCGCGAGCGCCTCGACGGGCCACATACCTCGAGCACGTCTCTTCAGCGGGAAGGGGAGCGCTGATGTCGGATGAGCGCTACTATCCTGAGCGATCCAGCGATGCCTCGGACAGCCTGCCTGCTGAACTGGCAGGTGTCCAGGCCCGGCTCGAATCTGATGGCGCTGTATGGCGTCAGTCTGTGCCCCCGCCGGAGCGCGTCGTCGACCATCTCCATACGACCTATCCGGCGGATGCACTGCCAGCGCATCCACGAATGGACCAGATGACGCGCCTCTCGCGACTTATCACAGGTCCGTCGGCGGTCAACGCCTCCATTGCCCCTCGCCGGCCGCTCGGGCTTGCCGCCAGTGTTGCCGTCATCGCGATCGTCGCGCTGATGGGCGTACTCCTGCATAACGCTTTGCAGAACCGGCCAACCTCAATTGCGACGCAACGTACCTCAACTCCAACTCTCCCACAGGCGACAGCCACGACGACGCCAGGCAGGCAGCAAAGCAGCCAGGACTGGCTTCTTCGCCCTGGGCTCGTGCTACCCAACGGATTCAACTACATCCAGATGCCGCCGACAATCGCGCCGAGTGATCCGAGCGTCATCTACCGTATCACCGGCACTCCAGCCCGGCTCAGCCGCACCGACGACGACGGTGGGGCATGGACGGCGCTTCCCTGGCCGGCGGACATCTCGCAATACGGCGGAGAGCAGATGTTTGTAAGCCCGCTCGACCCGCACGTCGTCTTTCTCACGCTGCTGATGCAGGATGCCAGCGTGACCGAAGCGAACTGCCCTTCACTGCAGGGGAGTCAACAGGCACGCGTCACCGGAGGTGGAGTGTTGCCGCTCAGCTTAACCGGAGGCTTCATCTCGTGCAGCTACCAGTACGTCAGTACCGACGGCGGCGCGCACTGGAGCCCGCTCCATCTGCCGGTGAGTGGCGTGCTTGCCCGTCCGCTCTCAATGAACCCGGCGCTCTGGCAGCCCGGCCCGGTGTACGCGCAGGGCAGTGTCCTCTATTCGCTGGCGAACTGCGGCCTCAGCTGCTCCGGGCCGGGTAGCCGCATTGTTCGTAGCACTGACGGCGGCTCGACGTGGACACTCGCGGACGGTGACATCCGCGCGACCGGCGCGCACATCTGCGATATGGCTGTCGCACCAACAGGGAGCGTCGTGTTCGCGATCACCGCCAGCGATGCATGTTCACGGGACACGCTTCCGCCGCTCACGCTCTGGCGCAGCTTAAATGGTGGGGCAAGCTGGCTCCGTGTCGGGCCAACGCCGAGCGCGAATGTCACTGGGCTCACCGTCGTTGACACGTCCGACCCAACACGCCCGTTGCTATACGCCTACATGCCAGCCTCGAAGGCGATCCCGCACACGGTGCAGGTGGTCGACTCGCCGGACGCGCTGCAGGTCAGCGCCGACCTCGGAGCGCACTGGTCGCACGCGCCAACGACGGGCTTCCCAAACGCATCAGCGCCAGCCAACCCGCTCGGCACGCTCCACGATGGCTCGGTCGTCGTGGCCGTGAGCACGGCGAACTCTAACGGAGGCGTGTCAGAGAGGTTTTATGCCTGGAAGTCTGGGGACACATCCTGGCGGCAAGTGGCCGCGCAGGTGGACAACCCCGTCACACAGGTGCTCATCATCCCTACGAAAGCGGGACACGACGCCTTCTGGGCACTGACACAGATCACGTCGCCGGTCTTCACTCCAGCAGCAGGACGAGCCGCCGACCAACCGAATGCCATCGCCATTGTAGAGTACGGCGGGTAAGCGGTTCGGTCGCCACCTTCAGCAGCTTTGCGACTCCGGCCCCCTCCCGTTTGCTGCGGAGGAGGCCGGAGTCGTTTTTACAATTGTGCGCGCCCTCAGGCACAACCAGAAACGCGCACCATGGGATAGCTTTGACAGCGGCGACTACTCGGTTATCTGGCTGACCCGCCGCTTCCCATGCGCGACTCCAGGGCGTCGAGTCGCTCGCGGAGCGTGCGGTTCTCGTCGCGCACCTTCTCCAGGTCCTCGCGGAGCCGTCGCGCCTCGTCGGATGCGCCATTGCCCTTGCGCAGCTGCTGGAGCGCCACGCGCGCCGCCCGCACCACGTGCTCGTCCGGATCGCGCGCGATCAGCGCTTCCAGCTCGGGAATCGCGCGCGCATCGCCGAATGCGGCGAGCGCGGCGACCGACGCCATCACGACGCGGGTCCACGGATCGCGCAAGGCCGCTATCGCAGCGTCAACCGCACGTGTCTTCGCCTCACCGTCGATGCGCCGCGTGGCAGCCAGCGCGCGCATGCCATTGGCCGCCGCCCAGCGCGCATCCATCGGTTTGGTGCGGTCGAGCATCCACGAGGCCAGCATGTCCACGCTACGCGAGTCCGCCAGCTCGCCCAGCCCCCCGAACACACCGCTCCGAAGCACCTCATTCCAGGAAGAGCGATCGACGTGCGACACGAGCGTCTCAAATGCGCCCGGCGTGCGGGTTTTGCCGAGCGAAGTCGCCGCGGTCGCTTCAACGAAGTAGCTCGGGTCGCCGTTCTGGACGAACTCCGTCAGTTTGACGGCGGCCCGTTCGGCCAGCGCGCCCTGTTCAGGAACACGGAAGTTGCCGAGCGCCGCAACGATGGCCCGGCGTGCCTTCGGCTCAGTGATGCGCGCAAGCGCGACCAGCAGCGCGTTCAACGCTTGCTCACTCTTCTGGCTGCCGAGCGCACCAGCGATGGCATCCTTCACCCCCCAGAACGGCTCGTCGAGCAATGCCTGGCCGAGCGCCTCCACGCTGCGCCGGTCGCCGAGCTTGCCAAGAGCCTCCGCGGCCTCGATGCGCCCCAGCATGTCGGGGTCATGCGTCAGCTGGTAGCGCAGCAGCTCAAACGGCCGCTCAAAAGTGAGCGTCTTGATGAGCCACCCGCCCTGATCGAAGCGCACCGAGAGCGGCCGTCGCGCCAGCGGAACGAAGAACGTTTGCTCGGCCCCCTCCACCGTCACCCGCACGGTCACGAGCGAGGCAGACGCATCCGTCGCGTCGGAGTCCGGCACGAAAAAGCCGAGATCTACCGGCGTCGCGAAGACCGGCGTGTGCTCGGTGACCGTCTGCGTCTGGCGCACGCCGATTCTCGCCTGTTTCGCCACGTCGTCCCACGAGTAGGTGACGGTAAACTCCGGATGCCCCGCCTTGTAGAGCCACTGCTCGAAGAAATGTGCCAGGCTCCGACCTGTCGCCTCCTCCAGCGCCCGCTCCAGGTCGGCGGTGATCACCTCGCGATCGCGGTTGCGCTGTGTGTAGAGCTGGACTCCGCGCCAGAACGGCTCCTCGCCGAGCACATTGCGCAGCATGTGCCAGACGAGCGCGCCCTTCTCATACACGTGGCGGTCGAACAGCTCGTTGCCGTTCTTGCGATAGACGTTGTAGACGATTGGACGGCGGCCACGCGCATCGGCCTCGAGATAGGCGTGCAGGTAGTCGTGAAGCTCCTGCTTGAACTCGTCGTCTCCCTTGTCGTGCTGGGTCCACGTCGAGGCGAAGTAGTCGGCGCTGGCTTCCTTCAGCCACGTGTTCGACCAATCGCGCACCGCCAGCAGATCGCCATGCCACTGGTGCACCATCTCATGCGCCACCACCGGCTCTGGCGTGAAGTCGATGCTAGCGCGCGCGTCCGGCAGCAGTCGATAGCTGTGCGTCGTCGCGCTGACGTTCTCCATCGCCCCTAAGAAGAGCTCGGCCACGATCTGCGCGTACTTGACGTAGGGGTACTCGACGCCGAACCGGGTTGAGAAGTATTCCAACATGTCGCCGGTCTTGGCGAACATCCGGCGACCGTCCTCCTCGCGCCCTGGCCGAACATACGAGGGAATCGGTCTGTCGCGCCACGTGTCGGGCAGCTCGGCGAACTCACCGGCGACGAGCGTGATCAGGTACGCGGGGAACGGCACATCCTGCCG
This sequence comes from uncultured Ktedonobacterales bacterium, assembly GCA_964427535.1. Taxonomy (GTDB): domain Bacteria; phylum Chloroflexota; class Ktedonobacteria; order Ktedonobacterales; family JADMIN01; genus CAYRVF01. Next base: position 8,012 of record CAYRVF010000160.1, read on the forward strand.
CCAGTGAAACGTATGCGTGCCGTCAGCGTGATCGTCGACGCCCTCCAGCCGTCCGTTCGAGAGCGCAAAGAAGGCGCTCGGCACGGTCGCGTGCATAGCCGTCGTCGCGCGATCATTTGGGAAGTCATGCACGGGCAGCCAGTAGTGATGGTACTCCGTCTCGCCCTGGGTCCATGCCTGCACGGGCAAACTCGGGTCGCCCTCCGTCGGCTTGACGAAGACCAGCCCCGTTCGCGGGCGCGCGCTGTAGCGCACACGCACGGCGAATTCTTCACCATACGGATACGGCCGGTCCAGCGCAATATGCAGCTTCTCGCGCTCCGTCCAGTATCGCAGCGAGGTCGTACCGTCGCCCAGCGTGACGTCCGAGACGTCCAGCTCGGCGGCATCGAGTGTCACCTCGCGCACCTCCTGGAAGAGCGCACGAAAGGTCGTCGTCACGTCGCCCGCGACGCTCTGTGCGTCAAAGTCAAGCCGAACGGCGATATCGACATGCCGTACATCGGCGGGCCGATCAGGGGCATAGGTTGGCGTGTCACCAGGAAGCGCGAACGTCAGATCATTTCCATCCTGGTCAGGGCTACCCGAAAACGTCGCCATCAGGCGGCGCGCAAAAACACCGTGGCCGCAGGTGTACACAGCTCGACTCCTCCACAGTGATGAATTGAGGCCTCGCCACGAGGCCAGCGCATCGCAAACAGGTGCGGAAGCGCAATCTGTTGCACTGTATCCCCTGGCGGAGACGAGGGTCAAACACAGCCGCCAGCCTCAGGCCGGGCGGTACTCCGCGGCACTGTTGTTTCGTCCGAAGCACAAACGGCGTATAATGCGCGCAGTACACAGAGAAGTGGGCAACACGCGCATCGCAGCGAATAGACGTGTGCTACAATGGCGCGCGAACGTTCTGCTTGCGCCGTAGCTGGCAAACATTCTGAAGATAATCATACTTCCGTAGAGCAGGGGCGCATACGCGCTCGAAACGAGGAGCAGATGAGCCGTTCTAGCGCGATCACTGGCTGGGGCATGAATGTTCCCGAGCAGGTCCTCACGAATGCTGACCTTGAGCGTATGGTTGAGACTTCCGATGACTGGATCACCACACGCACGGGCATCAAGCAGCGCCACATCGCCACAGCGCAAGAGACGGCCTCGAGCATCTCGCTTCCCGCGGCACAGCAGGCGCTCGATCGCGCTGGCATCACGGGCAAAGACCTCGACCTGATCGTGGTCGCGACCGTCTGCGCCGACTACCCCTTCCCCTCGACGGCCAACCTGCTGCAGCACGCGCTCGGCGCGCAGTGCGGCGCCTTCGACATGCAGGCGGCGTGCAGCGGCTTCCTCTATG
>CAYRVF010000161.1:0-4114 GCA_964427535.1 uncultured Ktedonobacterales bacterium
AATTGCTCAAGACGGCATCGGCGTCTCGGTCAAGCGACGCGAAGACCCGCGGCTCATCACTGGCCGGGGCAGTTTCACCGACGACATCCACCTGCCCGGCATGCTCTACATGGCGATTCTGCGCAGTCCCTACGCGCACGCGCGCATCACCAGGCTCGACGTGAACCAGGCACGCGACCTGCCCGGCGTGACGGCGGTCTACACGGCGAAAGACCTGGAGGGCAAGGTCAACCCGATGCCGTGCCTGTGGCTCCTGCCGGACTCTGACTTGAAGGTGCCGACGTTCTCGGTGCTAGCGACCGACCGCGTGCGCTTCACCGGCGACGCCGTGGCCGCCGTGGTCGCCGACAACCCCTACATCGCGCACGATGCCCTCGACCGCATCGAGGTGGAGTACGAGCCGCTGCCCGTCGTCACCAACGAGGTGGAGGCGATGCAGGACGAGGCGCCACAGCTCCACGAGGACGTGCCGAACAACGTGCTATATCACTGGAAGCTGCGTGGTGGTGATGTCGACGCGGCATTCCGCGACGCGGAGGTAGTGCTAAAGCAGCGGTTCATCCAGCAGCGCCTCATCCCCAACGCGATGGAGCCGCGCGGCACGGTGGCGCAGTGGACACCTGGCGCGGACGAGGTCACCGTCTGGAATACCAGTCAGAACCCGCATATCGCCCGGTTCGTGATGTCGGTCGTCTGCAATCTGCCCGAGAACAAGGTGCGCGTCATCGCGCGCGATGTGGGGGGTGGCTTCGGCAGCAAAATCGACATGTATGGCGGCGACATGCTCACGATCTTTGCCGCGCGCGAGACGGGGCACCCTGTCAAATGGATCGAGGACCGGCGCGAGAACTACCTGGCCACCATCCACGGACGCGCGCAGACGCACGATGTGGAGCTCGCCGCGAAGCGCGACGGCACCATCACCGGCATCAAGGTGACGTCGTACGCCAACATGGGTGCGTATATTTCGAGCGGCCCGGGCACGGGTGTGCCGACGTATCTCTTCGCGCTCGTCATCCCCGGTGCCTACACCATCCGCAATGTGGCCGCCGACGTCTACGGCGTGGCGACGAACACGACGCCCACCGCGGCCTATCGCGGCGCCGGTCGCCCAGAGGCGTCGTTCCTCATCGAGCGCATGATGGACCTGCTGGCCGGCGAGATCGGGATGGACAAGATCGAGCTGCGCCGCAAGAACTTCATCCCGAAAGACGCCTTCCCGTACGACAGCGCGACGGGGCTGACCTATGACAGTGGCGACTACGAGAAGACGCTCGACCTCGCGCTGAGGCTGAGCGACTATGAGGGGCTCAAGCGCGAGCAAGAGCAGGCCCGCCAGCAGGGCCGCTACATGGGCATCGGTATGTCCACCTACATGGAGTGCTGCGGCCTCGCCCCCTCGCGCATGATGGGTGTGGTCGGCTTCCAGGGCGGCCAGTGGGAGGTCGCGACGGTGCGGCTGCTGGCGACGGGCAAGGTGGTCGTGTTGACCGGCTCGAATACCCACGGCCAGGGCCACGAGACGACCTACGCGCAGATCGTCGCCGACAAGCTGGGCGTCCCGATCACTGACATCGAGGTAGTGCATGGCGACACGAACGCCATCTCGATGGGCTGGGGCACCTATGGCAGCCGTGGCAACGCGGTCGGCGGCTCGGCGGTGTACGACGCCAGCGTGAAGGTGCTGGAGAAAGCCAAGAAGCTCGCGGCGCACATGCTCGAAGCCGCGCCCGAAGACATCGTCGCCGAGCAGGGCAAGTTCTACGTGCAGGGCAGCCCCAATAAGTCCGTGAGCATCCAGGATGTGGCGCTGCAGGCCAATTTGGCCTGGAACCTGCCCGAGGGGATGAACCCCGGCCTGGAAGAAAACTCCTTCTTCGACCCGTCGAACTGGGTCTTCCCCTTCGGCACACACATCTGCGTCGTCGATGTAGACCCTGAGACCGGTGAGGTCAAAATTCGCCGCTATGTCGCCGCCGACGACTGCGGCACGGTTATCAACCCGATGATCGTCGATGGCCAGATTCAGGGCGGCGTCGCGCAAGGCATCGGCCAGGCGCTCTACGAGGTGGCGACCTATGACGAGAACGGCCAGCTCGTCACTGGCAGCATGATGGATTACACCGTACCGAACGCCACGCAGATTCCGTTCATCGAGACGGCGCGTACCGAGACGCCGGCGCCGCACACGCCCCATGGCGGGAAGGGCATCGGCGAGGCGGGCACTATCGCGTCGAGCCAGGCGGTCGTCAACGCGGTGGTCGACGCGCTGTCCCCGCTGGGCGTGAAGCACATCGACATGCCGCTCACGCCGGAGCGTGTCTGGCGGACGATCCAACAGGCGCGCGCGGCGTCGTCGAGCCAACAGGCGCCGAGCCAACAGGCGCCGAGCCAGCAGCCGTAGTGGCGGGAGGAGGAGCACCCGATGTTTCCCAACGAATTCGCGTATACCGCCCCCACCTCCGTCACGGAGGTGCTCGACGCGCTGGCGAAGGGGCCGGAGGGCGAGGTCAAGATCCTCGCCGGTGGGCAGAGTCTGCTGCCGATGATGAAGCTGCGCCTCGCCAGCCCGGCGACGCTCATCGATCTGGCGCACGTCGGCGAGTTGCACGGCATCCACGAGGAGGGCGACCGTCTCGTGATCGGTGCCACGACGACGTACTTCCAGGCGATCGAGAGCCATCTCGTGCAACGCCACTGCCCACTGATCATCGAGGCGCTGCATCAGGTGGGCGATCCACAGGTGCGCAGCCGGGGTACGATCGGCGGCAGCCTCGCGCACGCCGATCCGGCGGGTGATCTGCCCGCCGTCGCGCAGGCACTCGAAGCCGAGATGACGCTGCGCAGCGCGAATGGCGAGCGGCGCATCGCGGCCGAGAGCTTCTTCACCGATCTGCTGACGACGGCCATGGAGCCGACCGAGGTGCTGACCGCCGTCCGGTTCCGTTCGACGGACCAGCCGCGGACGGGCACGGCGTACCAAAAGCACCGCCATCCGGCGAGCGGCTATGCGGTCGTCGGCGTGGCGGCGGTGGTGCGGCTGGCGGAAGACGGCACCTGCGCCGAGGCCCGCATTGGCATCACCGGCGCGGGATCGCATGCCACCCGCGCCCGCTCGACGGAACAAGCGCTGACTGGCTCGCGGCTCGATCCGGCGGGCATCGAGCAGGCGTGCGGCAACATCACAGACGGCGTCGAGCTGCTGGGCGACAACTATGCGTCCGAGGAGTATCGCGCGCAGTTGTTGCGCGTGCTCGCCCGCCGTGCGGTAGCGAAGGCCGCCGAGCGCGCCCGCGGCTAGGCCGCTCGGCCGAATCTCGCCCCCTATCCGCTTCCCTCTCAGGCGAGGGGCCGTGAGGCGAGGGAGCGGGCCTGCTGGGCACATACCTCTGCGGCGAGGGTTGGCCCCCTCCCCAACCCCTCCCCCGGCTGACGCCGAAGGGAGGGGTTTTTGCGTTGCGACTCTGTCGCCTGCTGCCACCAACGCCATAGTAGCGACCACTCCCCTCAAGGGGAGGGGGTAGGGGGAGAGGTTCTGCCCGCACCGGAGCGACGCCCCGACGTCTCCGCGCATCCCCGCACGCTACGTGTGTTGTCATTCGCTGGCGTGGTATGCTCAGGTGTGGCGGGCGCTTGATGCTCGCGCGCATGCGAGGCAGCGCCGCCCGCATGAGGATTGCTCCTCCTCCGCGGCGGCGTTTTTGTGTGTATAGGACCACTCCTCGCGGGATGTGCCCGGTGAGAAGGTGGTCGCGTGGCCTACTCTATGCGAGCACATCAGATCGGGCGCGAACCACGATAGACAGTGTGGCACGCAGCCAGAACGGGTGGTGCGCAGGCTATAGCCGAACTCCCGTTGGGTGAGACTACACTGACGATAGTGAGATGTAACGGACGCGAACCACCGACGGGCTTCTCGTGTGCTGCGACGGCGAAGGCAAGCCTGGCTGGTGATGCGCCCCATGTTGCATGCAACAGCGGAGGCAGCACTATGGCTAAGAGCCGTTTGCACGAAGTGTATGAGTTAGGCCAGAGCATCTGGTACGACAACATCCGGCGCAGCCTCATCACCTCGGGCGAGCTGCAACAACTGATCGACGAGGACGCGGTCGTC
>CAYRVF010000161.1:4124-9348 GCA_964427535.1 uncultured Ktedonobacterales bacterium
CTCGAACCCGACGATCTTCGAGAAGGCCATCGACGGCAGCTCAGACTACGATGCGCAGCTGAAGGAGCTCGTCTCGCGCGGCGTGACCGATCCCAGCCAGATCTTCGAGGAGCTGGCCGTCCAGGATATCCAGTCCGCCGCGGACGTGCTGAGGCCGGTGTATGACCGCACAAACCATCTCGACGGCTACATCAGCCTGGAGGTTTCGCCCGGCGCGGCGAACGATACCAAGCGCACCATCGCCGAGGCGCGACACCTCTTCAAGCGGGTCGACCGGCCGAACGTGATGATCAAGATTCCTGCGACCGCCGAGGGTATCCCAGCTATCGAGCAGATGATCTACGAGGGCGTCAACATCAACGTGACGCTCATCTTCGCGCTCGAAGCCTACCAGCAGGTATGCGAGGCGTTCATTCGCGGGCTGGAGCACCGCATGCGCGAGGGCCTCGCGGTGGACAACATCGCGTCGGTCGCCAGCTTCTTCGTCAGCCGGGTGGATACGCTGGTCGATAAGCTGCTCGACGAGAAGATCGCCGCGACATCCGACCCGGAGCGGCAGGAGGAGCTGCGGTCGTTGCATGGCAAGGCAGCGATCGCCAACGCGAAGCTGGCATACGAGAAGTATCTGGAGATCTTCCACGGCGACCGCTTCGCCGCGCTGCGCGAGAAGGACGCGAAGCCGCAACGCCCGTTGTGGGCCAGCACCAGCACGAAGAATCCGGCCTACCGCGATGTCATGTATGTGGAGGAGCTCATCGGCCCCGAGACGGTCGACACGATGCCGCCGCAGACCATCGTCGCCTTCCAGGATCACGGCATCGTGAAGCGCACACTCGACCAGAACCTGGACGAGGCGCACCAGACCATCGACCGCTTGGGCGAGGTTGGCATCGACATGACGGCCGTCACCAAGCAGCTCGAGCTGGAGGGCGTGAAGTCGTTCGCCGACTCGTACGACAAGCTGATCGAAGGCACGCGCCAGAAGGCCGAGCGGCTGCGCCAGGAGATGGGCAGAGAACCCGGCAGCGGCGGGACGAGCGTGGGCGGCACCGCGGCCCAGGCATCGTCGCTTGCCGAGCGCCAGGCAGCCAGCCTGGGCGCGCTGGAGGGCGCGGTTGACGAGATGCTCGCGCGTGCCGACGCAGAGCACTTCGCCCAGAAGGTGTGGCGGAAGGACCCGAACTTCTGGAAGCCCAACCCTGCCGACCAGAACGAAATCACCGACCGGCTGGGCTGGCTGACCGTAACCGAGCAGATGGCGGACAATCTGCCTCGCCTCAAGGAGTTCCGCGACGACGTGCGTGCCGCCGGGTTTACGTCGGCGGTGCTGCTTGGCATGGGGGGCAGCAGCCTGGCCCCCGAGGTGCTGCGCGAGACGTTCGGCGCCGCAGTGGGGCAGCCCAACCTGTTTGTGCTCGACTCGACCGACCCGGATACCATTCTCGCGACCGAGCGGCAGGTCGATCTCGCCCACACGCTCTTCATCGTCGCCTCCAAGTCGGGCGGCACGATCGAAACGATGTCGCAGTACGCCTACTTCTTCGACAAGCTCAGCGCGGCGGGTGTCGAGAACCCCGGCGCGCAGTTCATCGCAATCACCGATCCCGGCACGAAGCTCGATCAGCTCGCGCGCGACAAGAATTTCCGCGCGATCTTCCGCAACCCGCCGGACATCGGCGGCCGCTACTCCGCGCTCTCGTACTTCGGGCTGGTACCCGCCGCGATTCTCGGGCTCGACATCGCCAAGCTGCTCGACCGCGCCGAGACCATGCAGCAGGCGTGCGCCGGTGAGCTGCCCGCGCGGCAGAATCCCGGCGTGTACCTAGGCGTGGTGCTCGGCACACTCGCCACCCATGGGCGCGACAAGGTGACGTTCATTGCGTCGCCGCCCATCGGCTCGTTCGGCATGTGGCTGGAGCAACTGCTCGCCGAGAGCACTGGCAAAGAGGGCAAGGGCATTCTACCAGTCGAGGGCGAGCCGCTCGGCGCGCCGTCACACTACGGCGGCGATCGCCTCTTCGTCTATCTGCGCACCGACGAGGGCTTCGATCCACAGCAGGATGCCGGAGTGGACGCGCTGCGGAGCGCCGGTCAGCCGGTCGTCACGCTCCGTCTCGCCGACACGTTCGACCTCGGCCAGGAGTTCTTCCGCTGGGAGTTCGCGACAGCTATCGCGGGCGCCATTCTGGGCATCAACGCGTTCGACCAGCCCAACGTGCAGGAAGCCAAGGACGCCACCAACGAGGTGCTGGCCGAGTACGAGAAGACGCACACGCTGCCACAGCCCGCACCCGTGCTGCAGACCGAGACGCGCCACGTAGCGCTTGTCGCCGAGGGCGAGGAAGCCACCCGGCTGCGAGATGCGGTCTCGCTGCAGGCCGCGCTCGAATCCTTCGCGCGCGAGGCCGGCCCCGGCGACTACATCGCGCTGCTGGCATATGTGCAGCAGACCGAGGAGATCGACAGCCTGCTGCAGCAGATTCGCGTGCGCCTGCGCGACACCCGGCGGGTCGCAACGACCGTTGGCTACGGGCCGCGGTTCCAGCACTCCACGGGGCAATTTCATAAAGGCGGACCGAATACGGGCGTCTTCCTGCAGTTCATCGAGACTGACCGGCAGGACGTGCCGATTCCGGGCGAACCGTACACGTTCGGCGTGCTGAAGCAGGCGCAGGCGCTCGGCGATTTCCGCGCGCTCGAAGCGCATGGGCGGCGCGCGATTCGCGTGGATCTGGGAGACGATCCGGTGGCGGGCCTGCGCGAGATGGTGCAGGCGCTCAACGCCGCCGCGCTGGAGTAGCGCACCGGGCGGTCCCGCTCGCCACATGAGCGGAGGGACCGCCCGGTAGTCCGTCGAGGAGTTGCGGAGCGGCAGGCAGCGGGTCTGTGCGCTCGGCATAGAGCAAAGAGGAGAACAGTTCAATGGAGCTGGGTATCTACGGTCTTGGCCGCATGGGCGCCAACATGGCGGTGCGTCTGGTGCAGGGCGGACATCGTGTCGTCGCGTCGAACCGCAGCCCTGGGCCGGTCGATGAGGCGGCTGCGGCGGGCGCGATTCCGGCGTACACGATGGAAGAGATGGTCGCCAACCTGCGAGAGTCGCCCAAGATCGTTTGGCTCATGGTGCCCTCGGGCGAGGTGACGGAGCAGGAAATTCGCAAGGCCGTCAGCCTGCTGAAGCCGGGCGACATCATCATCGACGGCGGCAACTCCAACTTCCACGACACGAAGCGCCGCGCCAAGTGGGTCGCCGAGCACGGCATGCACATGATGGATTGCGGCACCAGCGGCGGCATCTGGGGTCTCAAGGTCGGCTACAGCCTGATGATCGGCGGCGAGCGTCCGATCTTCGAGCACTGCGAGCCGATCTTCAAGACGCTGGCTCCCGAGAACGGCTACGGCTACATGGGCCCCGCGGGAGCCGGGCACTTCGTCAAGATGGTCCACAACGGCGTCGAGTACGCCATGCTCCAGGGCTACGGCGAAGGCTTCGAGATCATCGAGAAGTCGGAGTTCAAGCCTGACCTGCGCGAGGTCACGCGCGTCTGGCAGAACGGCAGCGTCGTGCGCTCGTGGCTGCTCGATCTCGCCGCTGCCGCGTTCGACGAGGACCCGAAGCTCGAACGCATCACGGGCTACGTCGAGGACTCCGGCGAGGGGCGCTGGACGGTGCAGGCCGCGATCGACGAAGACGTGCCCGCGCCGGTGATCACCCTCTCACTGATGCAGCGGTTCGTCTCGCGACAGAAGGAGTCGTTCTCGGCCAAGGTCATCGCCGCGCTGCGCAACCAGTTCGGCGGCCATGCCGTGAAATACGAGAGCGGCGAGATGGGCGGTGTGAAGCATCAGGCGTAGCATCGCCCAGACCGTGGGGGATGTCTCCCAGTGAAGCTCGGTAGCCACCACTCCGGCAACGGGCCGGTGCGGCAGCCGGGTGCGGAGCCAGTGAGGCGTCCCGTGCGACGTGGCGGAGTCTTCCGCATGCGGGGAAGCATGTGCAGACTCCGCGCGTCTCGCGCTGGGCGGCTGGAGGCTCGCCTGCCGCGAGGCGCGGACCAGACATGCCTCCTCGCCAGACCTGTTGGGAAGGGACGGACGACATGGTAGATGTCTTAGAGCCGAGCGCTGTGGCAACAAATCCTTTGCGGGCGGGCATGCGCGCGGCAAAGACGGTGCAGCCGTGCGTGCTGGTGATCTTCGGCGCGACCGGCGATCTGACGCACCGCAAGCTGCTGCCTGCGATTTACAACTTGATGCTCGAATATCCGATGCCTCCACAGTTCACCGTCGTCGGAGTCGCGCGCCGGCCATTCACGGATGACCAGTTCCGGCAACAGGCGTTGGAGTCGATCAACACTTTCTCGCGCCGTCGTCCCGTCAACGAGGCCGTCTGGGAATCGTTCGCCAAGGGACTCTTCTACTGCCAATCGCAGTTCGACGACCCCGCTGGGTTTGAGCGACTCCGCGAGCGGCTCGACCGCATCGACGAGGAGCGCGGCACACGCGGCAATCGCGTCTTTTATCTGGCGACGCCGCCAAGCTACTACTCCTCCATCGCCGATTTGCTGAGCTCATCGGGCGCCGCGAAGAAGGGCGGCGAGACCGAGGGCGCGCAAGGGTGGTCGCGCATCGTCGTCGAGAAGCCGTTTGGCCATGACCTCAAATCGGCCTTCGCACTGCAGGCCGAGCTCAACAAGGGCTTCGCGGAAAACCAGATCTATCGTATCGACCACTACCTAGGCAAAGAGACGGTCCAGAATCTCATCGTGCTGCGGTTTGGTAACGGCATCTTCGAGCCGATCTGGAACCGCCGCTACATCGACAACGTGCAGATCACGGTCGCCGAATCGATCGGCATCGAGGGGCGGGGCGATTACTACGAGGAAGCTGGCGCCATCCGCGACATGGTGCAGAATCACATGATGCAGCTCCTCACGCTCACGGCGATGGAGCCGCCGGTTACGTTCGGCGCCGACTCCGTGCGCGACGAGAAGGTGAAGGTGCTGCGGGCGATTCCGCCGATGGTCGAATCCGAGATCGGCGCCGACACTGTGCGCGCGCAGTATGGCGGGGGCTTCGTGCTGGGCGAGAAGGTGCCCGCGTACACCCAGGAACCGGAAGTCAATCCGCACTCCACGACGGAGACCTTCGTCGCCTTGAAGCTGCTGATCGAGAACTGGCGCTGGGCGGGCGTGCCGTTCTATCTGCGCACGGGCAAGCGGCT
>CAYRVF010000162.1:0-9234 GCA_964427535.1 uncultured Ktedonobacterales bacterium
AGTTTTCGCGGGGAGGTCGAAGCGCCCCAGACGGTAACTCTCATCGAGATGGATCAGGACCACCTGAAGCCCGTGACCATGCGTACGCTTCCCAGGCGCGGGGAGTCGGTGAGCGCCGTAGAGGTGTTGAACTCCACCGTGCGCAAGGGGAATGTCTACGCGGATCGCTACCTGGCGACCCAGGACGCGGGCAAACGGTAGAGGTGGCCGCGGACCTCTTCGGCGGTGTGGACGCGGTGGTCCAGGTAGGAGATGAAGCTGGTAATCGCCCGCTCGAAGTAGATATTGTTCTCCCAGAGCGTGTCGTCGGCATCCAGCAAGAGATGAGCGCGCACGTCCTATGCCCCCCTCGTAGAGGACGGTGACGCGGTCGAGGGCCGAATCACCAGCTTCAGTGGAACCACCGTCTCGGCCGCGACGTCCCCCTCTTCCAGCACACCCAGCAGCAGCCGGAACGCCTGCGCCCCAATCGCCGCCGTCGGAATCGCCACCGTCGTCAACTCCGGCTCAAGCATGCTGGCGATAATGCTGTCGTCGAACCCGGCGACGGACAGATCAGCCGGAATCGCGAGGCCGAGATCGCTCGCCGCTTTGTAGACGCCGACCGCCAGCATATCGCTGTCGCACAGCACCGCCGTCGGCCGGTCAGGGAGTCGCAGGATCTCGTACGCCGCCCGCCGCGCATCCGCGATGGTGAATGCCGCGTGCTGCTCGTACACTGGCACCAGCGGAATCCCCGCGGCCCGCAAGGCATCGCGGTAGCCGGCCTGGCGCAGGTGGAAGGTTTCTACGTCCACCGCAGCGGCCAGATGCCCGATCTTCCGGTGCCCCAGCGCCAATAGATGCGCCATTACGGCCTCGGTGCCGTCCGCGATCGCCAGTTGGAGCGACGGCAGCACCCGGCTCGACGCGTCCACCACCACCGCCCGTCCGCGCAGGGCAGCGTGTATGCTGGCGGGCGGCGGCGCGAAGAGCAGCACGCCATCCACCGCGCGCGTCGCGAGCAGGTCGAGAATCACCTGTTGCCAGTCGCGTTCGTCGTCCACGCTCGCCAGCATCACCGCATAGCCGTGCTCGCGCGCCGCCTGTTCGGCCCCCTGCAGCGCGGTGGCAAAATACGGATTCGTGACGTCCGGAACCGCCAGCGCCACCAGATGCGAGTGCCGCGAGCGCAGCGTGCGCGCCGCCCGGTTCGGCTGGTAGCCCAGTTCTTGCGCGGCCCGCAGAATGGCTTCGCGCGTCTGCGCGCCCACACGCCCAGTGGCCTTCCCGCCGAAGACGAGCGAGACCGCCGATTGCGACACGCCAGCGCGGCGCGCCACGTCGACGCTCGTCACCGGCGTCTGCTGCCCCTCGTCTGGCATGGACCATCTCCCCAGTTACGTCATACGTATGACCCCCCCCCTCTGAACTGTACCCCCTCGTGTCAAGGGGGGCAACGTGGGAGCCTCATCCTCGCCCAGCAGCACCCCATACCTTGTGGAAGAAATCCGGCGATGGAGCATGTCCAACGAAGGGCAATACACTCGCGGACGCAAAAAGCCCCTCCTCCGGCGCCAGCCAGGGGAGGGGTTGGGGAGGGGGCCAGTCCTACTCGTTGCGCGCGCGCTCCACAGCCTTGACGCCGTGCTCGATCAGGTTGCCCGCGCTGAACGCCTCGTGCTCGGCCACCGTCAGCGCCGCGACAACCGCATGCGCCGACTCGAAGAGCAGCACCGTCAGTGCGCCCGCATACCCAGCCAGCACGCCGATCGCGATGATCACCGCGTCGGTCAGGTGGCTCGGCGGCCACTGTTGGATGCCATTATACGCCGCCACACCGAACGCGATGCTCGCGGCCAATATGGCGCAGATGACTCCCGTTACCACCATACGAAAAAACGCGCGCACGATCGCGCCGAGAAGATGCCGGACGACTGACATGCGACACACGCCTCTCTTCCTGCTGATGTGTGTTCTCGCGACTCGCCCCTCCATGCCAGGGAAACCGCCAGCCAGGCAGACTAGCACCCGAGTCTAGCAAGACTGATACCGAGAAGGGGGCGGCGATCTGAGAAATGGCTCGCCAATCTGCTAAGGAGAGATCTCCGCCGGAGTATCCAACCGCTGGAGTACAATACCCTGGCGGTATGTGACCGAAGCGCGCACGCTCTCGCTCCTACAGGGGAGAGCGCGCTTGCTGGCGCAGGTCTCTTCGAGAAACGTGTACTAGTGGCGGTCCGTGTGGCGGTCCGTGATAACCACCATCGAGCAGTAGAAGGGGGCCGGAGATATGTGGTGGACGATGCTCCGGCAGGTTCGCGTGCGACTCCTCTCGCGCCGGGTGTCGCTGTGGAAGATCGCCCTCGGCGCGTTCCTCACGATGATCGGCCTGCAAGGCAGCGTCATCGCGGTGCTCTCAGTCGTCGCGCTCCAGCGCAAGCGCCGGGTGCCGCATCACGGATTCCCGCACGAGGGACCCCAGCGGGTGGCGCTGGGCGACGACCGGCTGCAGGTCTATACCTACGGGCGCGATCTTTTCGACGCCATGATCGCTGCCATCGACGCGGCTAAAGACTGCATCTACCTGGAGACCTTCATCTGGAAGGGCGATGCCGTCGGCTGCCGCTTCAAAGAGCACCTGGAGCGCAAAGCCGCCGAAGGCGTCAAGGTGTACGTCATCTTCGACAGCTTCGGCAATCTCGTCGTTCCCCGCGAATTCAAGAACTTCTCACCCGCCGTCAACAAGATCGAGTTTCAGAACATCCGCCGTCCCTGGCATCTCATCGATCCCCGCCATTATGCCGTCGACCACCGCAAGCTGCTGATCGTCGATGGCCGCACCAGCTTCATCGGCGGCTACAACATCGGCAGCCTCTACGCGACACAGTGGCGCGATACCCATCTCCGCATCACCGGCTCTGCCTCACAGGACCTCGCGGCCAACTTCGTTCTGATGTGGAACCGCATCTCGCGCCGCCGCGAACGCATCCAGGTCCACTATCAGCGCGAGTTCGACCCGACCATTCAGCTCCATAGCAACGACCCGCTGCGCCTCACCTTCCCGATTCGCGACATGTACATCAACGCCATCGACCGCGCGCAGGACCACATCTATCTGACCAACGCCTACTTCGTGCCCGACCACATCCTGCTAGATGCCCTCTGCGCCGCCGCCGACCGGGGAGTGGACGTGCAGGTGCTCCTCCCGTGGACGTCGAACCACATCCTCGCCGACTGGGTCGCGCGCAGCTACTTTGACGAATGCCTGCGCGGTAAAATTCGCATCTTCGGCTACAAAGACGTGATGATTCACGCCAAGACCTGCGTCATCGACGGGCAGTGGAGCACCATCGGCACCGCCAACCTCGACCGCCTCAGCTCCGTCGGCAACTACGAACTCAACGTCGAGATCTACAACGAGGCGCTAGCCCACGTCATGGAAGACATCTTCGTCATCGACAAGACCAACGCCTTCGAGCTGACCGCCGAGAAGTGGTCCCAGCGTCCCTGGTATGTTAGAATCAGCGAGCGCATCCTCACGCCACTGCGGGTCGCCGTCTAGCCTCGCCTCGCCGCGGACGGATGCGCGGGAGCGTGAGCGCGACGGGAGGATGGCGTGAAGGTCTACATCTCGACCGACTTTGAGGGCGTGGCGGGCATCGTGGATTGGGACCAAATCATGGTCGGCAGCACCGACTACGAGATGGGCCGCCGTCTGCTGCTCGGCGAGCTCAACGCCGCCATCGATGGCGCGCTGCGTGCCGGAGCAACGGAGTTCGTCGTCAACGACTCTCACAGCAGCATGCGTAACCTGCCGCCCGACCTGATCCACGGCAACGCGCGGCTGCTCTCGGGCAAGCACAAGCCGCTCTACATGATGGAGGGCCTCGACGACTCGTTCGACGCCATCTTCTTCCTCGGCTACCACGGGTCCATCGGCGCCAGCGCGGCCGTGCTCAGCCACAGCTACAATCCCCGCGCCATCTGGGAGGCGCGCATCAACGGCCAGGTCACCGGCGAGACGGGCCTGAACGCGCTCGTCGCGGCGCACTACGGCGTGCCCATCGCGCTCGTCACCGGCGATCAGGTCACCGCGGCCGAGGCGGGCACGCTCGATCCCGCGCCGCACACCGTCGAGGTCAAGCGCGCCATCTCGCGCTACGCCGCCGAGAGCCTGCACCCCGAAACAGCCCGACAGCGCATCGCCGAAGGCGCGCAGCGTGGTCTCACCTCCGCCCGGCCGCCAAGCGCGCCGCGCTTCGACGGTGAGACGCAGATCGAGCTGACCTTCCTGACGGCTGACATGGCCGAGATGGCCGCGTGGCTGCGTGGCGTCGAGGTCGTCTCTGGCTCGTCGCGCACCGTCCGCTTCGCCAGCAACCGCCCGCTCGAGCTCTTCCGCACCTTCGTCACCATCGTAATGCTCACGCGCGCCCTGGTCGAATAGCGTGGATATGGTCACTTAATACCTCGATGACCATGTCCACGTGCGTGGGTAGCCCGGCAGTGTCGCCGTTATGGTATCGATCGCACGCTAGTCGTCGATCGCCTGATAGGCCGAGGTCAGGAAGTCGGAGCAGATCGTCGGCGGAGTCGGGGAATTCCACATCCGCTGGGTCATCAGAATGCTGATCATCTGCTCGCGGGGGTCCGACGACCAGAGCGTGCCCATTCCCCCAGACCAGCCATATGTGCCCACGGACTCCGCAACGTTCTCGCGCCTGGTGACGATGGAGACGCCGAAGCCCCAGCCCAGGGCGTCAAAGGCCCCAGGAACCAACCCTGAGACGGCTTTCTGCTGAGGAGTGAGCTGGTCAGTCGTCATCAGCTCGACCGATGGTCGTGAGAGCAGGCGCGTGTTCGCGTGCGTGCCCATGTTCAGCAGCATCTGCGCGAAGGCGAGATAATCGTCGACTGTCGAGACGAGCCCTCCCGCTCCGGACGGGAATGCGGGCGGACGGCTCCATTGGCCGCCTGCCGCCTCATCATAGACGTCCAGCGCGCCAGTTCCAGGATGCGTCCAGTAGCTGGTAGCCAGGCGGTCCAGCTTGACGGGCGGCACGCTAAAACTGGTGTCCCGCATGCCGAGCGGCTCGAAGATGCGTTCGCGGAGCACGTCTTCCAGGGGCTGACCAGTGGCGCGCGCGATCAGCACACCGAGAACGTCGGACCCCGTATTGTACATCCACCGCTCGCCCGGCTGATACATGAGTGGCAGCGTGCCCAGGCGACGGATCCAGTCATCGGGCGCCGGCAGCGCTGAAGGTTCTGGCGGCCCCATTCCGATCTGCTGCTCATGAGCGGCCTGCAGGATGGGATACGCGTCCGGCTGTGAGAGCATCTGCCCGAAGCCCATCGTAAACGTGAGGAGGTCGCGCACGGTGATTGGCCGGTTCGCGGGAACGGTGTCATCCAGCGGCCCATCAAGTCGCTTCAGCACCCTGCGGCCCCCCAGCTCTGGGAGGAGCCGGTCCACTGGCTCATCCAGCCGCAGCTTACAGTCCTCCACCAGCAGCATCGTCGCTACCGCGATGATCGGCTTCGTCATCGATGAGATGCGAAAGATCGTGTCCCGCCGCATCCGGTCACTACTGCTATCGCTGCCCGCTGCCATCGTGCCGAGCGCCTCGACATGCGTCTCGCCGCGCCGGCTGATGAGCGTCACGAGACCAGGCACCTCACCCCGCTCGACATAGCCCGCTAGCACGTCGTGCATACGGGCGAGTCGCTTCGTGGAAAAACCTCCGTTGCTCATCGGCGCTCCCTTCTGTTAGTATGGATGGTCCGTCGCGTCACATCACGTGCGTGGACCCATTCTTTCCCCCGCACCAGAAGGGGAATCACAGGAAGCGCCCGCAGGCCAACAAGGGGGATGGTACCGCAAGATGGGCAAGCGGTTAGGTTGCGGATGCGACAATGCGCTGTGGGGGAGCGAGTCCCCTTCACCCGATCACACACGACACCCATCACCCGCAGGGCCGATACGCCCGCCGCAGTGCCCTTCCCTGCTACGAGGAGGCAGTAGGGGTAGAGGTTCTGCCTGCGGAGAGAGGGTGAGGTTAAAGGAGAACACGCATGACACCGGCAGCCTCACGTCCCGTGGCGCTCGTCACCGGCGGCTCGCGCGGCATCGGCGCGGCGACCGTGTTGGCGCTCGCCACACGCGGCTACGACGTCGCCCTCACCTATCGCAACAAAGCCGCACGCGCCGAGGATGTCGCCGCACAGGTCCGGCATGCGCACGTCCGCGCGCTCGCCCTCGCCTGCGACATGACGCAGCCAGCGGACCGCGACCGCCTCGCCGCCGAGCTCGCCGCCTGGACTCCCCGCCTCGACGCGCTCGTGCTGAACGCCTCGGGCGGGCTGGAGCGCGATCTGCTCGCCGCCGACCCCGATTACCCGCTACACATCAACCGCGACGCCCAACTTGCCCTCGTGGACGCCGTGCGCCCACTGATGCGCGATGGCAGCGTCATCGTCTTCGTCACGAGCCACTGGGCACACCTGTACGGTCGTATCCCGCAGATTCCATCCTACGGTCCCGTGGCTGAGAGCAAATACGCTGGCGAGCAGGCATTGCGCGCCCGCCAGGCCGAGTTCACCGCAGCGGGCATCCGGCTCGTCGTGGTGACCGGCGATCTCATCGAGGGCACCATCACGCCCAAGCTGCTGGAGCGGTCCGCACCCGGCCTCGCCAGCAGTCGTCGCGAGAGCATCGGCCCCCTGCCCACGGCCACCGAGATGGGCGAGGCCATTGCCAGCGCCGCCACCACACCGTACCCCAGCGGCCACACGCTCGTCGTCGGCGGCACCCTCGAAGCGCTGCTGGCCGAGTAGCCCGCCGTGCGAGGGGTCATGCGATCACGCGGGCTATGGAGACGAGACGCTGCAATCACCATCTATTCAGGTGACTCGGTCTTCCCGCCGGGCGCTGCCTGCTCTTCGAAAGCTCGTTGACTGGATCTGGCGATGTTGAGGACGGATTCGGGGTGTTCATTGAGGGAGCGTAGCATGGTCTGTGTAGACGGTATCTTGAGTTGCTGTAACCGCAAATACTCAGCGGGAGAGATCTCTTTTGCCAGATATCTTTCTGTAGCCTGACTCAGCTCCGCGCTTGCCACACCATGCTGAGCATGATCGTCAAGTTGGCCCATTGCCCGTATCCTCCGTCACTACATGGCGGCGCTAAAGCGACGTACTTCACGAAACACTCTGCGAACGCGTGTACCACGCTACTGTAAACGATAGTCTACCGAAGATGCAAGCGGGGGAGAACACACGCTCATCCACAGCCCTCGCTCTCTGTGAATAAAACGGTCAGACGGTGCCAGAAGCTACCATCCATCCTGGCTAAACAGCATGTCGATGGTCTCCAGTGCATCCGCGCGCCAGGCAAGCAGTTGATACATCACGCGCATCATCGAGAAGATGGGCGCATCGTTGCTTCGAGGCGCCAAGACGACATGATCGTCAAATGCGTGAGCATTAGTCGCATCGAAACACAGCACGCCAAGGACACGAGCATCTGATGGACTCATTGAGAGATAATCAGCCTGCAATGGCAACACGACAAACGAGCGATGGGTTTCTATTTGTGCTGTGATCGTTGAGCCAGGGCTATAATCAGGATGGTCAAATTTGTGATCCTTGTCGCTCCATCGACAGAGCTGCGGCTCTCGCAGCCAATAGGCGGCGCCAGCGACACTCTTAGAGCCCTGCGTGTTGGCAGGATGCAGTCGTATGTAGAAGCGTAAAAGCTTCTCCTGTGGATCAAAGCCGCTATCCGCGTAGTGATTCAACCAATATGACGTACTGTCCTGCGGCAAAAGGATAGCCCCGCGATAGACGGCTTCGCCGAGAAGGCCCTGAGCACACTTAATGATGAGGCCGAGCAGCAAAGATATCCCATCGTCAATGTGCGCCCGGAGCTGAGCGCGTATGTCGTCGACTGTGCTCTCTGAGGGAATGACTGACAGGGTATCCCGAATAGGCAGCACCATTTTGTCCGCGATGTCCACGATAGAGTTGACCACTGCCTCCATGATCTTGAAGGCGCCAGCGAAGCCTCTGATCTTTTCTTCCGCCGTGCTCAGCTCAGCACGTATAAGGTCAACATTTAACCGCTCGATATGAAGCTGTGATTCGAGTGCCTCTTGCGATTGCGTCACCTCGGCGTCCGCCGATCGAGTCTTCGTGAGGAAGATATATCGAATCACCAGGAATAGGCTGATACCAACTGAATACGCTATCAGAGCTATGAGTACCAGAGGCTGCCAGTTCGGAACGTTCGTCCCTTGGACTGCCCACGTCCGGAGAGGCATCGCAGCCTGCCATATATCAGCAAAGACACTGTGACCTACAATTTGAGCGTATAGAACGGTGAAAACGACGGCGATTAGAACAACGAGGGCAATTACCAGTTGGGCGAGCCGCTTTAGGGTTGGTGTGTGTATAAAGGCTACCAGGGCATCCCAGAACTCCTTGACATGGGTCCACATGACCAGCCACCTCGTGTGCTGCTTCACCGGAGATTTCGACCTGCGCCGTGGTGTACCCACAACTGCGTACGGAAGAACATCACCGCATCTGACGTCGCCAGGGATCGCGCAACAAAGACAGCATGAGACACAGGAATCGGCTGAGCTTTGCCGGAAGGATAACATACACCGCCCGCTTCTCGCAATAACGTTCGTCTGAGAGTTTAGGCGCGGTTCCTGTCGCAGTCGATACAAGCAGGCGAGCAGAGCCCTGCACGATGCTCTGGAAAACGACAGGTGGCCCGACGCTACCGTCGAGCCACCTGTATCGTATTGTCGCCCTCAGCCACAACCCTTGCCTCGCGACCCCTTGCCTCTCAGGGAAGGGGGTAGGGGGGTTAGGTTCTGGGTTTACGCCCGGTTGATCACCGGAATCTTCGAGACATTCCAGCGGTTGTTCGAGCTCTTCACCTGGAACTGGACCATCGAGATCGCGTCCGTCGGGCAGCGCACGATGCACAGACCGCAGCGGATGCACTTCTCCTCGTCGATGATCATGTCCGCGCCGCCCTCCCAGCTCGTGGAGGCCAGCTGGTGTAGCGGATCGCCCTTCACCACGCGCGCGAGGCCCTGCATGCTGATGCAGTCGTAGGGGCAGATGTCCACGCAGCCACTGCACAGGATGCAGATCGACGGGTCGATGGTGATATTGAGCGCGCACTGCAGGCAGCGGCGCGCCTGCGTGACGGCCTCCTCAGGGCTGTACCCCGTCTCC
>CAYRVF010000163.1:0-9197 GCA_964427535.1 uncultured Ktedonobacterales bacterium
GAAGACGAAGAAGCCGGGGTCGCGCCGCACAATCTGGACGAGCGCATCGTTCAGCGCCTCGATCATCGGCATCTTCTTCGTCGTTCCGCTGACCTGTGTGGGCGCAAACTCCGGCACCTGCACGACGCGCTCGGTGACGCGCTCAGCGGGCACCTCCGGCTCGGCGAGCACCTGTTCCTCGGCGGCGTCGATCTCAGCCTTCACTTCGTCGCGGATGCGCTCGATGTCACCCTCGGTGAGCAGTCCACGCTCCACCAGCAGCTCGCCCATGCGCTTGACGGGGTCCTTGGTGCGCATGGTCTCCTCGATCTCCTCACGCGTGCGATAGCGGCGGATGTCGGTGCTGCTGGAATGCGGGTCGAGCAGGCCGTTGTGGATGTGCATGAACGCGGGGCCTTCGCCGTTGCGCAGGCGTTCAACCAGTTCGCTGGCAGTCTCGTAGACCGCGAACGGGTTCACGCCGTCCACATCCACGGCGATGGCGTCCATCGCGCGCACCTGTGCGGTGAGATCGCCAGCCCACTGCGCCTGTTGCTCCGTCATGATGGCCCAGTGGTTGTCCCAGACGGTGATGAGCACCGGCAGCTTATGCACGGTCGCCTGCCGCAGCAGCACATTGAAGTCGTTGGTGGCCGCGCCGCCGTCGCCGCACGAGAACATCACAACGCGCCTGCTGTCGTCACGCTTGAACGCCCAGCCTACGCCACCGGCGAAGGGGGCCAGTCCGCCGACCTCGCTGAACGCTGGCATCACGTGGTGCTTGCGACTGCTGTAGTGCGAGGGCATGTTGCGTCCGCCGCACATGGGATCTGTCGTGCGCGAATAGGCCGCGCGCAGGGGAGCGTAGATGTCTTTGGTGCGCTGCAGCCAGCCAGCCAGATCACGGTAGTAGAACGCGAGCCAGTCGTCGTCGTCCAGCGCGGCGACCACCGCGGCCATCGACTCGTGCCCGGCGCAGCCGATATAGAACGGGAACTTACCCTGCGTCTTGCGCGCCTTGAGCGTGTCGTTCATCACGCGCGCCGTCACCATCGTGCGGAACAACTCGACTGGATCCAGTGTGCGGGCGTCAGTGCCCACGACCGGTGCGGTGACGTTCGTTGTCATCGAAACCTCCACATGTGCCTACTTCGCCCGTATCCAACCACATCATTATAGGTGCCGTCTTCCAGCAAGCGCAACCAGGCGATGGTTCAGGAGAGTAGCGCGCACCGCTCGCCTGGCTGCCGTGCTCGTTCAGGCGCGACAATCTACGCCGTTGCCGCGATCACCCGCGCGCCCGTGACGTCGAGCAGGTCGGCGACGCGCAGGCGCAGATTCACCCCTCGCTGGCCGCCGTTGATATACAGTTCATCAAGTTCGGTGCCGGGGGCGTCGAGAAAGACCTCGAAGTGCTTGTCGAGCAGAGCCAGCGGCGAGATGCCGCCGACCTTCAGGCCCGTCAGACGCTCGGCCTCGCGCTGAGGCGCCATGTGGGCCGACTTCGCGCCGACCTCGCGCGCCACGCGCCGCATGTCGAGCTCGCGGTCGCCGGGTGTCATTACCAATAGACGCCGGGTGCCGTCGGCGAGCACTACCAGCGTCTTGAACACCGTGCCTGGGGGAACGCCTAGCAGCTCGGCGACCGCATCCGCCGAGTGGATGGTATCTGGGTAGAAGAATGGCTCGTAGGGGATGTGTCGCGCATCCAGCGCGCGCATCGCGTTCGTCTTGACAGGTTTGCTCTGCTTGGCCATGCCTGCTGCCTCGTGAGAATCAGAAGCGTCCGTACCACTCACGCAACTGACTAGGCGCGCTGGGCTATACTGGCGAAGAGACCGCGCGCGCAACTCCTCGGCGTCGTCTTCCGCGCCCGCATGACGCCTCGCGCCACTACACTTCGGAGAATGCCACCATGCCTGCTCCCACCCTGCCAGATGCCACGACCACGCTAGCCGATAGGGAAGCAGCGCTGCTGGAAACGGCCCAGGTCGCAGTGGAGCGCCATGAGGTGATGGCGGGCGACACCCGGCTGCATTATCTCACCTGCGGCGAGGGTGAGCCATTGGTGATGCTGCACGGGCGCGGCTGCGCGGCAGGCATGTTCGCGCCGCTCTTTGCCGATCTCGCGGCGCGGCGCCGGGTCTACGCGGTCGACATGCCCGGCTGGGGCCTCTCGGACAAGCCGCCGTTCACCGGACGCACCGCCACGGACGCGCTCAACGTCTGGATGGATGGCGTGCTCGGCTTCCTCGACGCGCTGGGACTGGAGCACGTGGATCTGCTGGGGCACTCGATGGGCGGGTTCGCCGCGCTGGGCCTCGCGCTGGAGCATCCCGAGCACGTCAACCAGCTTGTGTTGCTCGACTCTGGTGGGCTGGGTGTCAATCTCGGGCTCGACCTCCGCCTCTATTTCTGGCTGAAACCCGAACGCCTCAACAGCACGTTCGGCTCCCGCTTCTTCGACGCCACACTGCGCTCCGAGTTCGTGGACAATTTCCCTGCGAGTGGACCGCTGCACGACTTTCTCTTCGCCGCCATGAGCAACCGCGATGTGCTGCCGAGCGGAGCGACGGCGTTCAACGCCTGGGTCAACCTGTCGGGCGTGCATCTCGACTTCCGCGGCCGGTTGCGCGAGCTGTCGATGCCAGTGCTGTTGTTGTGGGGCGACCGCGATCGCGTCACGCCCTATTCGGACGCGCTCAAGGCCGCACGGCGAAACCCGCACCTCAAGCTCGTCGCGGTCAGCCGCAGCGGCCACTTCCCGTTTCTGGAACGCCCGACCGATGTCGCGCGAGTCCTCAATATGTGGCTCGACGGCGATCTCGTGGCCAGCCGCGTCTAGACGCCAGCCTGTTTGACGCGCTCGAAACGGGCGGCCTACAATCGTTCTGGATAGCATCCGTGCTGGCGGCGTCCCATCAACGGCCGACAGAACACGACCGGCTACCCGTTGAGGACCTTTGTTCGGCAGTCCCCACCACAGACTGGAGACCGATTCTATGACGACCGATACGCAAAGTCTTACCGCGAGCGCGACCCTGCACGTCGGTGACGAGGCGCCCGACTTTACGCTGCCCGCCATCAACGCGCAAGAGGTGCATCTCGCCGACTATCGTGGCAAGCAGAACGTCGTGCTGGCGTTCTTTCCGTATGCCTTCAGCGGCACCTGCTCGGCGCAGATGCCGTCGTATCAGGCAGAGCTTGACCGCCTGAACTCGTACGACACGCAGGTCATCGGCATCAGCATGGACGCGAAGCACTCGCTGCGCGCGTGGGCCGAGCAGCTCGGCATCACCTACCCGCTGGCATCAGACTTTTATCCGCAGGGCAAGGTCGTCGATCTCTACGGCGTGCGGCACGCGGCGGGCATGCCCGAACGCGCGCTCTTCGTCATCGACAAGAGCGGCAAGATCGCCTACATCCACGTCCACCGGCCAACCGGCGAGGCGCCCGACAACGAAGACCTCTTCGAGGTACTACGAAAGCTCGGCTAACGACACGAAAGAGTGTTCGGCTGCCGGGCGCGGATCACACCAGCACGCGTGCGGGCGTTCGGCAGCCCCTCGACGCATGGCCTATGGGGCCGGGAAAGCATGGTGCCACGTGCCGATGTCACGCCGATGTATTCCCTACACGCCGCGCCGAAAGGACCTGCGCGAGACGACCTTCGCGCTCGTCACGACCGCTGGCGTGCATCTCCGCGATCAGGAGCCGTTCGACCTGCGAGGCGACAACTCCTGGCGGGTCATTCCCGGCGATGCCAGCGGTGACCAGCTCATGGTGACTCACGAGCACTACGACCACCGCCACGCCGACGAGGACATCAACGTCGTCTTCCCGATCGACCGCCTGCGCGAGCTCGCGGACGAGGGAGTAATCGGCGGCGTGGGCGACAAGCATCTCGGGTTCATGGGCTACACCCAACTTCTGCGCGACCTGTACGAGCGTGCGGCACCCGAGATGGCGAAAGTCATCGAGCGCTCGCGAGCGGACGCGGTGATCTTGACGGCAGGGTGTCCGCTCTGCCACCGCACAGTCGTGGCGATTCAGCGGGAGATCGAGATGCTGGGGCTGCCGACCGTGCTCATCACGCTGGTGCCACAGAACTCACGCGAGATGGGGCCGCCGCGCGCGATCCATCCCGTCGGCTTCACCCTCGGCGATAGCCTCGGACTGCCGCATCGCCGCGACCTGCAGATGCGGGTGCTGCGTGACGCGCTCCGTCGCTGGGAGACGCGCGAGGAGCCGGGCACGATCTGGGAGACAGAATACCCTGAGTATGTACCCGACCCCGCCATCGTGAACGGCGGCGAGATCGTGCGCGAGTAGGCCCTCGCCGCCGCTTAAATCTGCTGGAGCACCTCAAGCCACTCAGCCGAAGGAGGTCCTGCCATCAGTGGCCCGATCTGCGCGCCCAACTCTTGAATTGCCGCCCGCAGTCGCGCCTCATCTGGCCTCGCGCTCCAACATGCCGCCGCAAGCCAGGTATTTGCCTCGCGGTCGGCTGAGAAAAACGCCCGCTCGAACTCGGGCATCTCTGGAAACCGGACGCTATAGACATCGTGCCACTTCTGGGCGAACTCGTCCGTTGTGCCCGGTTGCGCCTGGCCCCGTACGACAAATAGCCACATGCTGCGCTCCTTCCATCCGACATCTCGTGCCATGATAGCATGCGAGAGATGAGACACTCTCGGCTGGCTTCCGTGCCGCTCGATCAGATGGTCGACACTAGGCGCGTTGCCCAGCGGCAAGGTAGAACGGCAGCACACCACGACCACGGCGACTGCCGAACTCGCGCTGTGCTTGTGCGAAGAGCCGGTCGTAATTATCTTCGGGGACGACGCCCGCCGCGATGACACCCGCACGAAGCGCCTTGCCGACGGCCAGACAGTCTGTCGAGGACGCGCGGCCGATGCGCCCGCCCCACGCCCCCATCGGGAAGTAGAGCTCGCGCTGAGAAACGTTGGTGAGGCCGCCTTGAGTGAGCATCTGCCCGACAGTATGTCCGAGCGTGAAATCGACGTTGCGCGTCAACAGAAACTCGATCCACGTGCCCCACAGGCCCATGTAGCCCGGTCCGCCGTCCTCCGGAACGCCACATTCGGCCAGCTCTACCCAGCCGCCGGGCCGTGTCACGCGCACAAGTTCGGCGATCACCGCGGGCCAGCGGTCCTTTGGAATAGCGGTGATCAGCAGACGCTGGTGAACGAAATCGAAAGTGGCATCGGGGAACGGCAAACCCTCCAGCACATTGCCCGGCGCGAACGAGTAATTGGAAGGCCGCTGATCGAGGCCCTGGCCGAGGACCTGCGACTCATCTACAGCCGGAGGAACCAGATCCAAGCCGATCACCCGTGCGGAGGGGAAGGCGCTAGCCATCTCCATCGCCCAGCGCCCCGACCCAGAGCCGACATCCAGGATCGCCGCGGGTTGCCGCACGCGCGCGATGAAGTTGCCGCCGATGCCCGAGCGCAGCAGGTAGTGCTGGAAGTCGAGCCGGTTGATCTCATCCATATCTTTGGGCAGTGGATAGGGCAGCGCAGCAAGATGCCGTCGTCCGCCGAACAGCCGGAACCGGTGATCGACGCGCGGCTCCTCAAGCACCACGGTATGGCGCTGACGCCGTCTCAGGAATGCCATGAATCGTGTCCTCCCTGCTTCCTCGACACACTCACCTTGTCGTCTCGGCGTCTTCCGCGCTCCGCGTGCTCATCAACCACCTGCTTCTTGTGCGGCGCTTCACGCCAAATTATTCAGGATAGAACGGCAGGCCAGGCAGCACATCCGCGGGCGCATACGGCGGCGGTAGATGCAGGCGCACGGTAGTGACGCCTGGCGTTCCTGTCGGTATGATATCTACCCGCCCACCGAGACGCGTGATGGCGCCGGCGGCCTCCCGCACGCGGGCAAGACTCGCCGGTAGTGACAACTGGGCCTGATACGTCAGCAGCGTGGACATCCAGTCCTCCGTCACCATCCGCCCTCAGATGGCCTCGTCCATAAGCAAGTTGACCCTCCGGAAGCAGTGTCCCAGCTCCCTAAAGCATACAGGCCGCAATCAGTATACAGGGTTTGACAAGTAGTCGGAATAAATCGCTGTCGTCTGCGCTCGCGCGGCGATGCGATACTGTACGATGAGAGCGCACAAGAACGCCGATAAGTCTGACCTCCGGCGCGCAGTTGAGACGCATCCATCTGAGAAGGGCATCGACCGACATGAGTGAGACGCGCAAGTACCCGCAGGCCGTCGAGGAGACCATCGCGACGTACGACCAGATCGCGGCCAATTACGCCGAGCGCAACGAGCACCGCCACGCGCATTGGGGCGAGCGCATGGAGAGTTTCATCGACATCCTCGCCGAGAACGACGCCGAACGCCCCCTGCCGGAGATGGGCCGGCCGGGCGACGACGCGACGCTGGAAGAGTATCTGCAGCTCGTGCCCGTGCTGGATGCGGGTTGTGGCGGTGGCCGCGACACCCGGCTGCTCGCGGCGTACGATCTGCCGGTGCTGGGCGTCGACCTCTCGCAGGGCATGCTGGATGAAGCTGGCGAGCGCACAGCGCGCCGGTTGCCGAAAGGCTATATCCGCTACGCGCTGATGGATCTGCGCCGGCTGGAGATTCCTGATGGCGGTTGTCGCGGCGTGTGGTGTTCGGCGTCACTATTGCACGTGCCCCGGCATGTCGCGCCGCGCGCTGCTGGCGAGATCGCACGCGTCACACGCTCCGGCGGGCCGGTCGCCGTCTTTCTCAAGGCGCGCACCGGAGACCGCCCCACCGAGGAAATGCTCGACTACGAGTACCTGGAGCTGCCAGGCGTGCGCCGCTACTACTCCTATTACACACGCGATGAGGCGGTTGCCTTGCTGGAGGACGCCGGGCTGCGCGTGATCGACGCGACCGAGCTACGTACAGACCGTCTTCCGTCGGCCTCCGATTGGGTGACGATTCTCGCGCGCAAGCCGTAGTCAAACTGAACTCTGCCCCGTGCCGTGCCACCACCCGAGTCAGGGCCATTCGCAGGCACGCGGAGGCGCGCAACTACTCGTCAACCATACGGGGTATAGCGGAGCGCGGCTGAGAGAGGTACAATATCGGGGATTGGGCGGGGTGTGTGCCCCGCGAAAGGAGCCGCAATGATCGCTATCTCCGGCCCCGCACGCTACTTCTTTCTGCGTCGAATGCGGGGCGCCCGTGAAGATGTTGCCAACTGGCCACCAGAGATAAAGCCACTCTCCGAGCCGGAGAACGTCGTCGCCGTCGCCGTGTATATGCACCCGGGCGAGGGTGGCTGGCAGGCGGAGCCCAAGCTCGCCGAGGCCGATCTGAACGCCGACGCGGGCGGCGCGTTCGTGTTCACCCGCGCGACCACGCTCGGCATCGCCGACGAGGCACGGCGCGGCAATGTCGGCTTCGACCTGCTGGGCGTGCGTGTAGCGCAACCAGACGAGAAGGGCCCTGAGTTCGCGACCCATCTGCTCGTGCGTCCGCTCTTCGGCGCCGCGACGAAGCGGATCCTCGCGGCGCCTATCGATCGCCTTGTGCTCAGCGCGTACGTCGAACACGGTGACCGCGCCGAGGCCCAGCTCGACCTGAAGCTCAGCCCAGAGGAGCTCGCACGTCTGCCGCAATATCTGCCCGATCCAGTGGTCGAGCGTCTCGCGAACCGCGCGCTCGACGACGCGGTGCTCTCCGCCCGCGCGCGCAACGAGATCAAGCCCGAGGTGAAGGCCGGACGCGTCACCCTCTACGGTGTCGCGGAGCTCAGCAGCACCGGCGACCAGGCACGCGACGCGCTGGAGCAGACACCGGGAGTGGTGGAAGTCTCCGATCAGCTCCTCTATCGGGAGCAGCTTCCCGATCGGGTGGCGCAGGCGCTTGCCTCGCGCGGCCTCGGGCATATCGACGTGCTCAGCGAGCACGGCCTGATCGTGCTGAGCGGCGTCGTCCCCGACAACGCCTCGCGCCACAAGGCGAAAGACATCGCGCTGCGTATCCCAGGCGTGCGGGGCGTCGTGGTCAACGACCTGCAGGTCGCGGAACCACTCGCAACGGCCGAAGCACAGCAGACGGAGCCGACGTCTCACTCGACGACCGCCAACACTCACGCCTGATCGACTCCCGATATATACTCGACGCGCCCCTGGCCCTGACCGGTCAGGGGTTCGTCATCTCCAGGGGATGATGCTGATGACGCCTCCGCACTCGCCGTCGCCAATGACGTTTCATCCGGTTGAAATCGCCCGCTGGGAGGACGTGCTGCGGCTGTTCGAGCATCACGGCAATCCTGGCTATTGCTGGTGTATGCGCTGGCGCGTGCCGAGCGGCGACTTTCAGCCCCTTGGGTCCGACGGACGGCGAGACGCACTTCGCGAACGGGTGAGCGCTGGCGTCCCCATCGGCATCCTGGGATACGTCGGCGATGAGCCGCTGCTCTGGTGCTCCGTCGCCCCGCGCGAGACGTATGTCGCACTGGAACGCTCGCGGCTCTTGAAACGGCTCGACGACGCCCAGATATGGTCCGTCGTCTGCTTCTACCTGGACCGCACGATTCGTGGCCAGGGCTACACCCTCCCCGCGCTTCGAGCCGCCGTCGACTTCGCGGCAGCCGGAGGCGCACAGGTGGTGGAAGGCTATCCGTTTGATCCGACGACGCGCGCATCTGGCAGCTACGGATGGATGGGCTCGCCGTCACTGTTCCAGCGGGCGGGCTTCACCGAAGCAGCACGCGCGGAGAACGGCCGCCTGACTATGCGGTATGACCTCCGCTGAGCGGGCGTGCCGCATATCGGGTGCTGGCCCCCTCTCTCGCCATAAGGCGGGGGAGGGGGCCAGCGGGAGGGGGCCGCGCCCACTACATCCGAAACACGCCAAACGTCGTCTCCGGGATGGGCGCGTTCAGCGCGGCGGCGATGCCCAGGCCCAGCACGTCGCGTGTATCGACCGGATCGAGCACGCCGTCGTCCCACAGCCGCGCCGTGCTGAAATAGGGATTGCCCTCGTCCTCGTACTTCTCCAGGATGGGCGCCTTGAACGCGTCCTGCTCGTCCGGGGTCATCGTCTTGCCACGCGCGGCTAGGCCTTCCATCCGCACGGTCAGCAGCGTGCTTGCGGCTTGCTCGCCACCCATGACGGAGATGCGGGCGTTCGGCCACATCCACAGCTGGCGTGGACCGTATGCTCGGCCGCACATGCCATAGTTGCCCGCGCCAAA
>CAYRVF010000164.1:0-9081 GCA_964427535.1 uncultured Ktedonobacterales bacterium
CTCGCGAGTTGGACGTGGTGAGCCGAGGAAACGCAGGGAGATGAGGGCGCAGCCAGGCTGCAAGAAGGCCAGATGGATGTCAGCCCGGTGCTCGTCGCGGATCTTCCGGCGCCGGAAGCGGTTGAGCCAGGAGAGCGTCCGTTCGACCACCCAGCGGTAGCGGCCCAGGCGGTTCTTGGGCTCGCCACCACAGCGGGCGCAGCGGTCCGTGATGCGGGAGATGATGCGGCGCTGGCGCAGGACCAAACGGAGGTGACGGTAGTCGTCACTTGTGTCGGCATGGAGCGTGTGCGGTCGGCGACGGGGCCTGCCGCGCGTCTTGGCGTGGATGGGCTCGATGGCGTCGATGGCGTCGATGGCGTCGAGCATCAGCTTCGAATCATGCCCGGTCGCGGCGCTCATCAGGACCGCGAGCGGGATGCCGTAAGCGTCGACCACCAGATGGGGCTTCGTGCCCTGTTTGCCGCGATCCGTTGGGTGCTTGCCCGTTTCTTGGCCCTCTCTCGGGGCCGGCACCGCGGCGGAGTCTAGCGCGGCCCGGTCCCAGTCGATGCGATCGGCCTGGGCCAGCGCTTCGAGAAGCATCTGATGCAGCCTGCGCAAGACGCCCGCTCGGCACCAGTCTCGCAGCCTGCGCCAGCGCGCCATCCCGCTCCCACACCCCATCTCGGCAGGCAAGTACTCCCAAGAGATGCCCGTCTTCAGCACGAACAGGATTCCCGTCAGCGCCGCCCGGTCCGACACCCCGGGACGTCCGCCCGTGGGCTGCGGCGGCTCCGGCGGGAGCAGCGGCGCGATCCGCGCCCACAACGCATCAGGCAACAGTTCCTTCGCCATGGCACCCTCCTCCATGGCTCCTATTCTGCTTCCTTGGCTGCTTGCACGACGGTTGTGTTAGGCGTACTTAATACGTATTTTGCAGACTGGTGAAGTGGCTGCGTGAGCTCACCCTGTCCATGCGCTTCAGCGGGCTGCCGATCGCGGTCGCGCTGGACACCGCTCAGCTGCGCGGGTCGGCGCCCGCGACCCGTCGTTGTCGGAGTCGGAGACCAGGCCCAGGAGGTTCGGTCCGGTGCGGCCCAACGCTTCAACCAGTGAGTGCATCCACTCCACGTCCTCGAGTGGCTAGGACACCCCCACGTGGCCCGGTTCGGTGGCTCTCGCGCAGGGAGACGATGCCGGCGACACAACCGGCTCGCCTGCTGTTCGAAACCACCGCCAGGACCAGCGTCCTCCCCCCCACTAGGTGCTCACCAGGCCACGGTAGTATTTCCGGAGACGGTGGTTCTCGGAGCCGTGGGGCGTCCCGTCCCGAGTGCCTCGCATCTTGCCTCGCATCTTGCCTCGCATCTTGCCTCGCATCTCCCGGCCTGGCGGAGTCGTCTGGACACGCCGTGTGCGTCCCAGTGCGTCCCAGTGCGTCCCAGTGCTGGCCGTTGGTTGCTCGTGTCGAGGAGCGCTCGCATGCCCACGCGCGCAGCGATTCGGGACACCCTGGCGGCGGCGCAGACGCAGGTGCTGGCGTTGTTGCACGGGCTGAGCCCGCACGACCTGGAGCGCCCGGCAAAGGCGAGCGCCGTTCCCGGCGCCGCCGCGTGGCGCGCCAGGGAGCATGTCGCGCACCTGGTGGGCAGTGAGCACAGCATCCAGCGCTGGCTGCGCCAGACCCGCGCCGGCCAGACGCGCGAGGGCCGCTTCCACCTGCAATCCCCAGCGGGCATGCCGCTGCCGGCCGTCCTGGGCGATCTGCGTGCGCTGACCCGGGAGGCGGAGGAGCGGCTGGAGCTGGCCGTCGCCGGCGTCAATCACGCCGGCGTGGACGCGCACCACGACGAGCGGCTGGAGCGGCTGGCAGCGGCATGCCCTGGCGGTGCGGCAGGACACCGTGGACCGCTTGCACCAGTTCACCGCTGCGCGGCTGGCCGCTGCCGTGCCCACCGTCGTCAGGGACCAAACCACCGGCGACGTGATTGCCGGGCGGGCGGGGCGTGCCGCCCTGCACATGCGCTGGATTGAGGAAGGAGTGCGTCAGGGCGTGGAGCGTGGTGGTGTTCTTCGCCGGTCGGCACCGTCTTAACCAGGTGTACCTAGACAGCGGGCCGCTGCTAGAGTGAGGCCTGCTGCGGAATGACGTCGTGCCGCTGCACAGGCCACTCCCGTGCCAGCGGGTGACCGACAGGCAGGTTCGCACGTTGATTTCGCACGGCGATGCGGTCAGCGGCTGCGGCACGAGGATGGCGACGCTCGCGACGATCGGATACATCGTGCCATCCACCGAGGCGAGCAGGCCTTCCCGGATCTCCGCTCCGTACGGAGCCTCCACCGTCCTGACGGGCAGGGTGGCCACATCCAAGGCGAGGGGCGAGCCGGAGGTGGGGCAACGGAGTTCGGGCAGGACATCGGCGCGCATGCGCGGCTCCTTTCCCTGTGTGTTAGGCTTGGGCCGTCGCTTCACGGAGCTTCCGCATCTCGATGGCGCTCATGCATACCCGACGTACACCGTTGCCGTGTCCACGAAGTAGAGGTCCGGGCGGCGCAAGGCATAGTGCATGCCCTCCGGGTCGGTCAGCGCGTCGAGTGCCTCGCGGTCCTCAGCCTAGAGGTTCTCGCGCCAGGCAGTGTGCGCGCGGAGGTCGGCAAGGCCGTGCGCCAGGTAGGCCTCCTGCTCCGGTGTGAAGGGCGGCAGCAGATCGTACGCGAAGGTGCGCGCCGTCACGTCGCGCAGGCCGGCGTCTCGCAGGAGTTGCGGCCAGCCGAAGGGATAGCGGACGGCGCCCGAGAGGGCCGCGCGCCAGGCGTCGAACTCGCGTGTCTGCTGCGCCAGGATCCGTAGCTCCAGCCCAGGCGCACCCAGGCCGACATCGTGCGGGAAGAGCCGCCGCCATTGGACGTCCTCGCGCAGGGCGAGCCGCCCGCCGGGCGCCAGCAGGCGGCGCAGCCCCGCGACCGTGGCGAGCTGGTCGGGCTGCCCGTGGACGATATGGCTGCACCAGATCAGGTCGAACGACCCGTCATCGAAAGGGAGCGCATCCACGCTGCCCTGGACGTAGGTCACGGCCGCCGCGACCGGCGTCGCCGCGACCAGGGCGCGCGTCGCCGCCAGATGGGCGGGCGCGATGTCGAGCGCCACAACTGAGCCATCTCTGCCCTCCGACGCGGCCAGCGCGCCCGTCATCCCTCCCGCGCCACAACCGGCGTCGAGGATGCGGCTTCCCGTTTCACTGCCCAGCCAGGCCACGATCTGGCGATAGAGCGGGGCGTAGAAGTGGTCCTGCTCCGCCAGCCGCTCACTGTAGTCCAGCGAGGCGCGCTCCTCGTCGCCCTCGCCATGGCCGACGGCAGGTGCGTTCGTCGCGCGCGTGACCCGGCCATACTCGGTGTCGGACATCAAAATCGCTCCTCTCCCTCGTCTTGCGACGCAGCATCGATCAATGCACTGCCAGGAGCACGCCGTTATCGAGGAAGCGCCAACTGAGGCCGACCTCGCCAAACTCGTTCTCGATGACGGCGATGCGCTTGCCGTGCTGCTCGGTCAGAATGCGGTTGAGCAGGGTCGTCTTGCCCGAGCCGAGGAAGCCGGTCAGGATCGTCACCGGGGTGCGCTGATCCGAGACGGGCGTCTCGGCGCTGGTCGCTACTGTCGTGTCTGTCGCTGCTGTCGTGCTCATCGCGTTTCTCCCTGGTCCCATGTGCGCCGAGCCTGCGCGCTCAACGTGTCGTTCTCGTTGTCCATCACTCGTGCTGTCTCAATATCTGCGCTTCGTGCGCTCAGCTAACGATCTGTGATCGCATATGGCGAACTCGTCGCCTGGAGATTCCGTGGTGGCCTGTAGTCGCTCGATGCGTGTCGGCGGAATTTCCTCAGCCACGGCGCTCGCCGGCGGAGCCAGCAGGCGCGGCACACATCGATGAGCGGGCGCAGTCCTCTCGTCGTCGTTGATCTCGCCTTACAGAGCCGCACGCGCGTGCCGCGCTAGTGACGCCGCTGATGACGTCACAGGTCCCATCATGATCATCGTGATCCTCCTTCAGCTTCCATGGAGGTGGCGCGCTCGGGGGCATTCGCAGCGGGCCGAGCTCCCTCGCTCTATGCATCCGCTGTCGTGTCGCCGTCCTCCAACTCCTCCACGTCGTCCTCGAACGCGTCCTGCAACTCCTCCTCGAAGGCCACTTGTTCAATATCGTCACGGGTTACTTCGGCCAGTGGCTTGAAGACCTTCATCTGCTCGATGTACGCCTCATCCTCGTTTGTCACGAAGAGCGCGATCACCGTCTCGATGGGCGCGCAGCCAGGAACATCGCACTGCGCCTCCGTCACCAGAATGGTGGTGTCAGCCTCTGCGCCGAAGATCTCGGAGACCCACGCTTTGATCGTGGCGGCGCGCCGCTGTTGCGCATCTTTCGCACGCGGCTTGAACAGGTCAAACTCCATGGATGCGCTCCTGAGCATTCGCACGCTCGTGAGTTGGACTGGGAGCGGGTTCATGTGTCAGCTCACGCGGACGCTCGTTGGCCAGGTGGTGATGTCCCGGCTCCAGCGGCTCGGCGCCGTCGCGCGCGCCGTCGGCGCAGGATGGATCGGCGAGAGGCGTCTCGTTCGCGCTGGCAATCAGCTCCATGCGCCAGATCTCCTGCGTTGGTCGCAAGCCGGACCGGCGGTAGAAGGCGCGTGCGCGCAGATTGGTCGCAGTGACATAGAGCTGAAGACGGTCAAAGCCGCCCGCCGACGCCCACGTTATCGCCTCGTCGAGCAGCCGCGTCGCGAGTCCACTCCCCTGGCGCTCTGGCGCGACATACAACGCGACCAGTTCAGCCCAGGAACGCTCGCGAAACAGGGGCGAATCGCGGTGCGCCTCGACGAGCAGCAGTCCGACTGGCTCGCGGAACCGTCCGCCGCTCTCGCGACATGGCCGCGCCAGCAGCCAGAGCGCGCCCTGGTCCTCATGGGTTCTCAGGAAGTGATCACGGAGCAATTCTTCCCAGCCATCCGCGAGCGCGAATGCCGGGTCGAGTGAGGCGTTATAGCGATGCAGCGCGCCGAAGAGCCGCGTGACCGCCGCGACATCGTCAGGCCCCGCCGCCGTCACCGCATACGCCAGCCGATACGCCGGCTCCCGCGACATCACGCCGCACCACGGCTCGCTCTCGGCCAGGGCCGATCGCACCGCGTCGCCGGTCGAATCAAGATCAGCAGCCTGTCTCACGTACGCCTCCTCAACTCCTCGGGCGCAGGGTCGTGCGCGTCCGGCGCGGACCGCAACAGCTACAGCCAACGTGCGCCGCCGGTTGCGAGGGCAGGCGCCCATCGCCAGGCAAATGAACCGTGTTACTGGTAAAGTGCGACGCGCGACGCCGGGAGTCCGTTGCGCACTGGGGACAACGCGCCAACGCAGCGTACTCGCTCATCGGTCGTAACTTCTGGAATTCGCACTGACAGCTCGGGCAGACATATTCGTACAGCGGCATCTTAGCCATCCTCCGCGCTGTCCTCGCCGCGATTTTTGATACTAGATATCAAAAATCGCGGCTAAAAAAAGAGACTCACGACATTCATATGAACCAGACCATCATCTTTTGGTCGACGGGACAGCCACAGGGTGACACACACAGTACCCGTGGTGCGCGTACCATTGTCAGCAGTATGTGCCCACGGCTTACTGGGCACATACTGCTGAGCGCCCGTCATGGCTGGCCACCGCCTGTCACCTAGGGCGCGCGGCAAGTTGCGCCTGGCGTCGCGTATGTCTGCGTTCCTGCATGGCGCGACTGCCCGTGCGCAGGCGCTGCCATGCCAGCGCTGCGACGTAGCCGACGAACGCCAGCAGGCTGATGCAGACGCTACTGGGCAAGCCGGTGTAGAACCCCACCGCGATGCCAACCCACGTGAAGAGTAGCGCGAGGCCAGCCGCCAGCGCCAGCGCCAGATAGGGGCGGGTGACGAGCTGCTGCGCGATGGCCGCGGGCAGCAGCAGTAGCGCGAAGACGAGCAGCGCGCCCACCGCCAGCGTCGCCTCGCTCACCGTCACGGCCAGCAGCACCATGAAGCCCAGCCCCAGCAGGCGCACCGGCACGCCCCGCGCCGCTGCCACGTCTGGGTCGAGCGAGGCGAAGAGCAGCGGGCGCGCAATCAGCGCCAGGACCAGGATCGCAAAGGCGCTGACGACGCCGATGACACGGGTCTGCTCGGCGGAGATGCCCAGCAGATTGCCGAACAGGACAGTCACGCCGGAGAAGCCCGTCCCCGTGCCGCTCACGTTCGCTGCGAACAGGTTCACGAACAGCACGCCCAGGCCGAGCACCCAGGCGAGCACGGTCCCGACCGCCACGTCGCGTCCGCGCAGCCGCTCGCCGAAGCTGCCCATGGCAAGGGCGACCGCGATGGTCGTCACCAGCAGGCTCAGCAGGGGATTGATGCCCAGGACCGCTCCGCCAATGGCCCCCGTAAACGCCACGTCCGAGAGCGCCTCGCCGGCAAACGCCTGGTGGCGCAGCACCACAAAGTAGCCGACCAATCCGGCGACCGCGCTCAGGATCGTGCCGGCGAGCAGAGCCTGACGCATGAAGTCATACTGCAGGATGTCGCGCACGTCCTGGAGCAGATTGGGAGTGAAGGGCGGCAGCACGCCCGCGAATATAAGGCTCATGCGGCACCCTCCTGCGCCAGCGCGCCCGACGTCCTGGCTGGCTGGCGTCTGGTGACGGCATCCACGATGAAGCGCCCGACGCGAACCAGCAGGTAGGTGCCGAAGGCGAAGGTCGTGATGAAAAAGCCGACGGGATACAGTGTGAAGAAACCAACCGCCAGCCCCACCCAGGTGAAGAGCAGCGCTAGCACGACGGCCAGCGCGACCGCCCGCGCCGGGCGAGCTGTCAACTGTCGCGCGATCGCCGCGGGGGTCACCAGCAGCGCGAAGATGAGCAACACGCCTACGACCTGGACGGCCACCGCGACCACCAGCGCCAGCACGACGAGATAGGCGAAGGCAAGCGTGCGTACGGGCACGCCGTGCGCCGCCGCCACATCCGGGTCGAGCGAGGCGAAGAGCAGCGGCCGCGCCATGAAGCCAAGCGCACCGAGCAGCACGACCGCTGACCAGGCGATGATCGTCACGTCCTGATCACTGATGCCCAGTACATTGCCGAACAGGACAGTGTAGACGTTTGCCGCGTACTCCGTGGTGGCAAGATGCACGAAGAGGTAGCCCAGCGCCAGCGACGCGGTGAAGACGGCCCCGACGGCCACATCGCTCTGCCGGCTCTGCCGCGCGCCCAGGTTGAGCGTCTGGATGCCGACCGCGGCGAGCACGCCCGCCACGAAGAGCCCGGCGACCGGCGGCACGCCGAAGAGCAGCGCCCCCGTCGCCCCGGCGAAGCCAACGTTGGCCAGGCTGTGCCCCGCGAAGCTCTGGCTGCGCAGCACCATGTAGTAGCCGACGATGCCGGCGACGATGGCGACGAGCGTGCCCGCCAGGTAGGCGTTTTGCATGAAGTGGTAATGGAGCAGTAGCTGGAGATCTGCCACCAGATCCCAGGACAGGCCAGACGCGTCAGCGAGCGAGCCGAGCATGGTAGCTCACCTCCTCTTCTGGCTGCCCCACGACCACGATGCGCCCATCGCTCGCGTGCAGCACCTCGATCGGCGTTCCATAGAGCCGCGAGAGGGTCTCCGTGGTGATGACCTGGTCCGGCGTACCGACGGCGACCTGTCCATGGGCGACGTACACGACACGATCGAGCGCCGAGAGGATGGGGTTGATGTCATGGGCGACGAGCAGCACCGCGGCGCCCGTTTCGCGGCTGATCTGGCGGATCACCGCCGCCACGCCCTGCTGGTTGCGCAGATCCAGGCTGTCCAGCGGCTCGTCGAGTGCCAGAATGCGCGGATTGGTCACCAGCGCCTGCGCGATAAGCAAGCGCTGCTGCTCGCCACCAGAAAGCTCGCCGATGGGGCGGTCGGCATAGGCCGAAGCCCCGACGAGCGTGATGACCTCGGTGACGCGCCGCGCGGCCTCGCGTGCGCTGGCCCGCTGCAGGAACGGCACCGGCAGCCCCCAGCGGCCGCCATCCAGGCCTAGCCGCACGATATCGCGGCCGCGCACATGCACCTCGGCGTCGAAGGTCCGCCGCTGTGGGACGTACCCGATGGCGGCGTTGCCGCGCTGGGTCGGCTGTCCCAGCACCTCAACGCTGCCCGCGGCCAACGGCAGGAGCCCCAGGATGGTTTTGAGCAGCGTGGACTTGCCGGCGCCGTTCGGACCGAGGATGGCCACGAATTCGCCGGGAAGCACGTCCAGCGACACGTTCGACCAGATGGTGCGCCCCCCCAACGCCACCGCGGCCTGCCGCAGCCGCACGACGGGCGCCAGCTTGGCAGCGGCCGTGGGCTCGGTTGCCAGAATGTGATCAGTCATCACCGGGGAACTCCTTGCGTCGGTGGGAGGGGCGGCATGACCCTCCAGATAGAAGGGCGCTACTTACCAGTCGCCTGGGCCAGCGCCGACTCGATTCCCTGCAACTGGGCGGACTGCCAGTTCTGGAATGAGGCAGTCGCCGGGGTCAGTGTCTCGGTGACGGTGGTCACCGGGATGTTCTGGCCTCTCGCGAGATCGATCACGTGCTGGATGTTGTTGGGCGTGTTCTGCGAATTGTAAACCAGGATCTTGATCTGCTTCTGGCTGATCTGCTGCTCCATCGTCGCCTCGTCGGCGGCCGAGATATCCGTGCCTTCGGAGACGGCCTTGAGGTACGAGTACGGCGTGACGAGATTCAGACCCAGCGCGGGCGCCATGTACGAGAAGATGCTCTCGGTCGCGCCTACGGGCGTGCCGCTGTACTTAGCCTTAATCGCGGCGATCAGATCGTGGTACTGCTTGAGGCCAGTCGTGAGGTAGGCCTGCGCCGACTGGTCGTAGGCCGCAGCGTTCGTGGGGTCGATCGCCTTCAGGTCGTCACGAATCTTGTTGACGACAGCGGTGACATAGGTGGGGTTGTACCACATGTGGGGGTTGTCGCCCTCGTGCTTGCCATTGAGGTCGCCCACGTTGAGCACCTTGCGCCCGCTCGCCGGGTTGGCCTGCAGTA
>CAYRVF010000165.1:0-5662 GCA_964427535.1 uncultured Ktedonobacterales bacterium
ATCCAGCAGCTCGCGGGCGACGCGACGATGCTCTACTACATGACCGAAGAGGGCAAAGAGGGCAAAAATGCCTTCCTGGAGAAGCGCAAGCCCGACTTCAGCAAGTTCCCACGCCTGCCATAGCCATATGGGAGAGTGAACGCACCGTGACGATTCGTGCCGTACGCTGGCGTCGCTATCGCATTCCCTTCCGCTCCGCGTTCGCGACGGGGCATGGCCAGACGCGGGCGCGAGAAGGCGCGATCGTCACGGTGGTGACGGATGACGGTGTCATCGGTGTAGGCGAGATCGCACCCCTCCCCGACTTCTCGGCTGAGGGCCTATCCGGAGCGCTCGCATCTCTGAGCGTACATGCCCCCATGATGCTCGGGCGCTCGCTCGATGATGCGCTCTTGTGGCTCGCGGCGAACACATCGCTGGGAGTGCCACCAAGCGTGCGCTGTGGCTTCGAGTGCGCGCTGCTGGATGCGCTTGCCCGGCAGCGACGCGTTTCACTCGCCCGCTTGTTCGCCGGGGAAAACGGAAGGGTCCGTACGCGCGTACCCGTCAACGCTGTGATCGGCGCGGAGACGCTCGAAGAGACTGTGACCGCCGCGCGCCAGGCGGTCGCAGAGGGCTTCGGCTGCGTCAAGCTGAAGTTGCTGCCGCCGGAAGACGACGCGGCAGGTGCGGAGCATGAGACCGCCCGTGTCGCAGCGGTGCGCCAGGCGATTGGACCGAATATCCACCTCCGGCTCGACGCCAACGCTGCATTGACGTACGAGCAGGCGCTCTCACTACTTGAAGGGTGCGCCGGTCTCGATGTCCAGTACATCGAGCAACCGTTGGCCGCGTCAGATATCGTGGGGATGCGTGAGCTACGGCGAGCGACCGGCATTCCGATCGCCGTCGATGAAGCGCTCACCAATCTGGAGACGGCGAGGGCGTGGCTCGATGGCGAAGCCGCCGACGTCTTTGTCATCAAGCTGCAATGCGCGGGCGGGGTTCGCGCGGCGCAGGCGATGATGGCGCTCGTCGGTGATCGCGGCGTGCGTACCGTGCTGACGAGCGCGCTGGAGTCGGGCATCGGCGTCGCGGCGGCGCTACATCTGGCCGCTGCCGAGCCATCTCTCTCACTAGAATGTGGTCTCGCGACGCTCGATCTGCTGACGGATGATCTGATTGGGAGCGGGCTGCTGGTCCGCGACGGCGCTCTGCTCGTGCCGGAGGCTCCGGGCCTCGGCGTTGTCCTCGACCGCACGACGCTCGATCGGTACGCGAGCGGCGACTGGACGAGTGCCGAAGAATAGATATAGGCATGAACACATCTGATCGCTTTCTGCCAGACTGGCTCGGCCGTGCTGCGCGGAACTATCCAAGCCGGATCGCCTTACAACAGGGCGAGCGTGCCTGGACATTCGCCGCGCTCGACGCGGAGGCGACGATGCTCGCCAGACGGCTGGCGGCGGCTGGCGTACGCGAAGGGAGCCGTGTCGCGCTTCTCGCCGGCAACAGCCTGGAGTTCGCGGCGGTCGTCCATGCGCTGCCCCGGCTCGGCGCCGAGCTGGTGCCGCTCAACATCCGTCTGACGGATGCCGAGTTGGCGTGGCAGCTCCGCGACGTAGGCGCCGCACTACTCCTCGCCGATACTACGCACGCGGCCACCGCGGCGGCGCTCGGGGAGAAGATCCCGCAGATCCGCGTGGCAGCTCTTGGTGAGGAGAGAGGCGGACTCCAGCCGCTTCCGGAGCACCCCGAGGCCAACATTCCGCTCCGAGCGGAGATTGACCTGTCGGCTACCCAGGCCATCATTTATACCTCCGGCACAACGGGGCAGCCCAAGGGCGCGCGCATCACCTTCGGCATGCAGTGGTGGAATGCGGTGGCGTCGGCGCTCAAACTGGGCGTGCGGGCCGACGACTGCTGGCTGGCATGCTTGCCTTTCTTCCACGTCGGTGGCCTGACGATGCTGCAGAAATGCGTGATCTATGGCATGCGGGTAGTCGTCTTCGAGCGCTTCGACGCCGCCGCCGTCAATCAGGCCATCGAGCGTGATGGAGTGACACTCATCTCGGTCGTGACGGTCATGCTTCAGCGCATGCTGGCCGAGCTGGATGAGCAGGCTGACTCGCCTGGCAGCAGGCGTTATCCCTCGTCACTGCGATGCGTTTTGCTGGGCGGGGGGCCAGCGCCGCGCCCGTTATTGAAGTCATGTGCCGAGCGGGGGATTCCCGTGTCGCAAAGCTACGGGCTGACGGAATCGTGTTCGCAGGCGGCGACGCTGCAACCGGAGGACGCGCTTCGCAAGCTCGGCTCGGCTGGCCGTCCGCTGCTGCCGGTGCAGCTCCGTGTCGTGCGTGACGGACAGCCCGCGCTTCCCGGAGAGGCGGGCGAGATCGTTCTCCGCGGACCCACCATCACGCCGGGCTATGTCACTCGTCCCGAGGAGACGGAGAGAGCTTTCGTGGACGGCTGGTTCGCCACTGGCGACATCGGCTACCTCGACGACGAAGGCTACCTGTACGTGCTCGACCGGCGCAGCGACCTCATTATCTCCGGCGGCGAGAATGTCTACCCCGCTGAGGTGGAAGCCGCGCTCCTGTCGCATCCGGAGGTGGAAGAGGCGGGCGTCACTGGCGAGGTGAGCGAGCGCTGGGGAAGCGTGCCGGTCGCCTACGTGCGTCTGCGCCACGGAGCGGCCGTGACAGCGGATGCGTTGCTCGCTCACGCCGCCGCCCGCCTCGCGCGCTACAAGGTGCCGCACCGCATCATCTTCACTGGGCCGCTGCCACGTAATGCCGCCGGGAAGCTCCTACGCCGGGAGCTGACGAAGGGTGGTCACCTCGCGGAGTGAGGCACCCTCACTTTCGCTCGCAGACATCAGCGCACCTCGGGCGAAGCAGCCAAGACATGCCTCGGCCCTACGGCACGGAGGTGTGGTAACCTCGATACCCCTTGGCGATGAGCGCCCAACCAGCAGCCCCTTCATTCAAGGGAATGGGAATCGAGTGAAGTTCTGCCCAGTATCGCGCCTATAATCGCGCCCGCGCCTGTGCTCGCCAGATTCACGGCGTCGTTGTCCATCCAGCTAATGCCGCGCAGATAGGTCGTCGGCGTGCCGCAGCGATGAATCTCGCGCTCCGTCTCTGACTCGCACACCGGACACCAGTTGATGCGCTGCACCGTCGCGCCGAGCAGGCTATCGATGAGTGCTCCGGCGGTGCCGGCGAGGACCGACGCACGGAGCAGCCGGAGGGCGTCTGAAGCGTTGCCGCGACTCACCGCCACCGCCGGGAGCATCGCCAGGCCGAAGCCGAGCGCCCCGGCTGTGGCGGCCGTGGTGCCGAGGAGCGAGATGGCGCCTGAGGTGCCTAGCGCGACGCGACGACCGGTAGTGAGGAGGCGCGGCTCTCCTGTGGAAAGCGTGCCGATCTCGGTCGCCCACGTATCGGCGGTGGCGGTCGCGAACGCCCCGGTGAAGGCAAAGCGCAGCCAGGCAGGATGGCGCCGATGGATGCCATACGCCGCCGCGCAGACCGCGCCGACACCGCCATTGGCCAGCGTTTGATACAAATCCCGCGTGCTCGACTTGCTGAACTTGTCGGCGGCGGTGACTCGCTTGCACTCGCTCGCGACGCGCGAGAGCAGACTGGAGGAAGCGAAGAAGCCGATGACCGCCGCGCTCTCGGGCCACCCCCCGCCTGCGAAGACGGAGGTGCCGACGGTCACAGTTCCCGCGACTCCGCCTCGAGTCAGCATCTTGCGCCGATAGGCCAGCAGTCCGACGAGGCCGCTCAGTCCGAGGCCAATCGCGATGCGCTGCTTTTTCATCCGCCTGCTCCACACGTGCTCAAAACGCCGCCCTCTACTAAGACGGTGCGTGCGCGTCAGGAATCACGATCGAGCGGCGGACGTTCGAGTATCGCCGCCGACTCGGGTGGGCATGTTAGCGCATCAACGGAGAGCGCGATGCCGGGTGCGGAGGCGAGCAGCACGTGGGAGTCGGCCGCTCGCGGGAAGGGAAGCGACTGCGTATGACCGCTCATGTTGCACGCGACGCTGAGCGGGCCACGCTCCAGCACGAGCCAGCGCGCATCCTCGTCGAACCGGACGCGGACGCGCTCCAGCCGGTCGTCACTCAGGGCAGACTGGGACCGGCGTAGGTGAATGAGCTGGCGGTGCCAGTCGTAGAGTACCGCATGTTGAGGCTGGCGTAGCTCGCTCCAGTCGAGCTTTGAGCGCTCGAAGGTCGCGGGGGCCTGTGGATCGGGCACTTCGGCCGGGTCCCAGCCGAAGGCAGCGAACTCGCGTTGACGCCCTTCGGTGACGGCGTGGGCGAGTTCGGCATCCTGGTGATCGGTGAAATATTGGAACGGCGACGAAGCAGCCCACTCCTCGCCCTGGAAGAGCATCGGCACAAATGGCGATGCCAGCACAAGTGCGGCGGCAATTTTGAGCCTGCCCGGCGAGAGAAGGTGACTGCTGCGCTTGCCCGTGGCCCGGTTACCGATCTGATCGTGATTCTGCAGATAGTCGAGAAAGCGTGAGCCGGGAAGACCCATCGTCGGGCGCCCGTGCGTGCGCTGGCGGTGGCGGGAATAGCGGCCGTCATAGACGTAGGCGTGCTCAAGCGCGTAGGCGAGGTCGGCCAGCGTGCCGAAATCGGCGTAGTAGCCGTCGCGCTCGCCGGTGAGCACGCTGTGCAGGGCGTGGTGGAAGTCGTCGCTCCACTGCGCGTCCAGCCCGAAGCCTCCAGCCTCGGGCGAGTGGATGAGTCGCGGGTCGTTCAGATCGCTTTCGGCGATGAGCACGAAATGGCGGCCCAGCGTGGCGCCCAGCCGGGACACCTCACCGGCGAGCTGTTCGAGGAAGGGTCGGGCCGAGGTATCGAGCAGCGCGTGGACGGCGTCGAGCCGCAGTCCGTCGAAGTGATAATCACGTAGCCACATCAGTGCGTTGTCGCAGAGATAGCGCCGCACCTCGTCACTGCCGGGACCATCGAGGTTGACGGCTGGGCCCCAGGGCGTGCTGTAGCGCTCGGTGAAATACGGGCCGAACCGCCCGAGGAAGTTGCCCG
The DNA here is from genome assembly GCA_964427535.1 of uncultured Ktedonobacterales bacterium. Lineage (GTDB taxonomy): Bacteria > Chloroflexota > Ktedonobacteria > Ktedonobacterales > JADMIN01 > CAYRVF01. Next base: position 5,057 of record CAYRVF010000165.1, read on the forward strand.
ACGGGCCCAGATGGTTGTAGACGACGTCCAGCAGAACGGCCAGCCCGCGCGCGTGGCAGGCGTCGACTAGCCGCTTCAGCCCATCGGGTCCGCCGTAGACCGAATGTGGCGCGTAGAGGTCGACGCCGTCATAGCCCCATCCACGCGCGCCCGGAAACTCGTTGACGGGCATCAGCTCGACGTGTGTGACTCCTAGCTCGACCAAATGATCCAGCCAATCGATCGCTGCGTCGAACGTACCCTCCGGCGTGAATGTGCCAATGTGCAGCTCGTAGAGAATGGCCGAGGCGAGCGGCGGCGCCTGCCATCCGGCATCAGTCCACGCGAAGGCCGCGTGATCCACCGTCCTCGACGGCCCGAAGACGCCTTGAGGCTGCCAGGGTGAACGCGGGTCGGGGAGCGGCTCGCCGCCGTCCAGCACGAAGGCGTAGTCTGTTCCGGCGGGTGCTTGCGGTACCTCGACGTGCCACCAACCACGCGCCCTGGCTGTGAGGCGTACGCGCTCGTCGCCGAACTGTACGTCGACAGTATGTGCCGAGGGTGCCCATACGCGAAAGAGTGTCATGCGGAGACTTTCTGTTTGCTGAGTAAGGCGACCGGAAAGCG
>CAYRVF010000165.1:5762-9043 GCA_964427535.1 uncultured Ktedonobacterales bacterium
TCGGCTCCGCGTCGCCAGATGTCCTCTGGAGAGGCGTCGCGTAACTCGTCAAGCAACGCGCGGCGCCGATCGTAATCCACGGGACGGCGGTTGTCGGGATCGACGAGGCTGAGGTCCCAGAGCTCCGTGCCCTGATACATGTCCGGAATACCCGGCGAGGTGAGCAAAAGCAGCTTCTGCGCGAGTGAGGTCACTTGCCAGGGAAATTCCAGCGCGGCGACGAGCTGCTCGACCTCGGCGGTGAACGCAGCATCGGCGAGCGTGCCTTCCACGAAGCCGCGCAGCGCGTCCTCATAGGCCGCATTTTGGTTGGTCCAGGAGGTGAAGACCTTTGCCTCGCGGGCAGCCTTCAGCATGAACGCCGTGGCGCGTTCAGCGTCCAGCGGCCAAGCGCCGACGAGCGTCTGATAGTAGAGGTATTCGGCGTTGCGGTCGGGACAGCCGTTCGTTCGATACCGCTCGTTGTGCTCAGACCAGCGGAGGACAGTCGCGGTCCATTCGCCCGGCATCTCCGAGAGCAGGCTGGTGCGCGCGCGCACGTCTTCGCTGCGCTTGGTGTCGTGGGTCGAGGTGGTGAGCATCGCCAGTGGCCACCGAGCCTGCCGCTCGGCATTCGCGGCGTGGAACGCGGTGGGCGAGACGCCGAACCGCGCCGGATTGCCGCCGACCTCGTTCAGTGAGATCAGCCGGTTGTAGACGTAGAACGCGGTGTCCTCGGCGCCCTTCGCCATGACTGGTCCGCTGAGCTGCTGGAATCGCATGACCAGCTCAGACTCTAGCGCGCCACGACTGCGAAGGAGCAGGATGTCTTCCAGCGCGGCGAAGAGGTCGGCGTCGATGTCTGGCCGCCGCTCTCTGGCGCGGGCAATCGCCTGCTCGGTCTCGGCGACATCCGCCGGATGCAGGTCGCCTTCGGGCGCGCGGATGTAGCTCCGATACACCGGGTACGCGGCCAGCACCTCACGCAGCACGTCTTGTAGCTCGTGTCGAGTGTAGTCGCGCATGCGCCAATTGCGCGCGCAGATGTCGAGCCAGAGCGCAGTCAGGCGGTTGACGTCGCTGCCGAGGCTCTCTCGCAGCACGAGCAGCTTCTTCTCATAGACGAGCGCCTCGTAGTCTGTCGTCTGACCCGTGAAATCGGCGTAGAGCTCGGTCATCGCGCGCTCTGAGGCTGGGTCCACGAACAGGCCGCCAACCTGATTTAGGAAGTCGTATCCAGTAGTGCCCGCGATCGGCCATGAGTTAGGCAGCGACTCACCGGGCTCCAGAATCTTCTCGACGACGATCCACGCGTCGGATGCGCCCGCACGCAGGCGTTCGAGATAGCTGGCTGGGTCACGCAGACCGTCCACGTGATCCACGCGCACGCCGTCGAGGACGCCTTCCGCGAGCCAGCGCAGCACGAGCGAGTGCGTGTCGTCGAAGACGCGCTCGTCCTCGACCCGCAGACCGACGAGCGTGTTGATGTCGAAGAAGCGGCGGTAGTCCAATTCGCGCTCCGCCGTCCGCCAGAACGTCAGCCGGTAGTTCTGGCGCTCCAGCAGTTCGTCCAGCGCGCACGCATCGCCGTTGATCTCGCGCAGGACGGCGTCGATCGCCTCGGCGACGTTGGGGTCGCGGGCGCAGAGGTCAGCCACTTGCTGGCGCAGCACCTCTTTGTCGTTATGCCTGCGCAGCACGCTCTCCGCGTCGGTCGCGGTGGCTGGTGGCAACTGCCCGAATGCACCGGCGAGAAAGGCCAGCTCGTCGGCGGCGCAGCGCCGGGCCGCGAGCGCCAGCAGATCGTTCAGCGAACGCGGTGCCACGGGCAGCACGTGGTCGAAGTAGTGAACGCTGAACGTGCCGCCGACGCGCGCGATCTGCACCTGTCCGTTCTCTAACACGCGCCCGTAGTGCTCGCCGAGAATCGGCATCAATACGCGATTACGCAGCCGGGCTTCGGGCGGATCCCAGTCGACGTCGAAGTAGCGGGCGTAGCGGCTGGCCTGGCCGTTCTCCAGCACGTCCCACCACCACGCGTTCTCGCGCCCGCCGATCGCCATGTGATTGGGCACGATATCGAGAATTTGCCCAAGTCCCGCGTCCTTGAGCGCAAGGTGCAGGCGCTGGTGGCCCTCGGCGCCGCCAAGCTCTGGATTCGCGGCATGGGGATTGACGATATCGTAGCCGTGAGTGCTGCCGGGCGCGGCCTGCAACGACGGCGAGCTATAGAGATGACTGATGCCCAACTCGGCGAGGTAGCCGGTCAGCGCAGCCACGGCGTCGAACGGAAAGCCCGCGTGCATCTGCACACGATATGTTGCGCGGAGATCAGGGGACATGACGTAGCACCACCAGTGACCGGCCGCTCAGCAGATATTCCTCGCCGACCGCGACCTGCGGCTGATCCTCGCGCGGGAGCACTTCCTTGCCGAGAGGCCGTTGCGTGTCCACCATGACCTTCCAGCGGCCACTGGCCAGGTTGGCGTCGGGCAGGTGGAACGGCACGTCCTCGGCGGCGGCGTTGAGCAAGATCAGCAGCGTGTCGTCGGTAACAGGGACGCCGTTCTCGTCCACCTCGCCGAGCGCGTCGCCGCCGATACGCATGCCGAGCGTGCGCATCCAACCCGACTGCCACTCCTCGTCAGACATCTCGCCGCCATCCGCGCGGAACCACGTCAGGTCTTTCACCTCGGAGCCGCGAATGCGCCGCCCCTGGAAGAACTTACGCCTGCGCAGGCTGGGATGCGCGTTCCGCAGCGCGATCATCTCACGAGTGAAGGCGAGCAGCGCCTGCTGGTTGTCGTCGAGATTCCAGTTATACCAGCTCGTCTCGTTGTCCTGACAATAGGCGTTGTTGTTGCCATGTTGCGTGCGGCCGATCTCATCGCCACCACAGATCATCGGCACGCCCTGCGAAAGCAGCAGCATCGCGAGGAAGTTGCGCTTCTGCCGCTCGCGCAGCGCCTGCACCTCCCGGTCGTCTGTCGGCCCCTCGACGCCGCAGTTCCAAGAGTTGTTGTCGTTGGCGCCGTCGCGGTTTTCCTCGCCGTTGGCCTCATTGTGCTTCTCGTTGTAGCTCACGAGATCGTGAAGGGTGAAGCCGTCGTGTGCGGTGATGAAATTAACGCTGGCGGTCGGACGGCGACCGTCGTCCTGATAGAGGTCGCTGCTGCCCGTCAGCCGCGATGCCAGCTCGGCGACTTGGCTGTCGTCGCCGCGCCAGTACTTCCGGACGCAGTCGCGATACTTGCCGTTCCACTCGGCCCAGAGCACGGGGAAGTTGCCGACCTGATAGCCGC
>CAYRVF010000166.1:0-8928 GCA_964427535.1 uncultured Ktedonobacterales bacterium
CTTGCTCGCCACCTCGCAGGCCTTGCAGCCGATGCAGAGGGTCGTATCGGTGAAAAAACCGTTCGCCATGACACGTCCCTCCTCTCTACTTCACTTCGCTCGGCTTGGCGCGGCCAGTCGGTGAATTGCCCTGCTCGGCGAGCTGTTCTTCCCGCGAGAGCCGTTCGATCAGCGTGATGCCGCCAGCGTCCGTCATGTCGCTGGTGGCGTCAGCCATCTCGGCGCCTTCGCTGTGGATGCGCCCGACTGAGCCTCCGGCGGGTACGTCGAGATGTGGCTGCCGCTGCTCGCTCTCCGGCGTGCCGGTGGTCTTGACGCCCTTGCGGATATTGCAGGTCAGGGCTTTCGCCTCGTGGATCTTCACGTTCGGGTCCAGGCCCACACCGATCAGATCGTTGGCGACGTCGCCCGTGACGATGCCGTCGGGACCGAAATGGTACGGGAAGCCGACGACGTGAACCTTCTTGCCCTCGATCAGCATCGGCTGCATGCGGCTCGTCACCATCGCGCGCGCCTGCACCTGGGCGCGTGTGTTCCAGACGGTGACCCAGTCGTTCTGCTCGATGCCCTTCTCGCGAGCGAGGTCGGGGTCGATCTCGACGAAGAGCTCGGGCTGCAGCTCAGAGAGCCACGAGTTCCAGCGCGACATCGCACCGCTGGTGTGATGCTCCGTCAGCCGATACGTCGTCAGGGCGTACGGGTAATCCGGGTTGGGCGGACCGTGAAGCGGATCTTCGTTGTACGGGTTATCGGGCCGGTCGAAGATGACGAGCGCCGGATTGCTACGATATTTCGGGTAGAGCGGATTGGTCGAGGGCGACTCGAACGGCTCGTAGTGCGCGGGCAGCGGGCCATCTTTCAGGCCGTACGGCACGAAGAGCCAGCCGCGCCCATCGGCGTGCATGATGAACGGGTCGCTACCAGAGAGCCCGACTGTGTCTTTCGGGTGGTCGTTCGCGCTCTCCTCGCGGTTGGCCGTGGGCGGGAGGTTCTTGATGAAATCGGGCACGTCGTACCCCGTCCACTCACCCTTGCCGCCATTCGCCGATGCATCCCACCAGATGAGCTTTTTGCGCTCGGACCACGGCTTGCCTGAGGGATCAGCCGAGGCGCGGTTGTAGAGGATGCGCCGGTTCGCGGGCCAGGCGAAGCCCCAGCCCTGGTGGTTCGTGTAGGTGCCGGGCTTGTCGCGCGTGCGAGCGGCGGCGAGGTTCTTGCCCGGCTCGGGCATCACGCCACTGTAGATCCAGCAGCCGCACGCGGTGCTGCCGTCATCCTTCAGATCCAGAAAGCCGGAGACGTTCTTGCCGTCGGCGACGGTGTAGCCGTTGATCTCTTTGAGCACTTCCTCCACCTGCGGCTCGCGGATGGGGTTGTCCTCCTTGGGGTAGTTCCAGTTGAGCATGGTGATCGGCTTGTCGCGCTCTTCGGTGCTGTTTGCATAGAGCGCCTTGAGCCGCTCGCCCAAATACACTGTGAAGTTGGTATCCGAGCGGCAGTCGTCGGGTGGGTCAATGGCCTTGTCGTGCCACTGGAGCAAGCGCTGCGTATTGGTCAGGCTGCCGTCCTTCTCACCTGCCCATGCGGCGGGCATGAAGAAGAACTCGGTGTCCACCGTCTTGGGGTCGACGCCGTCCAAATGCCAGACGTTGGCCGTCTCGACGAGGAACGGGTCGCGCACGACACACCAGTCGAGGTGGCGGAGCGCTTCGCGCTCGGTGCCCGAGTTGGGGCCGCCGACCGCGAAGTTCTCGCCGTAGACGAACGCGCCGCGAATCTTGCCGTCCTTCATCTTGAAGAACATCGGGTAGTACGAGTAATCACCTTCTGGCTCGAGCTTGGGTAGGTATTGGTAGCAGTACTCGTTCTCGGCGGTCGCGTGCTCGCCGTACCACGCCTTGAGCAGGCTGATGATGTACTTGGGGTAGTTGCGCCACCAGCCGCTCTCAGCCGTGTAGTTCTGGAGGTTGTCGTCGAGTGTCTCGTCTGTCTCCAGCGGCATCGGGATATACCCCGGCAGCAGGTTATAGAGCGTCGGCAGATCGGTCGAGCCCTGAATGGCAGCATGCCCACGGAGGGCCAAGATGCCACCGCCGGGCCGGCCAATGTTGCCGAGCAGCAGTTGCAGGATGGCCGCCGTGCGGATGAGCTGCACGCCGACGCTGTGCTGCGTCCAGCCGACGGCATAGCAGAAGGCAGTCGTCCGCTCGGGATTGGAGTTGTCGCAGATCGTCTCGGCGACCTGCAGGAAGACGTCGCGCGGCGTGCCACAGATGGTCTCGACGACCTCGGGCGTGTAGCGCGCGAAGTGGCGCTTGAGAATCTGGAAGACGCACAGCGGGTCTTGCAGCGTGTCGTCACGCGGTGGCGGGCCAGCCGTGCTCTTGGCGGCGCGCTCGGCAAAGGTCTCCCCGGTGCGCCCCGGCTTGTTCAGGCTCTCCTCGGGCAACTCCTCGCCACGGTATGTCCAGGTCTCCGGGATGTATTCACGCTTCTGCTCATCGTAGCCCGAGAACACACCCGCGAGGTCCTCGGTGTCTTTGTATTGCTCGTTGATGAGCGTCGCGGCATTGGTGTAGTTGAGCACATAGTCCTTGAAATACCGCTCGTTCTGCAAGACGTAGTTGACCAGGCCGCCCAGGAATGCGATATCGGACCCCGGCCGGATGGGACAGTAGATGTCGGCGTTGGCTGACGTGCGAGTGTAGCGCGGATCGACATGGATGATCTTCGCGCCGCGCTCGCGCGCCTCGGTGACGAAGCGGAACCCGACCGGGTGGCACTCCGCCATATTGGAGCCCTGAATGACGATGCAGTCGCTATGGGCGAGGTCCCACTGAGCCGTGGTGGCGCCGCCGCGTCCGAAGCTCATGCCCAGACCGGGCACTGTGGAGCTGTGTCATATCCGCGCCTGGTTGGTGATGTGGACGATGCCTAGCGCGCGGAAGAGCTTCAGGATGAGGTAGTTCTCTTCGTTGTCGAGGGTCGCCCCGCCGATGGAGGCGATGCTCTCCAGCCGGTTGATGCGCTTGCCATCGTCGTTCGTCATCTGGAAGTCGCGGTCGCGCGTCTCCTTCACCAGATGCGCGATGCGGTCCATCGCCCACTCTAGCGGGCGCTCCTCCCAGTGGTCGCTCTTGGGGGCGCGATAGAGCACCTTCGTGGGGCGGTTGGGATTGTTGATGAGCTGATAGGTCGAGGCACCTTTCGGGCAGAGATGGCCAGCACTGATGGGACTCTCGGGGTTGCCTTCGATATCGATGATCTTGCCGTCACGGTGATACATGAGCTGGCTGCAGCCGACCGCACAGTATGGGCAGACGCCGATGGCAACATCCGCGTCATGCACGCGAGAGACGAGCTTGCGACTCCGTCTGCTCAACGGGGTTGGCACGAATCCAACATAGTTCCGCAGGAGCCCCATCACGCCTCCGGCACCATCGCGCCTGTCTACTGCCATGGGTCTCGCCATCCTTTCCGCCTCGTCGCTCAAGGTGTCGTGGGCGCGCGCCATCCCTGCCAGGAGCCAAGCGCCGATTGCATCACGCCGTGATGCACCTTGCCTTGGCCGCAAGGAATGTGCCAGTGATATTGCAGCCCCCTTCTCAGTCGAGACGAATAACGGCTGCTTCAGGCAACGGCAGACTGCGTGGGGCACGCGTCCGCATGCTCGCAGCCTGCCAGTGGACGGCGTAACCACCTGGCGTACGTGTGAGCGTGATGAGGAGTTGGCGCTCCCATGAACGGACCTGTGAGTCGTGCATGCGGGCGCGAGAGAACATGGAGGACAAGTACATGAAGAGGCTTGCACCACTGATTCTGGCCCTGGGGCTGCTCGCGCTCGCTGCCTGCGGAAGCTCCGCGGCCAGTAGCAGCACGTCGAGCGGGTCGAGTTCGGCGCCGACGGCCACGACTGCGCCTACCGCGCCGACGGCCACGACGGCGAGCGGCGGAGGCGGCGGTGCGGCCGCGACGATCTCGATGGCGTCTGTCAGCTTCAGCGGCAACACACGGGTCTCGATCAAGACGGGCCAGGCGGTCAGCTTCAACGACGCCAATGGCGGCACGCATAATCTCGTCACCGGCATGACCGGCCAGTTTGCCGCCGCGACCGGCGCGCCCAGCCAGTTCGCCTCGTCCAGTGGGGTTAACTTCTCGCCCGGCGATGTGAAGAGCATCACCTTCCCGAACGCGGGGACCTTCAACATCACCTGCACGATCCACCCGTCGATGCAGGCGACAGTGACGGTGACGCCGTAGCCGTCGGCGTGCGGCTGGCCCGGCAGAACCTAACCCCCAAACCCCCTTCCCTCAAGGGAAAGGGCACTGAGGCAGGGTGATCGCCAAGGGCAACGCGTCCATAATCCCCCCTCTCTCACCGTCAGGTGGGGGAGGGGGTTTGGGGGAGGGGGCCAGCCGTCACCTCGCTTGCCCAGAGCTTCCTCGTCGTGTACCATGCGGATGAGCACCCGCTGTCAGGCGTGTCTTGCGTTTGATCCGCCTAGACCTATCCCATCGCCCGTGCGGGAGGTGCCGCAGGGAGCGCAGCATACGAACGAGGAGCACATCCCGCATGAGCGAGACGAATCTGGTTCTGCCCAGCGACGAGACGAGCACGCCCCCTGGCGGTGGCATTCACCTCTCGAAGGCCGATCTGCACCTGCACACCAATTTGGGCGACGGCACCGCCAGCCCCAAGCGCGTCATCTCTGAGGCAAAGCGGCGCGGCCTCAAGGTCATCGCCGTGACGGACCACGACCAGATGGAGGGCGTCAAGCGCGTGCAGGAGCTCGTCGACCGTGGTGAGGCGGAGGGCATCGAGGTCATCTGGGGCTGCGAGGTCACGGCGCGCGAGGGGCACTTCCTCGGCCTGTTCATGAAGCGCCCGGTGAAGTTTCTGATGCGCATCGAGGGGGCGATTGACGCCATCAAGGAGCAGGGTGGCCTCTGCATCATCCCGCACCCGATGGGGCGCCTCGTGCCCAGCCTCAGCCGCCGCAAGATCGAGGAGCTGCTGACGCGCGGCTATCCCATCGACGGCATCGAGCTGTACAATCCGTCCCCCGCGAATGGCTCAGCGCGCGACACGGTGCGGGCGCTCAACCAGCAGTGGGGCTTCGCCGCGACGGGCGGCAGCGACGCGCATTTCTGGCAGCACATCGGCGCGGCCTACACGCTTTTCCCCGGCGAGACCGCCGAAGACGTGCGCCAGGCGATCCTCAACCACACCTCGCGCGACGGCGGGCAGGAGACGCCACCCGAGCGCCTGCCCATCCCCGCGTACGTCGGCCAGTGCTTCTGGAGCATGGTCATCGACCCGCCGCGCAAGATCTCGCGCATGATGTTCCAGCACGACGTGCCCGAGGCGCCCGAGCCCGCCCTGAAGCGGTAGGGACGGCGACCAAGAGAGTTGTCGTGTCGCGTGCGCGTTTAGAGTTTCCGCCTCAATAGTTGCAAAGCGCCACAAGCTTTGCAACTTTGCTTTAAAAGCGTCCCGAGCTTTCAAAGAAATCGGCATGAAACCTTAAAAGCGCCTCCCGTCCGGGGACGTGGCGTGACTCACACTTTGCTGCTTGGCAAGGGGCGGGTGAGGCATGCCTCGCCCCTGCAGACGCCGAGGCGCGCGACACGTGGCCAAGATGCCAGTTGGACACGATTGAGGCGTGCGCGGGCGCACATGGGAACTTTTAGCAGGGTGACGGCGTCGGAGAGACAGAGCTCCTCTGGTAGGAGCTGTAGTAGGAGGCTCTCCGCCATGCGAACCCTTCCGGCGCTTCGCCGCATCCTCGCGCCCCTTATGCTGGCCTGCGGGCTGTTGCTCACGCAGGTGTTGCCCGCCGCCGCGTGCGGGAGCCTCGTCGCACCGAATGGCACAGTGCGCCTCGCTCGCGCGGCCACGCTTGTCGCCTGGCACGACGGCATCGAGCACTACATGACGAGCTTCGAGTATCAGGGCGATGTCTCGAACCTCGGCTGGATTGTCCCCCTCCCCGCTGTGCCAGACAAGATCGAGGAGGGCGGCAAGTGGACGCTGCAGCGCCTCTCGCTAGAGACGCACCCTGTGTTCGCGAATGTAGCGGAAGGCCGCTCTGCCGCTGCCGCCAGCAGCGCTCAGGTGCTCCAGCAGGTCACAATTGACGCGCTGGACGTGACCGTGTTGAAGGGCAGCGGGCAGGCTGTGCTCGACTGGTGCGCGCGCAACGGCTTCTCAGTTGAGGGCGATACGCGCTCGCACCTGCTAACATACGCGAAGGGCAGCCCGATCTTCATGGCCGCCAAGTTCGATGTGTCGGCGGCGAAGACACGCGGCGAGCTGCAAGGCGACGGCACGCCGCTGCTGTTGACGCTGCGCGTGGCGCATCCGTGGGTGCCGCTCGAAGTGCTCGCGCTCGACGGCCAGCAAGTGCATGCCGACGTCTATCTGCTGACGGATCAGCCGGTGTCAACAAGCGCGGTCGGCGTCACGGTCGGCAAGTCGCCTGTCGGCTCGCAGGTATCCGGCGCGCCGGGCTTCACGGTGAACTACCAGCAGCCAGTCTCGCCTCGGCTCTACACGGACCTTTCGACCGACCGTAACATGGGCTGGGTATGGCCCAATAGCTGGCTCACCTACCTCAGCCTCGACGCGCCCGACACCACCGTCACCTATGACCTGGGCGTCACCGCCGCCGGAGTGCTGCGCGTCGCGCCCTTCGGCACCGCGCCGATGGCCGTCTCGGACCCCGGCGCCGCACGCACGCTGCCCATCCGCCTGCCGATGGGTACCGCCGACACGCTGATGGCCGTGCTCGTCTGGCTGCTGGTGCTCGGCGCGGTGGCCGCGATTATCGTCGTCCCGTTCGTGCTGGACCGGCGGGCGCGACGCTCGATACGTGTGTAGGCAGAACCTCTCTCCCAACCCCCTCCCCTCCCAGGGGAGGGGCCGCTATTTGGGCGCCGTGGCGTCGCGTATACTATGGGCGAGACGACGCATCGGAATCGCGGGTCAGATGATACACGCGAGCATCGTTTGGCCCTGGCGTCGGAGGATACACAGCCGCCTTTGTGACGCGGACGCATGGAGGCGGCGTTGACGAAAGGGCTGCGTGGACATGCGGCTGGCAACATTTCGGGACGCGGCGGGCACGAGGCTGGGAGTGGCGCTCAACGGGCAGATCGTCGACCTTGCGCGTGCGGCGGGGCTGACCGGCTCGGGCGAGTACAACGAGCACCGCGACGAGCTGCGCGACATGCTGGCGCTCATCGCAGGGGGCGCCGACGCGCTGACGCGGGTCGCCGATCTCGCCGAGAACCCGCCGGACGAGACGTTGCTGGCGATGGAGGACGTCGAGCTGCTCGCGCCCATCCCGCGCCCGAAGAAGAACATCTTCTGCCTTGGCCGCAACTATGCCGAACACGCCGCGGAGTCGCTGCGGGCGATTGGCCAGGAGGTGAAGCTGCCACCCTACCCGAATGTCTTCACGAAGGCCGTCACTACCGTCACCGGTCCCTATGCCGACATCCCGCTAGAGGCCAGCGTCTCGCAGCAGTTCGACTGGGAGGTCGAGCTGGCGGTCATCATCGGGCGCGGCGGCCGACATATCTCGCGCGATGAGGCGCTCGCGCATGTCTTCGGCTACACGGTGGTCAACGACATCACCGCGCGCGACATCCAGAACATCGGTGGCGTGCAGTGGTTCCAGGGCAAGAGCGTCGACTTCTCGTGCCCGATGGGGCCGGTGATCGTGACCGCCGACGAGATCCCCGACCCGCAGGCGCTGCACCTGCGCCTCACCGTCAACGGCGTGACGAAGCAGGAGGATACCTCGGCCACCATGCTCTTCGACGTCGCGACGATCATTGAGACGCTCTCGCGCGTGCTGACGCTGGAGCCGGGCGACGTCATCGCGACGGGCACGCCCGCCGGAGTCGGTTTCGCCCGCACGCCGCCGGAGTACCTGCACCCAGGCGATGTCATGGAATCGACCGTCGAGGAGATTGGCTCGCTGCGCAACCGGATGGTGGAGGCGTAGCTCGGCGGGCGCTCGTGCGCGGGTGCGCGGCTGACATCGAGACGGAGTCAGAGGTCATCGCAACAGCAAAGGAGGCGCCGGATGCAGATCGAAGCGCGACTCGCACAGATGGGCCTCGTGCTGCCTGAGGCGCTGAAGACGCCCCCGGGCCTGAATATTCCGTTCGCGTGGGTGCGCGTCTCTGGCACGCATGCCTATATCTCGGGCCACGGTGCGTTGCGGCCCGATGGCTCGCTCGCCGGACCCTTCGGCCGGGTCGGCGCGGAAGTCTCGCCGGAGGACGCCTACGCCTCGGCCCGCGCCGCCACGCTGGCGATGCTCGGCAGCCTGAAGCGCGAGCTCGGCGACCTGGACCGTATCCACGCTTGGCTCGTCGTGCGCGGGATGGTGCAGGTGGCGCCAGGCTATACCGAGACGACGAATGTCATCAACGGCTGCTCCGATGTGCTGCTGCAACTCTTCGGCGATGAGGGCCGCCATGCGCGCTCGGCGATCGGCGTGGCGGCGCTGACGCAGAACCTGCCGGTCATCCTTGAGGCGGAGGTCGAGATCGAGCCGCAGCGGTTCATGCCGCTGTAGGTGCCTGGTGTAGATTGCCAGCGCGAGGGGTGCGGGATAGATCTGCCCGTACCCCTCGCAGCCCGCAAACCCACTCTCGGTCAACACGGCCTGCCATACGTGCCTTGACCGTCTCCCCGCTTCTGCACGCTGACCTGCTTCCTCAGAAGGACCCATCGGTCTAAGAGCGTCTCTTGTACAGCACGGAGGCGACAGAACGCGATAGACTGTGTACATGCGCCGGCAGCGAATTAGGGGGTAAACAGCTTCCAGTGCCCCTCGGAGACGACGTCGACGGCGCCGTCGATCACTTTGATGGCGGTCTGATCGTCGATCGCGTACCCCGGCACCGGCATGC
>CAYRVF010000167.1:0-8865 GCA_964427535.1 uncultured Ktedonobacterales bacterium
CGAGCGCGTGGCCGTCCGAAGCAGCGGCCCGAGAAGCTAAGCTGGTGGCGGACCGCGGGTATGACCGCGGGTATGACCGCGGGTATGCTAGTAGCACGTTCCGCCAGGCACTTCGTCGTCGTGGCATCCGCATGTGCATTCCAGCCAAACGACGTCCGGTAACGTGGAAGGCGAAGCGAGGACGCCCGGTCGTTGCCCGCAAGGACGATTATCGGCAGCGGTTCAAAGTGGAGCGCAGCTTCGCCTGGTTGGGCAACTTCCGGCGGCTGCTCATCCGCTGGGAGCGTCAGTTCAGTGTCTATCGCGGTTTCTTCACGGTTGCCGCGCTGCTCCTCGGTGTGCGTCATCTGCAAGATCAGTAACGGTGAATGCGCTACCTTTGCGTGACATGCCGTGACGGGCGGGCGGAACGTCTCAGAGGTCGCAGGAGACTGCGTGACTGCTTCTGAAATAGTGGCTCTCCGGTGACCAGTGAAATACGCTGCGTGTTTTGCGCGTCGGTTGTAGGACAGATTCCGGTGTATCTGGTGTATGAGGATGCACGCGCGATGGCCTCCGTCGTGCCTGATCCGATCCGCCCCGGCCACGTGCTGGTGTTCCCCAAAGCACACGTCCCTGACTTGTATTCCCTGGATGACGACCTGTACCATGCGGTCATGCACACCACTCGCCTCGTGGCGCGGTCAATCGCCTCGACGCTTAAGCCGCTCAAGGTCGGCGTCGCCAGTGTGGGGTGCGATTTTCCGCATACGCACGTGAACCGCATCCCCATCTACAAGGAACGCGAAATTACCACGCGCAACCTGTTTGGCGGCGAGAAGAGTCCGGCCTCCGCAGCTTACCTAGAAGCCATGGCGAAGTTGCTCCGGGCGAGTAGGGCAACTGAACCCCACCACTGAGTGAGTACGATGCACCACTTTCTTCGCTCTCCGGATCGTTTCGAAACTGCTTCTAGTCCTTTGGGCACGTTATCAGTGGTAGTGAAGTGCCCGGCATATGTAGCGGTTGCATGGGTATGTGTACATCTACCTGTACATAATACGTGTACACAGATGTGGTTCGTTCCGCAAGGGAGTAACATGTGGTCCGGCCCACACTCATGTCAGATGATCCAGCCGCCGGAGAGGAAATACGCGGCGAAGAGCGCCTGCAAGAGGAAACCGGCGCTGAGGAGGAGTGAGTAGAGCCACGGACGCCGCTCCACGGCAGACCCGATCAGTACGAAGACGGGCGCGGCGACCAGCAGAAAGCGTCCGGCCGAGACGAGCCAATCGGGATCAGGGCTGAGCAGCACCGGGCCGTAGACCGTCAGATAGAGCACGCCTGCCAGGTAGAGCGAGAACGAGACGGGCAGCCGCCGCAGATTGAACAGCGTGATACCGCCGAAGACGAGCACCGCGACCAGATCGATCAGGTCGCGCGCTTGCCAGAAACTCCACATGGGCATCGAGAACACCTGGCCGATCGCGCCCGAGAGGCTCGCCAGTGGCGACATGGTGATGCGCTGCCAATAGGTCGCCTGCACGTGGACGAAGAGTAACGGCTGCGCGAAGCGAATCTGCAGCACCAGCGCGAAACACACCACCGCTGCCGGGACGGCCACCATGAGCGGCACGAACTCTCGCAGCGTCGGCCAGTCGAGTGTCTTCCGGAGAGCGCCGCGGCGCCAGCGCTCGCGGTCGAACCAGTCGTGCTGGCGGGCGTACTCCCACGCCAGCGGCAGAATCAGCACGACGCCAGTCGGGCGGGTCATCGCGCCCAGGAACGCGCAGATCGCGGCCGAGCGCCACCTGCCCTGGCGCGCGAAGTACAGCGTGAAGGTCGCGAAGCAGAGAAAGAGGCCCTCGGTGTAGGGCGCGGCCAGGAAGAACGCGAGCGGATAGGCCGCCGTCATCTGCAGTGTGTACCACGTCTTCGAGCGCGACCCCGTCTCTGAATGGGCGAGCAGACCGAGGCCGAAGAACGCCCCCAGCGTGCTGAGATTGCTGACGATCAGCGCGGCGGCCAGCCAGTGCCCACCCGTGAGAAACGAGAACACCTTGATCAGCAGCGGATACAGTGGAAAGAACGCGGCCGACTGCAGGCGCCAGTACCCCCACTGCGCGATGTGCAGATACCAAACCGCGTCCCACTGGCGCCACGCCTGAAACATCTGCTCCGGTGGCACCGAGATGTAGCCATAGACGCGTCCGTCGGTCCGCAGCATCACGGCAAAGTAAGTGAAGACGATAAACGCCAGCCGCGTGCCCAACCAGATCGCGAAGGCTTGCGCGAAGATCGGCTTCCAGGCGGCATCGCCGCTCGAGGGCCACGGCATCCAGCGGAGTGGCGGCCACCGCTTCAGGCGCGCGACAACCTCAGCCGGAGCGTACCCCGCCGGAAGGCGCCGTGCGGGTGCGGCCACTGCCGACGGCGTGCGCGGGTGTGTACCTGCCTCTACGACGCCTTCAACTGGCGCCGACTCCGGTGGGTCTACATCTAACATCTTCGCCTGATTGCCTCCAGGACAGTTCGAGCGGAGCTGGCATCACAACGTCTCATCCTAGCATACGTGCTCGTGCATGTTGACCTGTTCGGTCGTCCTGGCTGGCCCGTGGGAGACCGTCGTGTGGCACATCGCAGCAGGGAATATGCCGAAAGGCGTCTCTGTGCGTGCCCAATCCGCTAAAACCGTGGGACCACTCACCTCTCGGTCGCTGCTCTATGATACGCTTGGTTCACGAGGAGGAAGCCTATCGTGGAGTTGACTGAAGAACGGTCGGAGACGACCGGCGAAAGCACGAACGTCGCGCTGCTGCGGGGCATCAATGTGGGTGGACAGCGGCCAGTCAAAATGGCTGAACTGAAGCGCCTGTTTGAGACGCTGGGCTATCGGAACGTGCGCACCTACATCCAGAGCGGCAACGTGATCTTCACATCCAAGGAGGCGGAAGCCCCCCTCCGCGAGCGGCTAGAGCGCGAGATCGCGACTGCGTTCGGGTTCCCCGTCACCGTCGTGGTGCGGACCGCTGAGGAACTCGCTGGCGTCGTCACGCGCTGCCCGTATCCGACCGAGGCGCTGCCGGAGGATGCGAGCCTCTACGTCGCCCTGCTCGCGGAGGAGCCGTCAGAGAAGGGCGTCGCGCGACTGGATGCATGTGACGTCGGGCCCGACGAGTGCCGGCTGGTCGGCCGCGACATGTATCTGCTGTATCGACAGAGCGTGCGCGATACGAAACTCACCAACAGCCTGCTCGAAAGGCTGCGGGGCGTCGCGGCGACCTCGCGCAACTGGCGCACCATCACGACGCTGACCGGCATGTGTGCCGCGCTGAAGGCCTCCGAGCGCGCCCGCTAGGTGTACTAGCCGCCAGGCGGACCAGGTGTACAATGGGGACGCGTTCTGGGGGGACGCGTTCTGGAGCAGCCGTCAGACGAGGAGGGGAAACATGGGGTGGGACGACGGGACGCCGCCCGAGCAGAGACCCGAGCACCACGAGGAGCCAGAGGACGACGGGTACTGGCGGCCCGCGCACAGCATCCCATCAAATTGGTCCGGCATCTCGTACACGCAGGAGCCGGGTCCCACGAACGAGGACGACAGGCCTACCTCCACGCTGCCGCGGGTCAACGCTCGTCCTGACGTCGCCAACATGCCCACGCGGCGACTGCGCATGCTCCACGGCGCCGGAGCCCCCAGACGGCCGTTGCTGATCGTAGGCGGGCTCGTGCTGCTGGTGGCGCTGCTCGCCGGCAGCGTCTTCGCGATCTCGCGTGCCCGGCAGAACACGCGGACGGGGCCATCGCGTCCCGCATGCGCGGTCGGCACTCCCTGCCAGGTCGCCGACACGTATCTCGCCGACTACACCTCTGGGAACCTGACGGCGGCCTACCTGCTGACCTCCGACGCCAGCCACAAACGCTTCGACGACCCCAAGATCCTTGGCGGCAACTACCGCGACGCGCAGGACTACATCGTCAGCCGCACGCAGGCGATTCTCGACCAGGCGCAGATCGCCAGCATCAGCGCGACACCTGGTGCGGTCGCCCAGCGCGGCAGCGCGAGCGCGAGCGTGCCCGTGCGGCTCGTCTACAACAGCGTACGAGTCGGTCAGTTCACGCAGAACGTTACGTTGCCGCTCGTGCTCGAACAGGGCCACTGGCACGTCAACTGGTCGCCGGGGCTGATTTTCTCGAAACTCGACGACTCCACTGACCCCACCTATCAGCGCAAGGTGCGGATGTTCCAGCAGGACGCGCCGCGCGGCACCATCTATGACCGCGACGGCAATGTGCTGGCGAAGGACGAGACGGCGTATATCATCGAGGTCGTGCCGGGCGAGCTCAAGAACCAGGATCAATCGCTGCGGACGCTCGGACTCGCGATCGACCTGACGTCTGACCAGATCACCGCGAAGCTGGCGGGCCACGCGGCGACCGACGTCGTGCCCTTGCGGACGATCTCGCCGCAGCTCTTCGCCAGCATCTCGGTCACGATCAACGGCATCGCGGGCGTCCACGAGGACACGACGACCGCGCGCATCTATCCCTACGGCACCGATGCCGCCGCCGTGACAGGCTACGTCAGCATCGTCACCGCCGACGACCTCAAGAGCGACCAGGGCAAGCACTACGGCCAGGGCGACTATCTTGGCCGGGCGGGCATCGAGGGCTGGGGCGAGCAGTATCTGCGCCCGACGAAGGGCGGCAAGCTCGAAATCGGCACGCTCACCGGCGACGGCACGATGGACCCGCAGAGCGCGGTGGTCGTCGCCGCGCGCGACGCGGTGGCAGGGGCGGACATCCACTCGACCATCTCGATCACCAGCCAGCAGGCGATGCAACAGGCGCTGAGTCACCAGGGCGGCTTCGGCGGCGGCTCACTCGCCGTGGACCCAGCTACCGGCGCGGTCATCGCGATGGGCAGCTTCCCAATCTACGATCCCAACGACTTCTCGCTGGGCTTCACGCTGAACGAACAGGCGCGCTTCAACGCGCTCGATCACCCGTATCTCAATCGCGCGCTGGGTGAGGCGCAGCCGGTTGGCTCGGTCTTCAAGGTAGTGACGCTCTCGGCGGGGCTACAGAACGGCATCACGCCGAACCAGACATTCACCTGCGGCGGCTCGTATCAGGTGCCCGGTGAGAATCACCTGCGCATCGACGACCTGCCGACTGGCCACGGCACCCTCTCTGCGCCCAACGCATTGGGGCCGTCCTGCGATGTCATCTACTGGCAGATCGCCGTGCAGCTCAATAGCAAAGACCCCAATATCCTCTCGAACGAGGCGCGGGGCTTTGGCTTCGGCACGCGCACCGGCATCGTGGGCATCTCGCCAGGCGAAGAGAGCGCGGGACTCGTGCCCGATCCGGCATACCTCAAGAGCACTCGCAACGCGCAATGGACGGCGACCGACGCGGCGAACCTGGGCACCGGGCAGGGCTTCTTCGAGGCGACACCCGCACAGGTGGCCGTCGCCGCAGCCGGTATCGCCAACAATGGCGTGCGCATGCAGCCCGAGATCGTGAGCGCGGTCACGTCGGCGAGTGGCACGAATCTGGTGACGGTCGGCCCCAAGAAGGCCGGGCAGGTTCCGCTCAGCGCTGACAATCTGGCCGTCGTCCAGGCGGCGATGCTGGGTCCGACGTACGGCGCGACGGGCACGGCCACCCAGGACTTCGTGAACTTCCCCGTGCGTGTGGCAGGCAAGACGGGCACGGCGGAGTCTGGCCAGGAGCATCCCCACGGCTGGTTCGAGGCGTACGCGCCCGCGTCGCCACTCGCCGGTCCGGCAGTGCCCGCGCAGATCGCTGTGGGCACGCTCGTAGAATACTCGGACTATGGCGAGAAGTATGCGGTGCCCGTCACCAAGGCGGTGATCCAGGCGTACTTGCATCTCTCATGAGCAGGAGACACGTCCGTCGCGGGAGTAACGTGGGACTATGGCGGAACTAAGCGACATGCGCGTGGGCATGGGCTACGACGTCCACGCGTTCGCGGAGGCGTCGGAGGGACGCGCGCTGCTTCTCGGCGGCGTGGCCATTCCCTACGAGCGCGGCCTGGCGGGGCACTCAGACGCCGATGTACTGCTTCATGCAGTCGTGGATGCGCTGCTGGGGGCGGCGGCGCTCGGCGACATTGGCATGCACTTCCCGTCGAGCGATCCACGCTGGAGGGGCGCCGCGAGCACAGCCTTCCTGGAGTATACGCGCGACCTCCTGCGGAACGAGCGATGGGACATCGTCAACGTGGACTGCACGATCGTGGCCGAGCAGCCGCGCATGTCGCCCCACGTACCAGCGATGCGCGAGCACGTCGCGCGCACGCTAGAGCTGCCTGTCGAGCGCGTGAGCGTCAAGTCGAAGACGACGGACCGCCTGGGCTTTACCGGGCGTGGCGAAGGCGTCGCCTGCTATGCGGTTGCCCTGCTGCATCGAGCGGCGACCGAATAAAGGAGGGAGTCGAGCGTGCGCGCGGCGCCTAGCTCGCGGAGGGGTCGTCGCAGTCGCCGAGCCAGCGGTTGCCGTACTCGCGCATGGCGTCGATCAGCGAGGCGAGTGCCTGCCCCTTCTCGGTGAGGGAATATTCGACCTTGGGCGGCACCTCGGCATACGTGCGCCGGGAGAGGACACCAGCGCACTCCAGCGCGGTGAGCCGCTCGGAGAGGGTCTTGGGGCTGATGCCATCGAGGGAGCGCTCGAGCTCTGAGAATCGCTTGGTCCCCGTCGTCAGGTCGCGAATGATCAGCAGCGTCCACTTGCCGCTGACGATGCGTGCCGTGCGGGCGACCGGGCACACCAGATTGTCGTCCGCGACAGCCGCGCCCGGACGGGTTTCGACAGTGCTACGTTGTGCCATGTCCTGCTCCTCTCCACCTCCTGTGGTCCACTTGGTGCCTCCAGGCGCACGTTTCCGCCGGCCAACAGCCTATAGTATATAGTATGCCCGACTTTACGCTATAGAAAGCATAGCATGGAAACGCCACAGCGTAAAGGCGGATTCCTGGCTGTTTGTGTACGTGCTCTGTCGAATGCGCATCACCAGGCGGGCATCTCGTCCCACATAGCTCATCATTCCCCGCCGCGGCCTCAAAGTCGGAAGACGGGCGGGGGCGGTTGCTTGTGCGCCTGGAGCCCTCATGCTACAATGGCCCGGACCACAAACGCCGCTACATTGCCGGTCTCGGTCCAAATTCTGCCGAGCCGCAATGCGCTTTGATTGCACAAGTCGCAGTTCTCCCAGTTCGCACCGACCCATGGACGTTCTCGCCTCTCTCACAGCGCCCGCGGGCATAGGAGCGCGCAAGCATGAGTGACGCGACTCTTCCCTCCACCGACCAGTCCTCCGGCTCAAGCGTCGCGCGGCGAACGGGCCGGTACGCGGCGTACGTCTTCTGGCTGATGTTTCTCATCAACTTCCTCAACTACCTCGACCGCTGGATCTTCACAGGGCTGAGCTTCATCGTCCAGCAGGACCTCAAGATCGACGATTTCCGTGTCGGGCTGCTCAATAGTGCGTTTCTGCTGGTGTACGTGGTGTTGGCGATGCCGCTCGGCTTTCTGGCCGACCGCGTCTCGCGCCGATCCATCGTAGCGGCTGGCGTCGCCGTCTGGAGCCTGGCAACCGCGTTCACCGGACTGGTGACGAGCTACGGGCCGCTCTTTGCCACGCGGGCGCTGCTCGGTGTCGGCGAGGCGAGCTACTATCCGGCTGGCACGCCGATGCTCGCAGCCTACTATCCGCCGTCGCGCCGGGCGAGAATCCTGGCGCGTTGGGGCGTCGGCTCGCTGATCGGTGCGGCGGCTGGCTTCCTGCTGGCCGCGCCATTCGCGCACTCGGGCACGTGGCGCGCGGCGTTCTTCTTCACTGGCCTGCCGGGACTGGTCTTCGCACTGCTGGTCTGGCGCGTGCGCGAGAAACCGCACCACGAGGATGACCCGCCCAAGCGGCACATCGTGGGCGTCGCGCCCTCGTGGTGGGCACGCACCCGCGCCTACCTGCGCATCCCGACGGTGCGCGTGATCGTCGTGGTGCATGCGATGGGCTTCTTCGCGCTTACCGGCGTGACGAGCTTCCTCTCGATCTATCTCAGCGACACCTACGGTAAGACCGTCGTCCACCGCAATGCGTACGGCAACGTCGTCGGCACGGCGCCGGGCGCGTTCCCGCATGCGGGCCTCAGTCCCGCGCTGATTCCGATCCTTTCGGGCGGTGTGGTGCTGCTCGGCGGCGTGCTGGGCAACCTGTTGGGCGGCAACTGGTCTGACCGGCTGGCGCGCCGCTTCACCGGCGCTCGCGTGCTGACCGGCGGACTCGGATTCCTGCTGGCGATGCCCTGCGTGGCCGCGGCGACTGGCGCGCCCTATGTGCTGAAGCTCTTCCCTGCGTATACGTCTGCCAGCGAGTCGACGCAGGTGGCGGTGGGCGTCGGCGTCTTCACGGTGTTCGCGTTGCTCAGCGCGTTCTTCATCAACATCTACAACGGGCCGGTCAGCGCCGCGCTGCTCGACGTCGTGCCTGCCGATGAGCGCAGCGCTGCCAGCGGCACAGAACTCTCGCTCGCCCACCTACTCGGCGATGTGTATGCCGCCGCGCTGATCGGCGCCATCGCCGAGGGACTGAGCCATGGGTTGGGCGGCGAACAGATCGGGCTGGCGATTCTGCTCACTTGCCCGCTCGCACTGCTCATCGCGGGCGTCGTCGGCATCTGGGGCAGCCGCTTCTACGCCAGCGACGTAGCCGCTCTCGGCGCGACGCCGGCTCAGGTGCTCGGCACGACCGTCGCCGGGTGAGGCCTCATCCCCCAGCCCCCTCCCCCTCGCAAGGGGAAGGGGGAGTCATGTTCGTCGCCTTCGGGCAACCCGCTCGCCCCGCGACCTCCCCTC
>CAYRVF010000168.1:0-1196 GCA_964427535.1 uncultured Ktedonobacterales bacterium
GTGACGCCGTCGCCGCCCTCGTTTTGCGCCGCCGACTCGAACGCCTTGACGTGCGGCGACCGGCGGAGCTGTTCGCGGATAGCCTGGCGGAGCGCGCCGGTGCCCTTGCCGTGGAGGATGCGCACAAATGGCATCCCGGCGAGGGTGGCGTCGTCCAGGTACTTCTCGACCTCGGGTAGCACGTCGTCGACCCGCCAGCCGCGCACGTCGAGCTGCAGCGAGGGGGCAGGCGCATCCGCACGCGACGGTAGCGTGAGCACCGGCGTCTGTGAATCGCCCATCGTCGCCCGCGCCTGCCGTCTGCTCAGCCGCTCCACGTCGCGTGCTGACACTCGCAACTTGAGCGCACCAAGCTGCACCTCAACCTCGCCCCGCGCGTTGGGCGCCGCCACGACCTCGCCGCGTTGCGCCATCGAGCGCACGAACACGGTGTCACCGACCGTAATTGGCCCAGCGATGGGCGTGATGCCGGCGTCTTCCGCGCGGGCGCGTTTGCGCTGCGTCGGCACTGGAGCGGCCCGCTCCTCGACCTTGCGTGCCCGCTGGATCAGCTCGCCGAGCTGTTCGGGCGCGGCGGCCGCACGTCTGGCTCGTGTGCGGATGCGCGCCAGCTCGACCTGCAGCGCCTCGGACTCGCGGCGTGCGGTCGTGCGCGCCTCGTTCAGGATGCGCTCGCGCTCCTCGGCGAGGGCTTCGCGCTCGCGCTCCAGTTCGCGGCGCTGGTGTTCGGCCTCGGCGCGCTCCATGCTCAGGCGGTAGCGCTCGTCGGCGGCGGTTCTGCGCTCGGTCTCCAGCCCTTCGAGTAGTTGTTCCATCGCGACACCCTCGGTCCCGACATGCGTGCGCGCATTCGCGAGAATGTCCTCTGGCAGGCCCAGGCGCGAGGCGATGGCCAGCGCGTTGCTGCGTCCGGGTAGGCCGATGCTCAGGCGGTACGTCGGCGAGAGCGTCTGCACGTCGAACTCGACCGAGGCGTTCACCACGCCCTGCCGCTCGTGCGCGAAGACCTTGAGGTCGGAGTAGTGCGTCGTGGCGACGGTCGCCGTGCCGCGTTCGAGCAGGTATTCGAGAATCGCGCGCGCCAGGGCAGACCCCTCGGTCGGGTCGGTCCCAGCGCCGAGCTCATCCAGCAACAGGAGCGACCGTGCGTCTGCCAGCCTCAGAATCTCCACGATGCGGCTGAGGTGCGACGAGAA
>CAYRVF010000168.1:1206-8743 GCA_964427535.1 uncultured Ktedonobacterales bacterium
GTGCTGAGGCTCTGCTCGATGCTCTGCTCGTCGCCAATATCGGCGAAGACGTTGTCGAAGACCGGCACCTCAGAGTCTGTCTCCGCCGGAATGTGCATGCCCGCCTGCGCCATCAGCGAGAGCAGTCCGACCGTCTTCAGCGCGACCGTCTTGCCGCCGGTGTTGGGGCCGGTGATGACGACCATGCGTGCCTCGTCGTTCAGCCAGAAGTCCAGCGGAACGACATTGCCGGTCAGCAGCGGATGCCGCGCGGCACGCAGACGCAGATTGCCGCGCTCGCTGATGCGCGGCTCGTTCGCCCGCAGGAGGCCAGCATAACGTGCTTTCGCCAGATGCAGGTCGATCTCGGCCAGCAGCTCGACGGCCAGCCGCAGGTAGGGCGCCTCGGCCCCTACAAGGCCACTCAGCTCTTCGAGGATGCGCTCGATCTCGCGGCGCTCTTCGAGCTGGAGCTGCCGCAGCCGGTTGTTCATCTCCACGACGACCAGCGGCTCGACGAAGACGGTCGCGCCGCTGCCCGACTGGTCGTGGACGATGCCCTTGACTTGTCCGCGCGCCTCGGCCCGTACCGGCAGCACGTAGCGGTCGCCACGCAGCGTGATGATCGGCTCCTGCAGGGCTGTGCGGAACTCGTTGACGAGCGTGCCCAGGCGCTCTTGCAGGCGTTGCTGGGCCGCACGTAGCTCGGCACGGATGCGACGCAGCTCGGCGGATGCCGAGTCCATTACGTCGCCGTCCTCGCTGATGCTCTCCGCGATGCGCGCTTCCAGTTTCGGGCGCGACGGCAGATCGGCGGCGAGCGCCCCGAGCAGCGGGAACGACTCGCCTGCACGGCGGATCATGCGCCCGACGTATTCAGACGACCGCAGCGTGATGAGCACGTCGACGAGGTCCGCCGGAGCGAGCACGACGCCGCGCTCCGCCGCCGCGACGTGCGGACGGACATCGCGCGCGCCGCGCACGCCCGCATCGGCGCGCTGTTCGAGCAGCCTGCGCGCCTCGCTGGTGAAGGCGAGCAGCCGCCGGACCTCACGCGGATCGTCGCTGGGCCGCAGGTCGAGGGCAAGTTGCTTGCTCGCCGAGAACGACGCCTCATGCGCGAGACGCTCGACGATCTTGGGATATTCGAGTGTAGTGAGACTTTTCTGATGCATAGTAGACGGCAAATACTCTTTCGACTGGTCAAAACAGATAGACAGACGCACGACGATGCACGTTATAGACCACGTATATCAGACATGGGAAGAGATGCGACGAGACCCGAGCGGCTTCTTGTCGCGACGCGGGACGGGCTCTGAGCCGACGGGGCACACACTTCATTTTACCCCATCAGCAGGGGTGCTGGTATGCGGAAATCTTGCGGATATCTCTGAGGAGCTTCGTGCCAGTGAGGGCGACGTGAAGCGCCACGCCTGTCCGCCGGTGAGAAACCGCGGCTCGGTGACTGGCAGATTGTTGCCGATGGTCAGGCGCGAGGTCGCTCGCGTTGGCCCCTCGATGCGGGCTCACCGTCCGCCAAAGAGCGCGCCGCCGTCGAGCGCCTGATCGATCACGCCACGAACGAAGACGCGCTGGAACACGGCGAAGATGCGCACGCCCTCCGCCTGCGTCAGCCCTTCCGCCGCGACGATCTGTCGCATATACTCGCGTGCCCGTTCGGCGGCATATCGCTCTATAAGCGCGCGCTGACTCTCGTCATCGGGATCGGTGAAGGTGAGCGCGCCCGAGCGAACGACGGCGTGCCCAGCCTTCCAGGCTGCCGATCCGGCCGCGAGCCCCAGGGAACCGAGCATCTGTCATCCCCCCTCTTCGCTCCTAAGTATCGCACGTGAGTATCGCACGTGAGTATCGCACCTGGCTGTCGTCAGATGATCCACCCGCCGCGCAGGAAGAACCCGAGCAGCACGGCCTGGAGCATCAGTCCTGTCATGACGATGAGCTGGTCGAAGGCCGGGTGTCGCTGCATCGGGCGGCTGACGAGCAGGAAGATCGGAATCGACATCAGCAGGTAGCGGCCCACCGAGACGAACGGGTCGAACAGGATAAACGAGATCGGCGAGGAAATGGAGACGAAGAGCGCGCCAGCCATGTAGAGCACGAAGCTGAACGGCATCCGCCGCCAGAAGAGCAGCGTCAGCGCCACGATGATCACCAGCGGAGCGATATCGACCAGCATACGCGCCTGCTCGTTGGACCACGGCACTACCTGCGCCATCGAGCGGGCCATCTCGACGTCGAGCGAGAGATGGGTGATGCTTCGATGTCCCCAGCCAAGGCGTTCCTCGCTGATGAAGGTCGTGAAGCTGCCGAAGATCGAATGGATGTAGAGCGCGTACAGTCCGACGGCGAAGGGCACGGCCCCGATAGCCGCGACGCCCCCAGCGAGCTCCGGCAGGTGCTCGCGGAGCGAGCGCGGCCATCCCGCACGGAAGAGGTAGACATGCTGGCGCGCGAACTCCCACGCGACCGGCAGTATCAGAATGATCGCGGTCGGGCGGGTAAGCGCGGCGAGGAATCCGCAGAGAGCGGCACCCCACCACTGGCCGCGGCGCGCGAAGAGCAGACAGAAGACGACGACCGCGAGAAACGGCGACTCTGCATACGCCGCGGCGGTGAAAAACGCGAACGGATACACCGCGAACGCCTTGAGGGCGAACGGAGCCCGCGCCGCGCCTTCCTCTTGCCAGGCAAGGGCGAGCAACCCCACGAACGTGACGAGCGCGGCGAGATTCGAGATGAGCATGCCCGCGAGAAGCGAATTGGCCGCCCCGATCATCCCGATGGTCAGCCGGATGAGCAGCGGATACAGCGGGAAGAACGCCGTCGCCAGCGGATTCGCGACCGAGTACCAGTGCTGTGCGATGCTGATATACCAGCCGGTGTCCCACTGGCCCCAGGCCGTCAATAGCATCTGCGGTGAGAACTGAATCAGCGTCCACGCCGATCCCGGTGTCTGGGCGTTGAAGATGACGGCGAAGTACGTGACGAGCGCGTAGGCGATGCGCGTGGCGAGCCAGAATGCGCTCCCCTGCAGGAGTAGGGTGCGCCAAGGCAGCGGCGTTCGCTCATCCAGAGTTGTTTCGGCGGGCGGGGCTGCGCTTTCTGGCGGCAGGCGCCGCGCTCCACTGAGCGCCTTTACATAGTCACTGATGACGAACAGGTCCCGCATGCCGTGTGAATCCCTCGATTGGTCCCGACGACCGCAATCGCTCCCCGATCACCAGGCGTCGTGATGCCAGATATGCCAGCATCTACCTGTCAGCAGTAGAACGTATACGGCAACCGTCACATAACACTGCTCATTAGGAGTGGGCCCTGCTGTGGACGCAGGACAGTCAAATCGCGCTATGCTTCCGAGGCCGCCGGAAGACGTGGTGTAGTATGGAGAGGCAGATGATGCCGCGAGCGGGCGGCGACAGGATTAGCTTTCGACGAGTGAGAGAGCCACGACGGTGACTGAGCCAGAGATCGTTCGCGAGACACCCCCACAAGCGGCGCCAGCGACCCGCCCAGGCGTCGCCATCGTCGGCGCATCGAGCGGCATCGGCGCCGCGCTGGCCCACGCCTACGCCCAACGCGGCTATCAGGTCGCATTGCTGGCCCGGCGCGGCGACCGCCTCGACGCGATCGCGCGGGAGATCAACGCGGGTCACGCGGATGGCGAACCGCCCCGCGCGCGGGTGTACGTCCATGATGTTGCCGACGTCGCCGACGCGCCTGAACTGTTCGAGCGCATCCGCGCCGACATGCGGCCCGGGCGTCTCACGACACTCGTCTACGCATCTGGTGTGCTCCCGCAGGGAACTGGCGGCATGTGGTCATTTGAGGACCAGCGCGCGATGATCGAGACGAACGCGCTGGGTGCCATGCGCTGGCTGGACCTTGCCGCCGAGCGCTTCGCGCAGGAGGGCGGTGGCACGCTCATCGGCATCTCGTCGGTGGCGGGTGACCGGGGGCGTCCTGGCAACAGCGCGTACATGGCCTCCAAGGCGGCCCTCAGCGCCTATCTGGAGTCGCTGCGCTACCGGCTCGCTCGTCGCGGTGTGCGGGTCGTCACCGTCAAGCCCGGCTACGTTGCCTCCGAGATGACGGCGGGCATGCGCCTGCCGCCGGTGATCACGGCGTCGCCCGAGGCGGTTGCCCGGCGGGTCGTCGCGATCACCGATCGTGGCCCGTCCGTCGTCTATGTGCCGGGGATCTGGCGGTTCATCATGGCCGGTGTGCGCCTGCTGCCAGCGGCGTTGATGGCCCGCCTGCCCGCGTGATGCGCACGACTGGCCGCCGCCTCGCCTGCGCCACCGTTGGAGAAGAATGCATCCTATGACGCTCTCACAGCGAACGCAGTTTGCGTCGCGCACGCTCACCGGCTGGGGGCTGCGCAACGCAACCGAGTGCCGGCTCGCCCAGCCTGAAACCGTCGACGAGCTTGTGAGCATCCTCGCGGCGGCGCGGACCGAGGGCGCGACCGTCGGGCTTCGCGGCGCCGGATGCAGCTACGGGGATGCCGCGCTCAACGACCAGTACGTGCTCGACACCTCCCGGCTCACGCGTATCCTCGACTGGAATCCCGAGACCGGCATTGTGACTGTTGAGCCGGGAGTGACAATTGGCCAGCTCTGGCGTGCGACGCTTCCCTACGGCTGGTGGCCCGCGGTCGTGCCCGGCTACAGCCGCGTCACGGCCGGTGGCGCGGCGGCGGTCAACGCCCACGGCAAGAATAACTGGCGCATCGGCGCCTTCGCCGATACCGTGCTCTCCTTCGAGTTGGTGTTGCCCTCAGGCGAGCGACGCGTCTGCTCGCGTACTCAGCACGCGGACCTCTTCTTCGCGGCGCTCGGCGGCCTGGGCCTGCTCGGATGCTTCTCGTCGCTCACGCTGCGGACGCGCCGTGTCTTCTCCAGCTATGTGGAGGAGGTGCAGACGCCGCACGGCTCGCTGGCGGCGCTGCTCGACGCGGTGGAAGAGGCGGCGGACGGCGGCACCGCGATGGATATCGTCACCTGGGTGGACACCAGTGTGAGTGGGCGCAGCCTGGGACGTGGGCTGCTCAAAATTGGACGGGACCTGCGTGCAGGCGAGGATCCCGATGCGGCTCGTCACCTCGCCTTGGCGGCAGACGTCCCGACTGGCAGTCTTGCGCACATGCTGCCATCCGGGCTGATGCCGCTGCTTGGGCGCGCGGCGCTCAGCCGTCCCGGTGTGCCAGCGTTCAACCGGATGCAGTGGCTGCGCAGCCAGGGCGCGCGCCCGCGACGGCCCCACTGGCAGACGTACGCGGCAGCTAACTTCACGCTCGACGCGATTCCTAACTGGCGCGATGCATACCGTCCCGGTGGGCTGCTGCAGCATCAGGCGTTCGTGCCGCGCGAGGCCGCGCTTCAGGCGTTCACCGGCATCCTCCAGCGGTGCCAGCGCGCGGGCATTGTGCCGACGCTGGCGGTGCTCAAGAAACATCGGGCGAGCGATGCGCTGCTGAGCTATCTCGTCGATGGCTACTCGCTCGCGCTCGACTTCCCGGTGCGGCGCGGCGAGGAGAGCCGCACCCTCTCGCTGCTCTCCGACCTGAACGACATCACCGCCGACGCCGGGGGGCGCTGCTACTTCGCCAAGGACAGCACGGCCACGGCGGCGCAGGTCGGGCGGATGTATCCGGCGGAGCGGATCGCGGAGTTCCTCGCGCTCAAGCGGCAGGTTGATCCGGATGGGCTACTCAGCACCAGCCTCTACCGGCGGGCGCTCGCCCCGCTGGCGGGGTAGGCATCCGCCAGCGAGGGGCGGTTCAGCGCAGCGCCGGCACACCGTAGAGCAGCGCGAGGATGACGAGTCCGCAGAGCACGACCGCGCCGAGAATCTGCGGATCGCGGTAGAGCACTTCGTCGGGCTGGTCGCCTTCGTGCCTGACATAGATGAGGTAGAGGTAGCGCGCGACGCCGAAGAGCACAAACGGAATCGTGAGCACGAGCGAATGGCTCGCGCCCAGCCCCTGGATGGTGTAGAGGCTATAGGTCAGCACCGTGCAGGTGACGACCACGGCGATGAGCTGATCGAGCAGGGGCAGCGAGTAGTGCCGCAGGTTCGCACGGTGGCTGCTCGCGCCGTCTTCGAGCGTCACGAGCTCGGTGCGCCGCTTGCCCAGCGCCAGGAACAGCGCCAGAAACGTCGTGCAGAGGTAGAACCACGGCGAGATCGGCACGGGGATGGCGAAGCCGCCCGCCATCGCGCGCAGTACAAATCCGGCGGCGATGGCGAAGACGTCCCACAGCACGAGATGCTTGAGCCAGCCGGAGTAGAGCAGGTTCAGCGCGATATAGCCGGTCAGCGTTCCCACGAGCAGGAGGCTGCTGCCGCCCCACTGCCGGTATGGGTCGGCTGCACCGCCAGGCAGTTGACGGGCCAGCCAGACCGCGAGCGCAAGGGCGACCGAGCAGAGCGCCGCCGCGAGCAGCAGCGCCGAGCGTGGCAGCAGCCGTCCCGAGGCGACAGGACGCAGACGCTTGCGCGGGTGCTGGCGGTCGTTCTCGCGGTCCATCACGTCGTTGACGAGGTAGATGCCGCTGGCCGCCAGGCAGAACGCGACGAACGCTACAAACGTGCGCTCGACCGCCACGGCGTCGCCGAGTTTGCTTGCGAAGACGAGGGCAAGCACCACCAGCCCGTTCTTGACCCACTGACGCGGACGCATGGCGACGATGCCCGCCGCGAGCTGCCCGGCGACAAACGACGCCCACCACCCCAACGCGACGCGCGTCTGCGCCTGCGCAGGAGTCTCGCGACGCTTGGCTGCCACGAGCGCGGCGGAGTCATCGGGAGAGCTGGTCCGCATGTATGTACCTCGTTCTCCACGTAGCGTGGCTCCGTCCATGCGAAGCCGCCTGGGTCGTCGGGAGCCTCTGGCTTCCCGTATTGTGTCACGCGGGCGCAACGGCAACGCGGTGTGGCCGCCGGAAATCCTACGGCTTATCGGTCGCGCGCCCGGCGCTGCAAATCGTAGAGCCTGCTGATAGCTTCGAGCGGCGTCAGTTCGTCAATGGCGAGGTCTTTCAGCTCGTCGAGCAGCGGGTCGGGCTCTGCGGCGAAGAGCGTCAACTGCAGGGCCTGGGGCATCACCATGTCGCGCATGGCCTTGCGGCGGGTGCGCGCGTCGCCCTTGCGCTCCAGCTCTTCGAGCACCTCCTCGGCGCGGCGCACCACCTGGCGCGGGATACCGGCGAGCTGCGCGACGTGGATGCCGTAGCTCTTGTCGGCCCCACCCGGCACGATCTTGCGCAAGAACACCACCTGCCCCTGCTCCTCGGTCACGGCGACGTTGTAGGCCCGTACGCGTGGCAGCAGGCGCGTGACCTCGACCAGCTCGTGATAGTGCGTGGCGAAGAGCGTCTTCGCGCCACAGCGTTTGTTGTTGTGCAGATACTCCACGATGGCGCGCGCGATGGCAAGTCCGTCGTAGGTGCTGGTGCCGCGTCCGACTTCGTCCAGGATGACGAGGCTGCGCGGCGTCGCGTGGTGCAGGATATTGGCCGTCTCGACCATCTCGACC
>CAYRVF010000169.1:0-8698 GCA_964427535.1 uncultured Ktedonobacterales bacterium
GCCTGCGCGCAGCCGCCACGGCCATGTGCAGCAGCACGGAGAGCACCGCCACGAGGCACCCGCGGCCCAGCCGCAGAGAGCAGCCTGCCAGGATCCTGGCGAAGTATCCTTCGAGGACACGCACCGCGCACCTCCCTCACACCACGCACCTGCGGTGTGTGCGTCATCGTGGCGGCCAAGCGGATCACGTTGCGTTCGATTGCTCGCCCGGTCTCGTGCAGGAACTATGCCCGGCCGCATCCGCGCGCCCGCGATGGGTGCCCCTGGCGCTTCAAGAAACGACTAGCGCCTTACCGGGACCAATATAAGACGGCAAACCGCGCCGCCGCGGCATGGACGTGCGCCTCGCCCTTCGCCTTAAACGCCCAAATAGCGACCCCTTCCCTCAAGGGAAGGGGGTTGGGGGTGAGGTTCTGTCTACCTCGGCGCCATGCGGATCGCGCCGTCCAGCCGGATCGTCTCGCCGTTGATCATCGGGTTCTCGACGATCGACTGCACGAGCTGGGCGTATTCTTCGGGGCGCCCCAGTCGTGACGGGAACGGCACCTGCTGGCCCAGCGAGATGCGCGCGGGCTCCGGCAGACTCGCGAGCAGCGGCGTATCGAAGAGTCCCGGCGCGACGGCGTTCACGCGGATGCCGTTGCGGGCAAGCTCACGTGCGATGGGCAGCGTCATACCGACGATGCCGCCCTTCGAAGCCGAGTATGCCGCCTGGCCAATCTGCCCCTCGAATGCCGCGACCGAGGCCGTGCTGATGATGACGCCGCGCTCGCCCTCGGCATTGGGTTCATTCTCCGCCATGACCGACGCCGCCAGCCGGATAGCGTTGAAGACGCCGATGAGGTTCACCGAGATGACCTTGGTGAACGCGCCGAGGTCGTGCGGCCCGGATTTCCCTAGCACACGCTCGGCAACGCCGATACCCGCACAGTTGACGAGGATGCGCAGTCCGCCGGGCTGACTCGCTGCCGCCTGCACCGCTCCCTGTGTCGAGTCTTCATTGGTCACGTCCGTGCGGACGAATGTAGCCTTGCCGTCGAGCTCGGCCGCGAGCTTCTCGCCGAGATCCGTGTTGAGGTCGGCGATGACCACATGCGCGCCGTTCGCCGCGAGACGCCGCACTGTCGCCGCGCCCAGGCCCGAGGCTCCTCCGGTCACGAGTGCGCCGGTTCCCGCAATCTGCATGGTGTTTCTCCTCATTGAGTACAATAGAAGGTGGCATATCCGCTCAACGCTGTGCTCGCGCCCGGTGCCGCCAGACCACCCATGGTCGGGAGGTCGCCCCTACGCGCGAGCGGCCTGTCCTACGATACAACGTCCGGTGGGAGGGTGAACAGCGACGGCAGCCAAACCGCTCGCCGACCTTCGCGCTCGCCGCCGATATTTGCTATTGATTAGAGGTGGATATCCGCGTATCTGTGCAGGCGGAGCGTGGCGAGAAACCGGTGCGATAGAAGCCGCGGAAGCGCACGCAGACGATAGAAAGCGATTAACCAAATGGCAGCTAACCAAATGGCAGTCCCGCAACGTGTTGGTGTCCTTCTGATGACATATGGTTCACCCGCTACCCTCGACGACCTTCCCGCCTACCTCTCGAACGTGCGTGGCGGGCGGAAGCTGGACCCCGAGGAAGAGCGCGAGCTGGTGGCCGAGTTCCGCCGCCGCTACGAGCTGATCGGCGGCTCGCCGCTGCTGCGCATCACGCAGGAGCAGGCAGCGGCCCTCGAAGCGCTGCTCAACCGCGAGAGCGACGGCACGACGACCTACACCGTCGCCGCGGGCATGCGCTTCGCCCCGCCCTACGTTCGTGACGTGGCGCAGGCGCTTGCCCAGGGTGCCGACGAGATCGTGGGCATCATCATGTCGCCGCAATACTCGCCGATTCTCATGCGCGGCTACGTCACCACCCTGAACGAGGCGATTGAGGCGCTACACCGACCTGACCTGCGGCACGCGATCGCCGGCGATTGGCACCTGCAGCCGCAGTTCGTCCAGGCCGTCGCGCAGCGGGTGCGTGAGGCGCTCGACAGCATGACGCCCGAGGTGCGCGAGCGCGTGCCGGTGCTGCTCTCGGCGCACAGCATGCCGCTCAGCGTGATCGAGAAGGAGCCAGACTACATCACCCACCTGCATGAGACGGCAGCCGCCGTGGCCGAGCAGGCGGGCATTCCGTCTGACCGCTGGCAGTTCTGCTACCAGAGCGCGGGGCACTCGCCTGAGCCCTGGCTCAAGCCCGACTTCGCCGACCTGATGCCGGTGCTCGCGGCTCAGGGCGCCACCGACGTGCTCATCGCGCCGGTGCAGTTCCTCGCCGATCACCTGGAAATCCTCTACGACATCGAAGTTGGTGCCCGCGAGCAAACCGAAGAGCACGGAATTGTGTTTCACCGTACAGAGTCGTTGAACACAATGCCCCTCTTCATCGAGGCGCTGGCGGGCGTGGTGCGGGATACGATGGCGAACGCCTCACCCACACCAGCCAGAGCCTAGCAGTGCGGGAGCGTAGAGAAAGCAGGCGGCAGCATGGCAGTGGCAATCTCAGTAGGGCAGGCGCTGGCCTCGGGGAGCATCACGACGTGGGCGGGCGAAACGCGTGTGCTGGCGTCGGAGCGAGGAGTGCGCGAGGTGTGGCTGCCCGACTGGCGCAGCGGCCTCCCGACCGACGTCTCGGCGGAGCCACGCGCCCACGTTGAGGCGGGAGGGAGCGCGGAGGCCGAACGGCACCTGCGCTCCGCGCTCGACGAACTGGCGGAGTACTTCGTCGGACGGCGCCACGAGTTCGCTGTCGCGCTCGACCTCGGCGGGACGCCGTTTTACCAGGCGGCGTGGGAGGCCGTCGCGGCGGTGCCGTACGGTGAGACGCGCACCTACGGTGAGATCGCGCGCGAGCTGGGGGCGCCTAAGGCCACGCGCGCGGTCGGCGCGGCCAATGGGTCGAATCCGGTGGCGCCGTTTGTGCCGTGCCATCGCATCGTCGGCAGCACGGGTGCCTTGCACGGCTACGGGCCGGGGCTGCCGCTCAAGCAGCACTTGCTCGAAATGGAGGACGCCGTGCCGCGCGACTCGTCCGACTACCCTGCCTGGGTCGAGCGCGTGCGCGACCGGCTAGGCATGCGCGACATTCTGCTGGCGAGCCGGGCGACGGGGACGTTCTGCGAGCCGACGTGCTCGCGTGCGGCAAGGGCAAGCCTCCGCCCCGGCCGCATTTTCACGAGCATGCCCGATGCGCTCGCCGCCGGGTTCACACCCTGCCGCGAGTGCATCGGCTAGCCTGCCCCATCCGCTAGGGCGTGGGTGTGCTGTTCGGATCAGGCGTCGGCGACGGCGACGGCGTTAGTGTGGGCGTCGGCGTCGGCGGCGGCGTCTGAGTAGGTGTGGGTGTCGGTGGGACGGATGTAGCCGTCGGCGTTGGCGGCACCGGTGTGGCCGTCGGCGCGGGCGCCGGTGGAGGCGGTGGCGCTGCCGGTGAGGTGCCGTAGATGTCGATGGTCACGCCGGCGCCCGCCCACGAGTAGAGCCACGCGCCTGCGGCATACGGCACATTCACGCAGCCGTGGCTGCCGGTCTCCTGCGTGCCGTCCGCATCGGTGTGCGGATAGTTTGTTCCTGGACCAAACTGATGCCTCCACGACGCGTCGTGGATGTAGTAGCCGTAATCCAGAAAGTACAGCGCGTAGTCGATGTGCTCGGGACTGTAATAGTAGGGCGACCCCTGCGGCCACGGCGAGATGAACGTCACGTTCGTCTCTTTCCAGCGCACGGAGAAGACCCCTGTCGGCGTTTCAAGTCCGGGCATGCCGGTGGTGACGGGCGTGTCGTAGAGCAACGTGCGATCCTGGTAGGCCCACAGCCA
The DNA here is from genome assembly GCA_964427535.1 of uncultured Ktedonobacterales bacterium. Taxonomy (GTDB): domain Bacteria; phylum Chloroflexota; class Ktedonobacteria; order Ktedonobacterales; family JADMIN01; genus CAYRVF01. The sequence continues at coordinate 3,854 of CAYRVF010000169.1, forward strand.
TTGCTGCGAGAGGTTCACCAGAATCAGCTTGCCGCCGATATTCGGCACGCCGCCGTCGGATGACGGGCCGGGTGGCGGCGTGTTCACCTTCGGGGGCGGTGGCGGCGGTGTCGCGTTCTTGGTCGGCACGACTGTGGGCGGCTGGTACTGCACCGGCGTCGCGGTCGGCGGTATCGCCGTCGGCGTGCTCGTCGCGGACGCCGGTGCTTGCGCGTGTACCGATGCGGCGAGCGGCTTTTGGGCAGACGGGCGCGCTCCGCTGGAGGCGAGGATCACCGAGCTGAACAGGATGATTACGCAGCAGGTCGCGAGCAGCGGACCTATCTTCCGTGCCCCAGGCGCTACTCGCAGTGACCGGAGACGAGTCCATACCGCCTTCCCGCCAGACCTCATCGAATGTATCAGGTTACCCACGCTATCCTCTATCTCTCCAGTCGAGAGCCCTGCCCGAATCCCTCCGCCCGGCCATTGCGCGAAGCGGCTGTCGCGACGACATATGCTGCCCATACAGAATAACTGCCTGGCTACCTGATAGTAACGATCGGGCGGCGTGTGGAGGCCACACTATCTCTGCTTCCGAGCCTTTTGGGTTTGCCAGTGTCGTCTGCCGATGCGACGTGTGGTGGATGGGCTCACCTTGAGGTGTGTCTTGCCCTAGCCCTCTGAACCTGCCCGTTGAACGGGGATGAAAGGCGCATTCTCGGCTACAGTGTGTCTGCCTCGGTTACGTGTGATGGGCAACACTGGATGCTCACGCTGAGAAGGGAGCGGAGAGATGTCCTCCGACGATTTCCTCTATCAGCAGAATGAATTTGTGATCGTGGCGCTCTTGCTGGTCGCGCTGATCGCGGTTGGTGAGGCGGCGTACTGGTTGGGGCGGCGACGGCGAGTGCGTTTGCAGGCGAAAAGCAAGGCCGGGGAGGTGGGCGAGGAGGGTGTCATTGAGACGGCTGAGTCGCACTTGGGCGAGGTGCAAGCAGCGGTGTTCGCGCTCCTCGGCCTCTTGCTCGCGTTTACCGTCTCGATGTCGGTCGGGCGCTATGACACCCGCAAACAAGATCTGGTGGACGAAGTCAACGCCATCGGGGTCGCGTACCTTCGCGCGGATCTGCTTCCGCCCGCGCAACAGGCCGTAGCGGATCAGCGGTTCCGGCGCTACGTGGACCTCCGGCTGGCGTCGGCGAGTCCCACCTGGGAGCAAGACACCGCGCTGCGCAATCAGATGAGCGCGGTGCAGCAGCAACTGTGGACGCAAGGCGTCGCCATCGCGCGGCAGAATCCGCGGGACTTCCCCGGTGAGATCTATCTTGAGTCGCTGAACGATATGTTCGATGCCCAAGGCAAGCGTGATGCCGCGCGGTTGAACCACCTGCCCACCACGACGCTCTACATGTTGTTCGCCGTCTCCATCGTGGCCGTCGGCATCGGCGGATATCGCTCTGGGCTGGGAACAAGCGGCCGGTCGGTGGTGGGAGCAAGCCTGCTCGCGCTGCTCATCGTCGTGGTCGTGCTGATCATCCTCGACCTCGATCATCCGTATCAGGGGCTCATCACGATCAGCCAGCAGAGCATGTTCCAGCTGCGCCAGAGCATGGGGCCGTGAGCGCCAGCCGTTGGGCAAAAGCATCTCTGGATGTTGTCGCCCCCTATTCCACGAGAAAATGTGCCAGAAAACACCTGCCCGCCGTGCTCGCACTGACGGTGCGTTTCGTGCTGCTCTACAATGTCAGCGGAGAAATGTCTCGCGAGGCAATTTGCAGAGGAGACGCAGATGTACGCGGTTCGCATGTCGCAACATGGAGGCCCGGAGGTTCTCAAGTACGAGGAGGTGCCCACGCCCGAGCCGGGTCCGGGGCAGGCGCGCGTCAAAATCGCGGCCGCCGGAGTGAACTTTATGGACGTCTATGGTCGCATGGGCCAGGGCAGCTACAAGGGGCAGCTTCCGACGATTCTTGGCAGCGAGGCTGCCGGTACGGTCGACGCGGTCGGTCCAGGCGTCACGGAGGTGGTTACGGGCGAGGATGTGGCGTACACCGGCCTTCCCGGCGCCTACGCCGAATATGCGATCGTCTCCGCCGAGCGGCTGGTGCGAGTGCCCGTCGACCTGGACCTCAACACGGCGGCCGCGGTGATGCTGCAGGGCATGACTGCCCACTACCTCGCGCACGACACCTATCCACTGCACCTCGACGAGGTCGCGCTCGTCTACGCTGCGGCAGGTGGCACGGGTGGCTTGCTCACGCAGATCGCCAAGATGCGCGGCGCCCGAGTGCTCGCCGCCGTCGGCAGCGACGAGAAGGCTGCCATCGCCCGTGAGCTTGGCGCGGACGAGACGGTTCAGTATGAGCGCGAAGATGTCGCACAGGCCGCCCGCCGTCTGACGAACGGCCGTGGCGTGGACGTCGTCTACGACTCGGTCGGCAAAGATGCCTTCGAGAAGAGCCTCGATAGCCTGCGGAAGCGCGGCTACTGGGTGCTTTTCGGTCAGTCAAGCGGACCCGTGCCTCCGATCGATCCGCAGGTCCTCAACGCCAAGGGCTCGCTGTTCTTGACCCGCCCGACGCTGGTTCACTACATCGAGACCCGCGATGAGTTGCTGCGGCGCGCCGACGATCTCTTCAACTGGATCATCCGTGGCGAACTCAAAGTGCGCATCGACCGCACGTTCCCACTCTCGCAGGCGGCCGAAGCACACAAATATCTGGAGAGCCGCCAGAGCAAGGGCAAGATACTGCTGATTCCTGGCCAATAATCGGCGCGCACACCTACGTCCGCCCGGCTTCCTTCGCTCTGAGAAGCCGGGCGATGCGCTGCATCGTCCACTTCATGTGATGTGGGAGGGGAAGGTATGTTGGACGACAACTGCATCTTCTGCAAGATCATTCGGGGCGAGATACCGGCGCACAAAGTCTACGAAGACGACGAGACGCTGGCATTTCTCGACATCAATCCCATCAAGCCGGGACACACACTGGTAGTCCCCAAGGATCACGTGCCTGATATCCAGGAGCTGCCCGAGCCGCTCTACACACGGGAGATGCTGACCGGCCGCCGGGTCGCGTGGGCGATTGATGCGGTCATCCATCCAGTGAAGGTCGGCTACCTCGTGCTAGGGTTCGACGTACCCCACGCGCACTTGCACGTGTTGCCGCTCTCGGGCATGGGTGACATCGCCGGTCGTTCGCTCACGCCTGAGGCGCGTTCCGCCCCCAGTCGTGACGAGCTGGCGGCGATGGCGGAGTCGCTCCGCAAGGCAGTCGCCCAGGAATAGCTCTACCCTGAGGAGGCACACCGCCACTACACAACCGTCGCATACTCCGCCTGGATCACTGGCACACCACTCCGGCCAGCTTCACCACCAGTCGCTGGCCGGAGAGAGCACAGAGTCTCATGTCTTCGTCCTGAAGCGCACACGAGGAGGTGATGGTATGCAGGCGAGCGCACTCGAAGCGACTCTGCCGACAAGTGAGACCGTGCTGTGGGACCTCTGGTATCCCAATGCTGCCGCGACGGGGCTACCATTCGCGCGTGGGCGGCTGAACCCGATGGCGACGCTGTGGGTGCATTCCGCTCCAGAGACTCTGGCGGTGGACGTGCGAGGCGGCGATGGCAGCCAGATAGCGCACAGCGAGGATGTGACGCGCTCCGGTGAGCGTTTCCCTATGACGCGCCTGTGGCTGGAGGGTGACCAGGTGCGGCGCGAAGATCGCTGGCCGACGGCGGCGGATATCGGCAGTCTCGTCCTGCTGCCAGGCGGCGAGGTGGGCATTCTGCTGGACTGGTGGAACGCGTCCGACGGCAGCGAGTGGCGCTGGCATATCCAATTCCACAATCACGTGTGAGACGGAGTAGGGCCTCATCCCCCCAGCCCCCTTCCCCTTGCGAAGGGAAGGGGGAGCCATGCTCGTGGCCTGCGGGCAACCCACTCGCCCTGTGATCTCCCCTCGCCCCGCAGGGAGAGGGGCCGGGGGTGGGGCCCCTTCCATCCTCAGCCATCACATCCATTCCCTCCCGTCGCCCACTCCTATCAAGCGTCCCCTTCCCTCAAGGGGAGGAGGTTGGGGGAGAGGTTCCGCCCTGCCCATTTGGCCGGTGTGCGGAGCGAGGCTCCCGCCAGATAATGATCGGGCGGGGAGTAGCGGGCAGGCGAGGAAGGATACGGGGCATGGCGCTCGGTGTACGAGTACGGCGAGAGCGCCCGAAGACGGGGGCAGCGGCGCACGAGAACATTTGGGGTCCGCGCGACGACGACGGGCTGACGCTGGCGAAGGTGGTGAGCGCCGTCGTGAGCCTGCCGCGCGTGCTCAAGCTCGTATGGGACGTGCAGCCGCTGCTGACCGCGCTGCTCGGCGTGCTCAACATCGCGCAGGGCTTCATCCCGGCCGCGACCGCTGTCATCAGCGGCGGGCTGATCGACGCCGTGATCCGGGCGGCGCGGGTGCGCGGAGCGAATGGAACGCTCACCCCCGTCGTGTGGTTCGTCGTCGCGCAGTTCGCGCTGCAGGCGATATCCAGCCTGCTCACGACCGTCTCGAACATCGTGCAGCAGCTCTTGCAAGAGCAGATGGCCTACTCCGTCCAGTTGCAGGTGATGGAGAAGGCCAACACGCTCGATCTCAGCTTCTTCGAGGACTCGCGATTCTACGACCAGCTGCAGCAGGCGCAGAAAGAGGCGACTTCGCGTCCCATCGGCATGATCTCGCAGACCTTTGGCCTGGGCCGCACCGTCATCACCCTGCTCTCGATGATCTATCTGCTGACACACCTGGCCTGGTGGATCGCGTTGCTTGCGCTCTTCGCGCCGGTGCCCGCGTTCTTCGCCAACATGCGCTATGGCTGGTGGGG
>CAYRVF010000170.1:0-8654 GCA_964427535.1 uncultured Ktedonobacterales bacterium
CTTCAGTTTGGCGTTTTTCTGCGACCCCAATACGCTGATCTCACGCGTCTCCGTGAGAATATTCACGTTGCCGAGGACTGCGGGCTGGACTTTGTCGCCATCATGGACCACCCAGAATCTCCCGACGTGCTGGATGCACTGACAGCGAGTAGTGTGTTGATCGGTGAGACGAGCCGTATCCGCTTTATCTCTGACGTGATCAATGTTGCACTGCGCCCGCCTGTCATGCTTGCCAAAGCGGCTGCAGGATTGGACATCCTGAGCGGGGGCCGCTTCGTGTTAGGGCTTGGTGCGGGTGGGAACAGGTACGCGACCACCGCGTTGACGAACCAGCACCTTGAACCCGGGCAAGCCGTTGATGCGTTCAAGGAGGCGCTTGCGATTATCCAGTCCACCTGGACCGCCAAGAGCACGCTCCGCTTCCAGGGCACGTACTATACGGTGGGCGATCTTCCCAGCGGCCCTGTCCCAGTGCATCATCCGGACTTGTGGTTTGGCTCGCGTGGCCCACGAATGCTCAGTCTCACAGGTGAGCGTGCCGATGGCTGGATCTCCCCGCTTGCCATGCCGTTTGAAGAGAAGCCACGCGCTCAGGTGCGCATCGACCAGGCAGCACATCGTGCCGGCCGCGATCCAATGAACATTCGTCGCGTCCTACAACTGGTTGGACGGGTGCGGGATACCGCATTTCCCATCCCGCAGCTTCGTAACGGCCCAGGAAATCAAGCGATCGATGCAACCATAACCGAATGGGCCCGGATTATCAGCGAGTGGGCGCAGCGAGAGCGCTTCGATACGTTCTTCTTCTGTCCGATCCAGGAGACACCCGAGCAAATTCGTCGTTTCGCGACCGAGGTCATCCCCGCCGTTCGTGCGCGCGTCGGGGAGCCTACGCGATGACTAGACCGTATCGCGTCCATGGGTCCAGCCTGTTCGATCCATCGACACGGGCTGTCAACCAGAGAAGACAGAACGACCGCGTTTCACACTCCGGGCGACAGATCACCACGACAGATCACCGCATGCGGTCAGCACACTAGAATGCAAGGAGACATGCTATGTACGCAGCTATCCGGCGGCTCAAGGTCCAACCCGGGGTCTTCGATGAGGTGGTCCAGCGCGATGAAAGCGGGTTGGTACCGCTTCTCAGCCGTCTCCCTGGCTTTGTCGCGTTTGACCTGGTGCAAGTTGGTGAGGATGTGGGCGTGTCCATCACGGTCTTCGAGACGCAGCAGCAGGCAGAAGTGGCGATGAGACGAGCAGCGGACTGGATCACGCAGAACATCGCCCCACTGGTTGCCGGTCCACCCGAGATCGTGGCAATCGGCAAGTTGCGATTGCGCACGGGCAAGTAGGCGTCAGCGCATCACCCCTGCCGGAGCAGGGCACGGCTGCAGCAAGGCTGCCGCCCAGCGAGACGACACCCAGGACGTTGCGCGCATGGTGCTCAGAGCGGACGACGAGACGCCGGATGTTGCCCAGCCATGCGAAGCGCCGCGCGATGTTCCCTCGGCGCCGAGAACGGCGCAACAGACGCACATCGTGCGTCGTCGGCCGCTTGCGATGGCGCCGGTGCGGCGAGATCATCGCGCTGCCCAGCGCGCCCAGCGCCACAGCGAGCGGATCAGCGTCGTCGGCGCGGTCGCCAATGAGCTGCCAGGGCACCGCGTCGACGACGGCGGCGTCGAGCGTGGGCGCAACGCGGGACACCTGCGCGCAGGCGACGCCGAGGTGAAGCCGAGGCGTCCCAGACAGCGAGAGGATGATCTGAGCGGTCTGCGAGTGCCCTGCGACGCCCAGGAGCTGCGTCCCTGTGCCTCGCTTAGGCTTTCCCACACACCTGCCCCGTTGTTCGCCGCCACGACGGTGCCGTCGATGAAACACGCGGAGAGATCGCACCTGCCCCGCTCCTTCAAGTCGCGGGCGAGCGCTTCCAGCATGCGCTCTGAGGTGCCGTCGCGGACGAGAGCGCTGGAAGCGGCGGTAGCAGGTCTGGTACGGCGTGTACCGCTCCGTGAGGTCGGCCCTCTGCGCCCCGGTTCGCATGATCCACAGGATGCCGCTCGCACTCCGCGCAGCTGCTTCGCCACGGACGCCCCGCCCATCTGCTCGTCGCGGCCTGTCGCCACTGAGCAGTTCGAGCACCTTCCATTGCTCATCCGTCAGGTCCATGGCTGCTGTATCCTCCCCAGGGATGCGGCTTACCACTCGTTTATGAGATGACGTGGCTTTATTGACATCCTCAGGAGATGAGGGCAGCGAACCGGAGACGCAAACGGAGGCGGTAGAGGTTGAAGGCACACCCAAGTAGCAGCGCTTGCCGCGCTTGGGTGCGCGATGACCGTCCGGTTGCCCGTGCGGACAGCTTGCGCTTGGCTGCCGAGAAGACGGACTCGACGAGCGCCCGCTGGCGATACGGCACTGCAGGGAATCCGAGGGCTTAGTGGCGCGCCTGCTCACGTAACGGCCGCAGGGTGGCGCCGTCGTTGGTGAGACCCGGCTTGGCGACGTGCGCCAAGCCGATGTGTCGGAGCAGGTCGACCACGACCACCCACGTGAGACCGTGGCGCCAGGTCAACCCGTTTCCGCGATCGCGCACCTGGTGGACGCAGAAGGGCCCGATGGCCCCAGGCGCGAGTCCCGTCCCATCCACGGCGACCGTCGTGCCGTCCGGAGGAAGAGGAGGAGGCATCCGGTGAATGATGTCGTGATGGTCTCGCGCACGAGGCGCGTCAGTACCTCCTCGCCTGTCCGACGCCCACAGAGAGAGAGCGTGGTGTCATCCGGCACACGCTCGATCCCCAGCGCTATACGCAGTTCAGCATGCTCGCGCAGCCGCACCTCGGCCTCGCGAGAGGTCCAGTCCTCAAACCGTATCAGACACAAGATCGCCCGCAGGGATGGCTGTGTGAACGTCTGCGTGGAGAACGGGCTGCGATATCGGGGCAGGGCCGCTTCAGCGACCTCCCGTGCGACGCGCGCAAACTGGACCAGTCCAATTCCGTCCATGCTGACACCTCCGCGCGTTCCTTCCGCAGATGGCGCGCCAGGATGTCAATAAAGCCAGATGACGTGACTAGTCAGTTTGAGCACTCCCCACTGTGCGTCCTAGATCCAACACTGCTGAAATGTGGGATGTGCGCCCCTGCCTCCATCGGTATGCTGAACATCAGATCGCAACCCCGGCCGTAGCCGATATCTCTGGAAGGACTCATTCAATGGTGACATTTCACTGCATGTTCTGTGGCGTGAAGTATCAGACCCCTGGACTCACCGCCTGCGACATCTGTGGACAGACGGTTGCCTCTGGCTGGTTGGTCAAGGTCCCCCTTGACCAGGCATGCCTGGTTCCCGCACCGGTCTCAACCCAGCGGCGTGGTCGGCACTCGCTGCGGCTGTTGCGTATGCCTGGGCGAGGGCGCTGGCGCGATCATGCTCACGTCCGCAAGGGATTCAGCCCCCGGCCGGGAGATCGTCAGTCACTCCCACGCGTCGCCTGATGGAGAGGTACAGGCCTGCAAGCGACCGTTTGCACGCTTGACGAGACTGCCTTCTTCGGTGTTGCCACGCTTCATCTTCATGTGCGTCTTACCGTCTCCGACGTACGAGATGCTGCTGCGGCACCGTGCCACGCCAGTCACTCCTGTCAGATGTCAGGTGCCAGGAAATCTGGCGCAAAACGGATGCAGATGCAACGCCACTCCGCGTCGGCTGTCGATGAGACAGATCTGCGCACTCTGAGGAAGCCCTAGCACCGTGTCATCGGAACGCGTTAGGTTCGGTGCCACGGCCACGTTTCTGGCGTGCAACGAGTTCACATCGGGCGGCAGGTGAACAGACGCTCGCTAGCGGCATGTACACGCTTACGGATCCAATTCTTCATGAGCATATCCCCACAAACGCGATTCGGCCAGATCCGCGAGATGGACGAGCCACGCCTCGACTGTGTGCGGCTCGACCGGCGCACCCCACTCTGTGCGTCCATGGTGAGCCAGTAGTGCATGCGTGAGCTGCTCCAGCCGCTTGGCGGGCAGGTCCGTTTCGAGCTGGGCGGCAGTACCGCGCACAAGTAGAATGCCGCGCGTGATGTGGTCCGCGAAGCTCGCCGCGTCTGGGATCGTGGTTCCAGCAATCTCCGGGAGCGTCTCTACCGTGCCGACATCGTGTAACAGACATGCCGCTGTCACCAGGTCCCGGGTCATACGGGAGGCTCTCCGATCCGTATACCCTGGCCAGCGCGTGGGCGAGCTGGGTCACGCGGAGCGAATGCGCAACAGCCCATACTGGACGGCGCCGTGCCGAGATTGTGCCGCTGGCCACCGGCAATACCGCTCCAGCACTTCGCCCGAGAGCACCCCCCGCACGAGCGACTGCATCGCAGGGTCGAGCATCGCAATGTGCGCCTCGAGCTCGGTGCGCAGGTCTTCGACGCGGCGGCGCGTGGTACGGGTGAACAGACCGAGGTCGACCTCGGGCGCCAGCCACATCGAGGCTACGCGCAGCTGGACCGTACCACCGAAGGTGTCGCGTGTGCCGGTACAGCAATAGATCTGTCCGGCCACTGGTCGGCGCTCTGCTGGATAGGGATAGCGCCACCAGCGCGCCGCAAACCGCACGCTGTCGGCCCTCTGGAGTGTCAGCACAAGATACAGATGTCCCGTGCGGTCGGAGGCCACATCACAGTGGGCGACGAGCCTCGCCAGTGGACGCGCAGGTGCGAGGGGAGAGGACTGCTGCATAGAGAGAGCGTATCACCATCGGGTGGGTGCACTGGCACATCTAGAAGCCAGTCGTCATCAGCTTATTCTGGCGACTCGCCACGGTTCCGGTTGCGCGCACCGGCGCGATCCAGTCGACAGTCACGGCATGCCCACCAGACGGACCGAAGCCGCTGCGAACGGTCGCGCCGTCTGATGTGACGTGCGCAGCGTCGAGTTGCGCGGTTCCGGTCGTACGATAGGCGTTGGCGGCGACCGGTGTCCCGTTGATGGTGAGTCCATGCCCACTGCCGCAGGAGGTCGCGCAGACGCTACACGCCACTGCGATGTGCTGGTAGGGGGTGGACCCAGCTGCACCCGAAGAGCGGCCGGCGAACCAGGTCGGGACAGCGTGCCGGGCGCGTGGGCTACACTGTGCACAACGCCGCAGTTGCGGATGGCGGTGATACACGACCGCTCGTGCGATAGGGGGGTACGCTGCGATGCAACAGCAGCCAGGAAAGGTCGCTGACGCCCCATCCGATGAGTCGACGCATAGCGCGGCGGGCACGCGCGGCGGCCGCGGCACCTATCGCCTGCTGGGATGGCGGCCGCGTGATCCCGGCAACTCCGCGCTGCGGCGTGCAGCGCGCGCCGCACTGGTCATCCCCTTGGCGCTGGCGTTTGCCCTCTTCGTCCTGCGCAACGCGCAGATGACGATCTACGTCTCGTTTGGCTGCTTCGCCCTGCTGGTGCTGGGCGACTTCGGCGGTCTTCGGCGCCCGCGCGCGGCGGCGTACCTGGGCACGACATTCGTGGGCGTGTTGCTCATTGCACTGGGCACGCTGACCTCGTTCAGCCCGTGGGTGGGCGCGCCGACGATGCTGCTCGTCGGCTTCGCTGTCTCGTTCGCCGGCGTGTTTGGCGGTTACGTCACTGCGGCTCAGTCACCACTCCTGCTGGCCTTCGTGCTCTCAGTCGCCCTTCCCGCACCGCCCGGCGCGATTCCCGCCCGTCTCGCGGGCTGGGGCATCGCCGGCGCGATCTCGATGGTGGCGAGCGTGGTGCTCTGGCCCCGGTTCGAGCGCTCCACCTTGCGTAGTCAAGCGGCCGTCGCGTGCCGCGCCCTTGCCGCGCTCGTCAGGGTGACGCGGGTCAGGCCGGAGGGGGGCGGAGCGTGTAGCGGCGCAGGCAGCGGCGGAGACGGCGGTCCAGGCGGTCCTGCGCGCCTACGCGGCCACGCCGATGCGCCCCGCCGGACCCGCGCAGCGCGACCGCGCCTTCGCCGGCCTGCTGAGTGAGCTGGAGCGCCTCCTGAACTACCTCGCGCGCTCAGCGGTCTGGTCGCTGCCGGTCCAGCATCCCTGCCTGCGCGAAGGCGACGTGTTGGCCGCACAGGTCGCGCAGACGCTAGAAGCCAGCGGCGATGTCCTGACGGGTGGCGCGCCACCCGATCTGGTGCGATTGCAAACCGCGCGACTGGGTCATCGCGGCGCGCTGGACCGCTGGGCAGCTGGCGCGCTGCGCTCCGGCAGCCAGCCGGAGGACGTGCTGGCCGGCTTCGACGCCGACAACCCATTGCGCGTGGTGGCCCTGCTGGCGCTGGCACTGGGTGCCGACGTGCTGCTTGCCATCGGATGCCCGCTGCCCCAGGAGCTACAGCTGCCACTGGCCATGCCCGAAGAGGCGGGTGCGGCGGGCGTGGCGCGGCGGGTCGGCGCGACAGTGCGCACGCATCTGCATCCCCGCTCAACGGTGTTTCAAAACAGCCTGCGGGTCGGCATTGGCCTCGCGCTCGCCGTGCTGCTGGGCGGGGTGCTGCAACTCTCGCACGCCTTCTGGGTAGTGCTGGGCACGCTTTCCGCGCTGCGCTCCAGCGCGCTGGCGACCGGCCGCACGACCGTGCAGGCGCTGGTCGGCACCAGCATCGGCGTGGCGATTGGCGTGCCGTTTATCTACCTGGTGGGAAAAGACGCCCTCGTGCTGTGGGTCGTGTACCCTGTGGTCGTCTTCCTCGCGGCGTACGCGACGACCGTCGTCGGCTTCGTGGCGGGGCAGGCGGCCTTTACCCTGGTCATCATCATCCTCTTCAATCTGCTGGTGCCCTCCGGCTGGACGGTGGGGCTGGTGCGGCTGGAAGACGTGGCGCTGGGCGTGGGCATCAGCGCCGTCGTCGGGCTGCTCCTGTGGCCGCGCGGCCTGCGTGCCGAGCTGCGTCGCGCCCTGGCCGACCTCTACCACGCGGTCGCCGAGGGTCTGGCGGCTGCATTCGACCAGATCCTGGGTCTGGGCACTTCGGAGGCCTACATGCAGGCACGCCTGCGCGTGCTGCAGGCGGCAGCGCGTGAGGGGGAGGCGTTTGGCCAGTACGTGCGCGAGCGTGGCTCACGGCATCTGGCGCCGGACGTCGCGGGCGCGCTAGGCGCCACTGGCAGAAACGCCATGGTGGCGGGCGATCTGCTGCACGTGCTCGCCGACAGCGGCTACCGCCTGCGCGAGCCTGCCGAGGCCGATGCCGCGCTGCTGGCTCAGGTCCATGCGCTCACCGGCACCTATATGCGCCTGGGTGACGAGCTGGCGCGCGGCGCCGTCGGGCTGCCGGCTGGAGGGTCGGTGAGCGCGGCGGCACTGCAAGCCGCGGCGCTGGACTGGTTGCGCCGGTGGAAGGACGATCCAGCGGCGGAGCAGGGAGCGGTCGCGGTCGTGGCAGCCTGCAAGTGGATGCGCAGTCTTGCCGGACTGGCCGCCAGCCAGGAGCCGGCGGCCGCCAAGGTGATCGTGGCGGCGGGGACGCCGTGGTGGCGATGACGAGCAAGACGGCAGGTCACACCTGCACTTCACAATCCTTTGCAGTACGCAGGGACACAGAGCTGGCACCATCACGGGGCAGTGGTTGGGAAAGGCGGAGCCAGCATGGTCATACGGGTGGGGGCGCCTCTCATGCTTGGCAGGACACGTCCTGCCAAGCATGAGCGTGCTCTGTAATACCGCGCACTCGTCGCCGCTTGTGATGAGGCACGCGCGATTACCCTAAGCGTGAGCACGGCAGGAATCGGCCGCCATTGGCATAGGAACCTGCGCCGGAATTCGCTACATTGCCCACACTCTCGCCCAGTGGGGTCCCCGTCGACGTGACCGGCTTCGAGCAACAGGGGAGTCGCACCCCGTGCGTGCATAGCGAGGGCACAGACAGACCGAGTCCCGTGATCGCTTGGGTGCTCGACAGGGCGGGGCGGTAGCCGGACGCGACAGCGCTGCTATTAGGCACCCAGGCTATTAGGCACCCAGGCTTTCGAGCAGGTCATGCGATGGGACGAAGAACGTCGTCCCGGTCACGGCGGTTGAGATGTCGAGAATGCGATCGTAGTCGCCGGGAGGATCGCCGACGAACATGTTGTGCAGCATCCGCTCGACGACCGCGAGGTCGCGGGCGTAGCCGATGAAATAGGTGCCGAACTCCCCCTGACCGGGGCGACCGAGCGGCATGTTGTCGCGCAGGATGTCGTGCTCGGTCCCATCGGCATCCACGACCGTATTCAGGCTTCTATGCGACTTGCGCCCGCCCGCGTCGTCACGCTCGACATCGTCGAGCTTGGTGCGCCCGATAATGCCCTCTTGCTCCTCGACGGAAAGCTCGCCCCATGCGACAAGATTGTGGAGATACTTCTGCACCACGACGTACGTGCCCCCGGTGAAGTCCATGTCCTCCTCGCCGATGAGTGTGGCCTCGTACAGGGCGTTGCCAGTCGGATTCTCCGTGCCGTCCACGAACCCCAGGAGGTCGCGGGCGTCGAAGTAGCGGAATCCCTGCACCTCGTCCACGACGGTAGTGGCATCACCGAGCGCGTTGGCAGGAGCCGCTCCAGCTCAAAACACAGGTCGCCACGCTCGGCGCGGATGTGGAAGAGCAGGTCGCCTGGCGTCGCCACTGCGGTATGCGCGGGTCCGCGCACCTCC
>CAYRVF010000171.1:0-8484 GCA_964427535.1 uncultured Ktedonobacterales bacterium
GTCATCCTCAAGCCGGCAAGCACTGCCGCGCTAATTGCGGCGCGCTTCGTCGATCTGCTGGAGGATGCGGGCGTTCCCGAGGGCGTGGTGAGCTTCCTGCCGGGTCCAGGCGGCAAGATTGGCGACGCGCTGGTGCAGCACCCGCTGACACGCTTCGTCTCGTTCACGGGCTCACGCGAGGTGGGTCTGCGTATCAACGAGCTGGCGGCCAAGCCGGCAGCGGGGCAGAAGTGGATCAAGCGGGCCATTCTAGAGATGGGCGGCAAGGACACCATCCTCGTCGACGAGACGGCTGATCTCGATGCGGCAGCGGCGGCCATCGTGGCCTCTGCGTTCGGCTTCCAGGGCCAGAAGTGCTCGGCGTGCTCGCGTGCCGTGCTCGTAGACTCGGTCTATGACACGATGGTGGAGAAGATTCGCGACCGGGCACGCGCGCTCTCGATCGGCGACACGACGGATGCCTCGACGTACATGGGGCCCGTCATCGACGAGAACGCGTTCAAGAAGATTCGCGAGTACATCGAGATCGGCAAGCAGGAAGGGCAGTTGATACTCGGCGGCGAGGCGCTGGACAGGCCGGGCTATTTCATCCCGCCGACGATCTTCAAGGACGTTGCGCCGACCGCGCGTCTTGCCCAGGAAGAGATCTTCGGCCCGGTGCTGGCGATCATCCGTGTGCGCGACTTCGAGGAGGGCATGGAAGTCGTCAACAACACCGATTACGGACTGACCGGCTCGCTCTTCTCGCGCGACCGCGAGCGCATCGCGCGCGCCAACCGTGAGTTCCACGTCGGCAACCTGTACATCAATCGGAAATGCACTGGGGCGCTCGTCGGCGTGCATCCGTTCGGCGGCTTCAACATGTCGGGCACCGACTCCAAAGCCGGCGGCCGCGATTATCTGCTGCTGTTCACGCAGGCGAAGGCGCTCTCCGAGAAGATTCGCTAACGCTTGCGGTCTCTAGCGGTGGCGCCCGGCGGCATGTATGCTGACCGGGCGTCCGTTCGTTTCAGGTCCCTTGCGACTGCACCGTTCCCCTGCTATACTGCCAGTCGATTTCGGATCGAGTCGACGTGTATGGCGGGAGTGGGGAACGATGCTGTGGAGGTTCGCGCGAGCGGTCTTCGTGTCGCGGGCGTACATACCCGTATCGACGGGCATCTTGTTGGTGTTGACGACTGGGCTGGGATTAACACTATTGATGCGCGCGGGAGCGTGGCCACCCGCGTTCCTCAGGGCTCAGCCAGCAGTGATCATCACTCAGCCGCAGCAGCCGACGACGGTATCGCGGGCCCCACAGATCCGTGCGGCTGTGCTGGGGGCCGTACGGACGCCGGGCGTCTATGCCGTATCTAGCGACGCGCGGGTGCGGGACCTCGTCGCGCAGGCGGGCGGCTTGCTGAGCACCGCGGACGTGCAACGCGTCGATCTGGCGGCGCCGCTCCCGAGCATGGACGCGGTCTACGTTCCGCACATAGGCGAGCGACTGCCGCCACTGGCGAACGGCAAGCTCGACCTGAATGCCGCGAGCGCCGACGACATTCGCAATGCTACGGGCATCAGCGCGACGACGGCCAAACGCATCATCACGTATCGCTCCGCTCATGGCCCGTTCACCGCCGTCAATCAGCTCCTGCTCGTACCCGTCAGCCGCGCCTCGTACGACCGCATGGCCGACCTCGTGACCGTCTGAGCTGGGTTCAGCGCAAACCTCTCCGAGCACAGCATGGATAAGGTACATGTGGCAGACTGGTGAGGGAGCGGTTCAACACGGAGTCGGGGAGCGGCGCGCATGGATGAGATTGTCCGGGAGGTCCTGGGGGTCGTGCTGGCGGGCGGGCGCAGCTCTCGCATGGGGAGGAACAAGGCGCTGCTCGTGCTCGAAGGTGAGACGCTGATCGCGCGGGTGGTGCGGCTGGTGCGCCAAGTGACGCGGGAGGTGGTCGTCGTCGGCGATCCGGTGCTCTCGTCGTACGTCGATGCGCCGGTTGTCGGCGATGAGACGCCGGGGCTGGGGCCACTCGCTGCCCTGCGGACGGCATTGCGCATTGCTTATGGGCGGGATGTGTTGCTCGTAGGCTGTGACATGCCGTTTCTCGTGCCCGCGGCGCTGCGGCGGGTGCTGGCGGAAGCCGACCGGTGGACAGATGCGGCTGTCGTCCTGCCGCGCACAGACAATGGCCCCCAGTATCTGCACGCGCTCTACCGAGCGCGATGCCTGCCGCGCGTGACTGGTCTTCTGGCGGACGGCGCGCGATCACTCGCCGAGCTGGTGGACGAGGTCACGGTCGTGGAGTTGCCGCCTACTGACCTGCTCGAGGCTGACCCTGCCGGTGTCTCCACCCTGAATGTGAATACTCCCGACGAGTACGCTCGTGCCATAGCGCTTGTCACGCACGACTCGACAGAACGCGAACCGCCGACGCGAGAGGCGATTGTACGCGAGCCTACTTTGCGAACAGACGCGGACGAACATACGACTTTGCCACCGAGCCTGGAATAGAGCCTCTCCATCCCTGGCGGCTGAAGACACGCAATTACAGAGTCGTAAGCATGTCATGTTTATGCCGTGCCGCGCCAAAACTGAGACCCGAACGCAACCATTAATACTTCCAGCTATAACACGATTCGTCTACAATGAGGCCAATGGGGACCGGTCGCTTGCGCCCACGGGGGGTAGGCGCGAAAGGGGGCAGAGATGCGAGCACTCAACCTGTCGTTGCGTCGCCGGTTTCGAGTTGTACGCGGACGCGGTGCCGTTGAACAGGCCTACGATGCGGCGGGTACGCAGAGTGGACCACCCGCACGGGAGAAAACGGCGTTCGTGCTGCTGGGGGGCGGGGCACGCGGCGCCGCTCAGGCAGGCGCGATCACCGTGCTCCTAAGCGCGGGCATTGTGCCAGATTACATCGTCGGCATCTCGGCCGGGTCGTGGAACGGTGCGTTTATCGCGCAGATTCCGAGTGTCGAGCGCGCCCTGGAACTCGAAAGTCTCTGGATGGCGACGACCTCACTGCGCGTGCTCGGGCCTCATCGCTGGCGCATTGCCCTCAACGCGCTCGGCAACCGCCAGTCGTTGTATGATAGTGATGGCCTCCGATCAGTCGCGCGCATGTATCTGGCAGGGCTCACGTTTGAGAATGTACGCGTGCCATTGAGCATCGTGGCGACGAATCTGGTGAGCGGCGAGGCCAAGCTCTTTACAGAGGGGGCGCTGTTGCATGCTGTTCTGGCGTCCTCGGCCATGCCGGGCATCTTCCCTCCTGTACGGTACGGGCAGGATATATTGGTGGATGGCGGGCTGGCGGAGTGGGCCGGATGCCAGGCCGCGATACAGGCAGGTGCTACACGGATCTGTCTCGTCGGGTGCGGTAGCGTCACGTCGGCGCAACCACGCATCCGGACCTTCCGGCACATCTTTGAGCGATCGTGGGAGATAGGGCTGCGGTTTGGCTTCGACCGCACCGTGTTTGCCCTCAGCAGCGCTGGCATCGACGTGCTTCCGGTCTTTCCAGAATTCAATCGCGGCAGCGTGCTCGACTTCGATCAGGCGCCGGGACTGATCACCGCCGGAAGAATGGCGGCGGAGCGGGCCGTTGAGCAGTGGAGAGCGGCATCCGCCGCGCTAGAAACTCCACCACACCGTGCGCGCGAACTGGCACGCCCATTGCGGCGTCCGGCCTCCTCTGCGTAGCCATCAGCGCACCAGACGTCCGAATGCTCCGGCAGAAGTCATATCTGTGTTGTATCGGCTGCCGGGCGTGGGTATAATTGCGAGTGCTGCGCTGACGGCAAGCCCGTGTAGATTGCTCCGCTCAAGACGACATGCGCGCATCTCTGTGTCGTCATGGGAGCGTTTTGGGGTGGGGCATCACTGGCTCAGGCCCGCGAAGACAGAAGTGAGGCAACGAACACTCTATGGACTCGGCTATCCAGGACTTCATCACAGCCCTCGCGGCGCAGCGTCATTCGAGTGAGAATACGCTCGGCGCGTACCGCACCGATCTGCGCCAGCTGGCTCAATTCCTGGAGCGCGCGGGCGTCTCTCGCTGGGTCGAGGTTACGCCGGCTCTGGCGGCGGAATACGTGATGCAACTACGTCAGCGCCAGTACGCGACGACGTCCATCGCGCGGAAGGTTGCGGCGACCAAGTCGTTCTTCCACTTTTTGGTCCAGACGAATGTGGTGACTGAGGATCCGACCGCCTCACTCGATACTCCACGAGTCGAGAAGTACCTGCCAAATGTGCTGACGCCCGAGGAGGTCGCCCGACTCTTCGCCGTCGTGCTGGCGGATTCGCCGTCCGGTCAGCGCGATCTGGCCATGTTGCACACACTACATTCGACGGGCATGCGCGTCTCAGAGCTGGTAACGTGCGACACCGGACATCTCGATCTGGCGCGCGGGCACATTCGCTGCCGGGGCCGCAATCGCCGCGAGCGGCTGCTGCCGCTCTCGCTCGAAGCGCAACGCGCACTGGTCGCGTACGTCGAGGACGGGCGCCGCTCGCTGGTCCACGGTGACGCGCAGCAGGCGCTTTTCCTCAATCATCATGGTCAGCGCCTGACACGCCAGGGCTTCTGGCTCATCATGAAGAACTACGCACGCAGCGCGGGCATCTCGCGGATCACCCCGCACACGCTGCGTCACTCCTTCGCGCTCGACATGCTTGGGCGGGGAATGGAACTGCGCAGTGTGCAGGAGCTGCTGGGGCATGCCAACATCTCGACCACGCAGGTCTACGCGCACCTGCGGCGCATGCAGCCGAGCGCGCTCGCCAACGTGCTAGAGAGTCTGGCGGTGCTGGAGGAAGGCGATCTGGCGGCGGTCGAGTCCGCGGGTGTGGGCGCGACGCAGCAGACTCGCTAGCGCCATTCCAGCCTTTGGATTCCAATTGTGACATCGACCGAAAAGGTGGTGCATACCTGTGGGGAGCGTGCTGGGCGAGTTTGGGTACGATCAGGCGGCCGAGGTGGCCGAAGTGGTGCGCCAGCGCGTTTCCCGGCCCATTCGGGCGGCCGTTGTGCTCGGGACCGGACTCGGCGGGCTTGCCGATCGCGTGACGGATGCCATCACCTTCCCCTACTCGGAGCTCCCCCATTTTCCGCACGCCACTGTGGTGGGCCACGCGGGACGGCTCGTCTTCGGCGACTTGCGAGGTATGGCGGTCGGCGTGATGCAGGGCCGGTTTCATCTGTACGAGGGCTACAGCCCGAGTCAGGTGGTATTTCCTTTGCGTGTGCTCCAACTGCTCGGTGCTGACACGCTGATTGTCACGAATGCGTCGGGCGGTATGACTCCCTCCCTGGTTGCCGGGAGCCTGCTCCTCCTCAAGGATCATATCGGGTTGCCGACGATGGCGGGGCTCAACCCATTGCGCGGGCCGAACGACGAGCGGTTTGGGCCGCGCTTCCCCTCGATCTCGGGCGCATATGACAGTGGGCTGCGGTCGCTCGCGAAGGACGTCGCGAAGTCCCACCGTATCCGGCTGCACGAGGGTGTGTACGCGATGGTGAGCGGCCCAAACTATGAGTCGCCCGCGGAGCTGCGCTTTCTCCGGCAGGCCGGAGCGGACGCGGTCGGCATGTCCACAGTGCCGGAGGTGCTCGCAGCACGTCATATGGGCATGCGTGTGCTGGCGATTAGCTGTGTCACGAATGCGACGATTCAGGACGAGTCGAGCGGGGCTGAGACCGCCCACGAAGACGTCGTCGCGGTTGCGCAAGCGGCGGGCGAACGGTTGGCGACCGTTATCGAGGATGTGCTCGCCCGATTAGCCCAAGGTGCCTAGCTGGCAAAGTGTAAGGCGTCACGAATCGGTGTACGGAGGAGCGCCCAGATAGGCCATCCCCCCACGGCCACCAAGTTGGCGCCCGACGTTTGGCTTAGGTTGTTACCCTCGCCGTAGTGCATGGCGGGACCAGTGTGTCCAGCTCGGAACGCTGTAGCGTTCCAAAGGCAACCACATCTCGACGGGCTTGGTGGAGCGCGAAAACCCTCCACTTGTCATATCGTGGCACGTCATGCTACAACTGCTCATACAGCGACTGAATCGGCTCGCTGGATGAGCAGTTGTTTCCCGCACATGTCTCCCCGTTCCGTGTACTCGTATCTCCGGTTAACCGAAAGCAGAGTGTGATCGTTGCGCCAAAGGGGGTGCAGTCGATGATCCCACCGCCGGTTGAGTACCTCGCCCCGCAGACTCTATCTGAAGCCCTCGACTTCATGCACGAGCTCGGTTCTGACGCTAAAGTCCTCGCCGGCGGGCAGAGCCTCATTCCCCTGATGAAGTTGCGCCTCGCCGATCCGGGCACGCTGATCGATATTCAGAAGCTGCCGGGGATGGCGAGCATTGAGGAGCGTGACGGCACGCTGGTCATTGGCGCGATGGTACGCGAAGTCGCGCTCGAACATTCCCCATTGGTCCGGCAGCGCTACCCCGGAATCGTGGAGGCAAGCTCAGTTATTGCCGATCCACTGGTGCGCAACTTTGCCACGCTCGGCGGCAACCTTGCTCACGCCGATCCCGCGAACGATCATCCGGCGATGATGCTGGCAATGGGAGCTGAGCTGGTAGCCCAGGGTCCGGGTGGTATACGCCGGATCGCAATCGACGACTTTCTGGTCGATACCTTCGAGACGTCGCTCGCCCCGGATGAACTGCTGATGGAGATTCGCGTGCCCACGCCGACTATGCCCACCGGATCGGCTTATGTGAAGCTAGAGCGCAAAGTCGGCGACTACGCCATCGCGGCGGTCGCGACGCGTCTCAGCTTCGACGGCGACATCTGTGCGAGCGCGGGTATCGCGTTGACCAACGTCGGCCCGACGGCGATCCGAGCGGTGGCCGCGCAGGACTTCCTCATCGGCAAGCGACTTGACGAAGAGGTCATGCGGGAGGCAGCCAGGCTTGCCGATGACGCCGCCCAGCCAAGCGATGACCTGCGCGGACCAGCCGAGTACAAGCGGAGTCTCGTGCGCACGCTGACGACGCGCGCGCTGCGAACGTCGGCGCAACGGGCGCAGGGGGGAGCGGGACAATGACGACACAAATGGTCAGCCTCACGATAAATGGTGATCCGGTCACGGCACAGGTCGAGCCCCGGATGCTGTTGGTGCATTACCTCCGCGAGGTTGCCGGGTTGACCGGCACCCATATCGGCTGTGACACGACGAGCTGCGGCGCGTGCGCGGTGCTGGTGAACGGTGTGCCCGCGAAGTCCTGCACACTGCTCGCCGTGCAGGTGAACGGCGCTGCGATTGGCACAGTCGAGGGACTGGAGCGGAACAACCAGCTTCATCCCGTACAGGAAGGGTTCTTCGAGGAGCACGGACTGCAGTGCGGCTTCTGCACGCCAGGGATGATGATGACGGCTGTCGCCCTGCTTGAGGGGAATCCGGACCCGAGCGAGGCCGAGATTCGGCAGGCCATCTCGGGGAATCTCTGCCGCTGCACGGGATACGTAAACATCGTCAAGTCCATCCAGTACGCCGCGAAGAAGATGCGCGAGGCGCAGTCCGCGCCAGCGCCGGTGACCGTCGGGGCGGAGGGAGAAACGGCATGACTACACCTGTGCATGGCATCGGCCACAGCGTCAAGCGCAAGGAAGATGCGCGCTTCTTGCGCGGCAAGGGCACATATGTAGACGACGTGAAGCTGCCCGGTATGCTGTATATGGACATCGTTCGTAGCCCATACGCGCACGCCCGGATTCTCTCGATCGACGCCAGCAAGGCGCTCGCTCTGCCCGGAGTGCTCGCGGTTATTACGGGCAAGGACCTGGATGCGGCTGGGCTTGCGTGGATGCCAACGCTGATGGGCGACAAGCAGATGGTGCTGCCGGTCGACCGCGTTGTCTACCAGGCGCAGGAAGTCGCCGCCATCATCGCGACCGACCGTTACATTGCGGCAGACGCGGTGATGCTAGTGGAGGTAGAGTACGAGCCGCTGCCCCCGGTCGTCGACCCGAAGAAGGCGCTGGAGCCTGACGCGCCTCTGGTGCGGCCGGACCGCGAGAACAAGACTAACCACATCTGGCACTGGGAGGCGGGCGACCGCGCCGAGACCGACGACGCGTTCGCGAAGGCGGATGTGGTGGTGAAGACGGACCTCTATATTCCGCGTATTCACGTGTCGTCCATCGAGACCTGTGGCTGCGTGGCCTCGTTTGACCGCATCTCCGGCAAGCTGACGGTGTACATGACCACACAGGCGCCGCACGCGATCCGCACAGTATTCTCGCTGGTGAGCGGCATTCCGGAGCACAAGATTCGCATCATCTCGCCCGATATCGGCGGCGGATTTGGTGGCAAGGTGCCGGTGTATCCCGGCTACGTCATCGCGACCGTGGCGTCGATTCAGACGGGCAAGCCCATCAAGTGGATCGAGGACCGCTCGGAGAATCTACAGGCCGACAGCTTCGCCCGCGACTACCATATCTCCGCGGAATTGGCGGCCAAGAGCGACGGCACGATGCAGGGGCT
>CAYRVF010000172.1:0-8473 GCA_964427535.1 uncultured Ktedonobacterales bacterium
CATCGTCTTGGTGGGCGTGCAGCCCTCGTTGATGCACGTGCCGCCGACGTGCTCGCGCTCGATGATCGCCGTTCTGCGGCCCGACTTCGCCAGCGCCGTAGCGAGCGGTCCGCCCGCCTGTCCCGCGCCGATCACGATCGCGTCATACTGCTCGGTATCAGCCATCGTCTCCGCTCCCCTCTGCTCCTGTGCTCTCCCACGTGTGCCACGTGAGATTTAGCGTGGCCAGCGATAGTTCGCGGCGGCATAGATCGCCTCGATGGCGCGGGCCTGGTCCAGCGCGTCCTCAGGCGAGAGCACGTCGGGCCGCCGCGAGCCGCGCACGCAATCGGCGAAGTACTCCACTTCCAGCCGGTACTGATCGACCGCCGCGAACCGGCGCTCCAGCACCTCCGACTCGCGCTCGATGCGCACGACTGGCTCGGTCATGCCCGGCGTATAGGGACGTGGGAGCAGCATGCGCCCGCGCTCGCCGATGACCTCTGCGACCATGTGCCACGGCTGCGCGAAGCTCGAATCGATCAGCGCCATCCGACCCGGCCCGAAATCGAGGATGGCGGCGACGGTCGTCTCGACCTCCATGCCATCGGGCACGTCCACAGTGGCGGCGACACCGCGCGGTGCCTCACCGAAAATCATACGGCTGAAGTTCAGCGGATAACAGCCGACATCCATCAGCGAGCCGCCGCCCAGCGCCCCTTGCAGGCGAATATCGCCGGGACGACTGCGGATGTCGAAGGCGAAGCTCGACCGCACCATGCGCACCGGCCCGATCTCCCCCGCCGCAAGCTGCTCGCGCGCCCAGACGATCTGTGGATGGAAGCGGTACATGAACGCTTCCATTAGCAGCACGCCCGCGCGCTCGCAGGCCGCCATCATGCGCTCGACCTCCGCGGCAGTGAGGCCGAGGGGCTTCTCGCAGAGCACGTGCTTTCCGGCTTCCGCGGCGCGAATCGTCCACTCCATGTGCAGGCTGTTCGGCAGCGGAATGTAGACCGCCTCGACATCGGGATCGGCGAGCACCGCGTCGTAGCTGCTGTAGACCTTCGCGCTGGGGTAGTGCGCCGCCACGCGTTCCGCCCGCCCGATGTCGCGGCTGCCGATCGCCACGAGGCGCCCATTGGACGAGGCGGCGATTGCCGGGAGAACGGCTTTCACGCCGATGTTCGCGGCGCTGAGAACGCCCCAACGGAGGGCCGGCTCGATACGCGGCTCGGGTGCTGCCATGCTGTTATCCCTTCGATGTCGTGCTCGCGTGCCCCTCGCGGGTCGCTTGCGTCGGGTCGGGGGAGCGCGTCGGGTGAGATGCCTGCTGAGAAGTGCTGCTGAACAGGCGGCTCGCCCTCGCCCCCGCAGTATAATATCTGGAGGAACGGCCGATCTGCCAGCCGGGCAGATCGCGGCGGTGAACGAAGGACACGAAGGAAAGGACCAACGATGGCACTTCCGCCACGCATCCGCCCCCTCGCAGCGGAGGATGCCGACCCGCAGGCGCGCACGGTGCTCGACGAGTTTGTGCGCGAGCGCGGCAACATGCCCAATATGTTCCGCACGATGGCGCTGCGGCCCGAGATCATGGAGACCGCCGCGGCGCACATGCGAGCCATCTTCTCCACGGGCACGGTGGACCCGCGCCTGAAAGAGATGCTCGCCGTGCGCGTCTCGCAGATCAACGATTGTGCCTACTGCCGCACGTCGCACAGCGCGCTGGCGAAGAAACTGGGGGCATCCGAGGATTTGCTCGACGCGATGTATCACATCGACGAGCACGAAGACATGTTCACTCCGGCGGAGCTCGCCGCGCTCTGGTTCGCCGACCGCATGACAACCGACGCGCAGGGCGTGGACGAAGAGGTGTGGGCGTCCGTGCGCGAGCACTTCGACGAGGGACAGATCATCGAGCTCGCGGCGGTCATTGGCCTGTTCAACTATTTCAACCGCTTCAACGACGCGCTGCGGGTCGAGATTACGCCGGCAGCTCCGGTTGAAGCGGGCACGGCGGGCCAGAATGGATCCGGCACACGATGAACGACGACACATCTGACGGGGCCGCTCCAGGCGACGCGGAGCGCATGACGCCTCTCGAGGCGCTGGCGTCGCTGCTCGACGACCTGACGACATTGGATGAGTACCTGGAGGAGCGCTCACACCATACCTACGAGCTAGCGCAGCGCTTTCTGGCGAACGCGCGCCGTGATTCTGGCTCGCGCGCATTTGATGAGCGGCAGGCGACGATGCTTGAATATCAGCACTACATCTGGGCGGAGATCACCTCGCGGCTGAGCAAGCTGATCGACAATTATCAACCGTATGCCCATCCCGCCCCAGACACATCCACCGCCGAGGATCCATCCGGGAGCGCCGACGCCCAGCACGACGGGAGCGCCTGAGCATGTCCGCGCCTCGTCCACGCGCGCCATCGCCAGGCCGCGACTCCGCGCGTAATGGCTCGGGGGCTGCCCAGAACCAGCGCCGCCTGCGCCGGGCCGAAGCCTCGCTGCGCGCGGGCGCGACGGGCCTGGCCGTGCTGGGTGGCCTCGCCTGCTATCTGCTGCTGCTGCATTTCGGGCTGGCGCCGCTCGTGGCAGGCATCTGCGGGTTCGTGTTCGCGCTGTTCGGGCGGGTGGCGGCGCTCGCGCTCGCGAGAGACTGGCTGCTCGCCAGCGCGCGGCGTGCCCAGCCGCCGCATGACGGCACAGAACGTCGCGACGGCCAGTCGCGCACACAACGGAGAGCACGCCGGTGAGGCTGATCGTCATCGGCGGCGGCTGCTACGGCAGCATGCACACCCGCCAACTGCTGAAGGCGCAGCGGCGCGGCAAGATCGCCTGCGAGCGCTTCGAGCTGATCGACCACAATCCGGCGTGCCAGGCGCTGGCCGCGTTTGCGGACGAGCCGCTGGTGCGTGTCGTGCGGATGGACTGGGACGCCTATCTGCGTGCCTACCTCGACACAGTGGACGAGACAACCGACGACCGCCTGGTGCCAGCCCCGTTCGCGCCCCACCTGCTCTTCGACTGGCTGCGAGATGCCGTCGCTCGCGACGTGCCGGAGGCGAGTGTGCGCCGCGCGCCCTGCGACCTCACGCTGGGCCTGCCCTATGAGCACACCGCCGAGCCAGGCAACCGCTTTATCAGCGCGGCGGGGTGGCTGTGCCCTGTCACCTGCATCGAGCCGAAGCTGTGTCCGGCCATCCACGGCGAACGCACCTGGGAGTTGGGCGAGATCGTCCGCACCGGCCCGACGCGGGCCGGAGAGTCCTACTCCAGTGTGGAGCTCTTTACCTGCCGCCACTACGCCTGGGGCGTCGGCACGATCCCCATCGCCGATCTGGTGCGGGCGCGCGCACGCGTCGTGGCGGCACTTCGAGCGGGGCAGGCGCAGCGGGTGGTCGTCGGCACGGTCTCATCGTGTCACGGCGTGCTCGGCGTGCTAGAAGCGGCCCCCTCCCCCACCTGACGGTGAGAGAGGGGGAACTGAGACGCGTTGCGCTTCTGGCTCACCTATGGGAGTTACAACGCCTCCAGGCTCCGGAGCAGCGCACGGCGCACGTCGGGCGCGAGGGGATGGCGCGCCTGGGGATTGAGCCAGTGGGCCAAGGAGGCGGCGCCTCGTGGGGCAGTGTCGCCCCGAATCACCACGACGCTCAGCTTCGGCACCAGCCGCAGATACTCGCGCGCGCCCTCAAGGCCCCTTCGGGTGAAGAAGGCGTCATCCTTGCGCTCCGCCATTGCGCGGAGCTGGGCCATCGCCGCGCTGGCGTCGGCGGTCGCTCCCCGCTCTGACGACTCGTTGTAGATCACCAGCGCGTTACTGCCGCCTGGTGGAAGCTGACGTAGCTTGTCACAGAGCACGTCCGCCCACTTCCCGGCGTGCGCCTGGCCGCGGATGCGTTTCACCTCCACATCAAAGGGCGTGTGCGTCTTGTAGAGGAGGCTGAAGTCGGGGCCGCGCGTCTTGTTCGCCGCGTACTTCTCGTATTCCAGCGTGAACGTTGGCTCGGTCAGCAGGCATGCCGCCGTTAGCAGCTCCGCGCGCAGATCGCGCACTCCCTCGCCGCCCGCGACGCTGCGCAGCTTTTTACGTATCTTGTCGCGGTACTGCTCCAAGAAGATGGCGAAGCGCGGCGACGTGGCGCACCACTGCTCGCAGGAGGTCCGCATCTCGGGCGCGTCCTCAGAGAAGAGGGCGTCCAGCAGGTCATTGAGGACGACTGGCCGCAGCCGTTGGGATGTCATAGCACGCCGTCGCTCCCCGCTTCTTGTAAGGCAGCCCTGAAACGGCATGCCCAAGCGCAGCATACCCAATGGCGGGAGCTAGCGCCAGGCAGTTTTCCCGACGACCTGGCACGACGCCGCGCAACTCCTCTCCACGGGCGTGAGCCGGGAGAGAGGCTGGGAGAGAGGGCCGCGCTACTGCATCGCCTCGCCGTGCTCGTCGTACTCCAGGTAGGCGACGTCGCGGACATAGGGATGCTGACGCAGGCGATCGGCGACATCGGCCTCCGTCCCTGGACGCACTAGCGCGAGGAAGCCATGCTTGCGCGGGATGATGCGCAGCGGGCGGGCCTGGCTCGCCGAGAGCAGTCGTTGCGCCTGCCCCACCGTGACCCCCTGGCGGAAGAAGATAGCCACACGTCCCGGCCCGAGGAAGGGCGCCTGCTGGCGCGCGGGGTTGCCATCCAGCCGCTGTTCGAGGAAGGTGCGCGCTTGCTCCGCCTGCTCTGAGATGCGCTTGATCGTCGGCGCGGCGGCGTGCTGTGCGCGCTCGGTCATCTCGCGCGCGGTGGCGGTGAGCCGGCCGAACGCATCGCCCAGGCGTCCGCCAGCGGGAGCGTCCTCGGCATGCGCCGGAATCGGGTGCAGCCCGCTCGCCTTCGCCTCGTGCTGGTAGTTGAGCGCGGTCCGCAGCGACGGCGCGATATCGCGCCACCACTGACGCACGGTGTCGGCGACGGAGAGCGGCTCGTCGGGCGCCGCGGCACCCTGCTCGTGGGCGACACGATGCGCGCGCAGCTCCTGGAAGCGTTGCATGCGCGGATTGGGCAGTGCCGAGCGCGGCACCCCGGCCGGCGGCGTCCCCGGCATCGGACGGCCATCGGGCGCGGCCAGCCGCGGACCAAGTGGAATGTTGCCCGCGGCGCCGGTAGCGCCGGTGGCGCCAGCCGCCTTGAGAGGATTCACCGCCGCGCGCGGACGCTGTGAGGCGAGCGTTGGCCGCATCGTCGGGCGTGCGTCGGCTCCCTCCGGCTTCTGCGGAGATGGCCAGCGCGGCATCTCGCCGGTCTGCAGGTAGTCGGGACGTTTCTTCCGCAGCATGCCAGGCGTCATGACGACGGTTGGCTGATCGGCGACCGACCACTCGTCCAGTTCGTCGACGATGCCCTCGGTGACGACCGGCTCGCTCCCCAGCGGCTGGCTCGGAACGGTAGAGCGCACGAATCCGCGCGGCTGGCTCGGGGTGCCCTCACGGCTCTGGTCGGGCTCGGCGTTCTCGGCGTCGTACGCCTGAGGGGCCGACTGCTCGCTAGCGCGGGGGCGCGTCATCGAGGCGAGCGTGTTGCGGCGCGGCCGCGACCCCTCAGGCGCACGCACCTGCGCGGCGATAATCGTCGCGTCTGGGTCAGACTCGGGCGCGGACGCCGGGCGCTCGCCCGGCGACTCGGCGGGCGTCTCCTCCAGGCTGACCGCCGGCAGCGGACGCGTCTCACGCGGTGCTTCCGGCGCCTCGGGCCGCTCCGCGATGTCGGTGGCCACCGTCCGCTGTTGTATTCCCGCGAGTTGGTCGTCGCGCTCGTTCTGGTCTGAGTTGGTCGTCATAGCGAGTCCCTTTCGCGGAGCGTCGCACCGGGCAATGTGCCCTGACACTCGGCGTGCGATACGCTGTGCTGCCAGATTGTATTCCGAAGCATACCGCGCGCGACGGACTCGAACCGCGCCTCCAGATGGGCACGGCCCCTGATAGCATGCGGCGCCGCGATGTACAAGACGACCATCCGGCGCTGGGAAGAATATCCTACCAGACGGCGCCGAATGACCCCTGAGGCCGTGGTTACGTCGACTGTCCGCAACTAGCGGAGCTGGCCCGTGCCGAGGTAGCTTTCGAGGAGCTGCGCGGCGTGCCGCGCGATCTCCGGGCGCAGCGCGTAGTAGGTCAGCCGTTCGCGGTCGTAGAGCGTCACCAACCCCGCCGCGCGTAGCCGCACCATATGGTGCTTGGTCGTCGCTTTGGTGAGGCCGAGCCGCTCGGAGAGCTCGGTGAGATACATCTCGCGCTCAGAGAGCAGCCGCAAGATACGCAGGCGCGTGGGGTCGCCCAGAGCCTCGAAGTAGCGCAGGATATCTTCTCCTGGCGCGCCGGGGTCCGCAGAGTGTGTCTCCGCGTCGACAATCGCCTGCTCGACGGGCACGCAGAAGGTGAGCGTGCCGTGCCAGAAGTGATAGAAGACGGCGGGACGGCAGAAGTAACTGGGCGCGAAGACGATGCGGCGTAGGCCCGCGGGCCGCTGCCACTGCACGCCACGCATCGTCTGCTCGATGAACGGTTCGAGTGGGCGCTCGGCGCGTTGGCGTTCCAGCACCTCCGCCTCGCGACGGAGCAAGGGACGGATGCGCGGCGCCTCGTTCTGGAAGACCGTCTCATGCCAGATGCGGAGCGCCCCGAGCAGCTCGGCGCGTGTCTCGTCGAGGTGCTCGATCACGTGGCGCACAGTTGGCCGGGCGTCGTCGGAGTACCGCGCGAGCAGCCGGGTGAGCGCGCTCTCGCGCCCCGTGCCGCGCTCCTCCAGGGCGAGCTGCAGCAGGTCGAGCCAGTCCGCGCCGAGCCCTTCGGAGTCGAGCAGCGCCTCAGCCATCTGGTCGCTGGGTAACTCGCCGAGCCAGTCGAGAAAATGCTCGGGATCGCGCGGCTCCGGGGACTGCCAGACCAGCGAGATGAGCGTGGCATGCAGCGAACCCGACTGCCCGTTGCCCAGATACGTGCCGAGCACCCTCAACGCGTTCGGGTCGGCCGCGTTGAGGCGCGTCCGCGCCGACTCGATCCAGCCGCGGCCGATATCATAGTCGGCGTAGTCATACTCGGGAGAGGCCAGCGCGACATGCAGAGCAAGCAGCAGATCATACGTCTCACACGCCAGAATCTCGACCTCTGGCGTCCTGCCACGTCGGAGATCAATTGCGCGCGGCGCCGGAGGGCGCGACTCACTCCGCGCCTCGGCCGAGCTCGCGCCGTACTCTCGATTGGTCACGCCTCACCTCATTGCCGAGCGCTTCCCGCGGCATCGGGATAACTCCTCAGCCCACACTGTCAGAACAGGCGTACGCGCCGTCTGTGTGATGTACATCATACCGTGCGCGTTGGTATCCGTCGAGAGGTCACCGTATGCTCGTCTCCAGAGCGGGCACGAGCAGTCACCTTGGCTGCAAGTGCAGCACCCGGACCAGACACTCCCATGCGGGATCGCGCGACTCGCTCAGAGACGCTTGCGCGTATGACATGCATGGTACGATACTTCTGTTGAGAACGTCGAGACTCCTGGGAAATCAGTCAGGCGGAGATGTCGTTCATCTCGGCACATGAAAGCAGGCAGCAATGGGCGCACAAGGCGCGGTCATCCTCGCGGCCTTCCTCGCCTCCACGGTGGAGTTTGTGGAGGCGTTCACCATCGTCCTGGTAGTAGGCGTGACGATCAACTGGAAGAGCTCGTTCCTGGGAACCGCGCTCGCCATCGTCGCGCTCGCCGTCCTCGTCGGCATTTTCGGCACGGCTCTCGTCACCTACGTGCCGCTCTCGGTGTTGCGCTTCGCCGTCGGTATTCTGCTGGTGCTCTTCGGCCTCAAGTGGCTCAAGAAGGCCATTCTGCGCTACGCGGGCCTGAAGGCGCTGCACGACGAAGAGGCGATCTATGAGGAGCAACTCGCCGAGATGCGCGCTCGCGGTGAGACCCTCCCCAACAAGCTCGATCCGTTCGGCGTCGTTACCTCGTTCAAGAGCGTGCTGCTCGAAGGGCTCGAGGTCGCCTTTATCGTCATCACCTTCGGCGCGAACGCCGATGCTACCAATAAGGCGCATGGCATCGTGCTCGCGGCGATCGGCGCGGCGGTGGCATGTGTGGTGGTCGTCATCGCAGGTGCGCTGGCGCGCGCTCCCCTGCAGCGCGTCCCCGAGAACACGCTAAAGTACGTGGTCGGCGTGATGCTGACCAGCTTCGGCACCTTCTGGGGTGGCGAAGGCGCGGGCATCCACTGGGCCGGAGAAGACCTCTTCTTGCTGGTGCTGATCGCGTTCTATCTGGCGGTAACGGGCCTGCTGGTGATGTGGCTGCGAACATATGCGCCGCCACGCGTGCGCCCCAGCCGCTCCGAGCTCGATTCGCCAGTCACTGAGGAGGTCGCGGGATGAACCCCGTCACACGCGCCGTCAAGGCCACCTATAACTTCGTCGCGGGCGGCGATCCGATCATTCTGGTCGGCGT
>CAYRVF010000173.1:0-8079 GCA_964427535.1 uncultured Ktedonobacterales bacterium
GTTGACCGCGCCATCCACGCCCATGACGGCGATCTCGGCGGTGGGCCAGGCGTAATTGATGTCGCCACGCACATGCTTGCTGCTCATCACGTCGTAGGCGCCACCATACGCCTTACGCGTGATGACGGTCACCTTCGGCACGGTTGCTTCGCAATAAGCGTAGAGCAACTTCGCACCGTGGCGGATGATACCGCCGTACTCTTGCCCGAGGCCAGGCAGGAATCCGGGAACATCCTCGAACGTCACAATCGGGATGTTGAAGCAGTCACAGAAGCGGACGAAGCGGGCGCCCTTATCGGATGAGTCGATGTCAAGGACTCCGGCGAGGACGTTGGGCTGCTGCGCGACGACGCCGACGGGGTGGCCGTTCAGGCGACCGAAGCCGACGATGATGTTACGGGCGAAGTGCGCCTGCACCTCGAAGAACGAGCCGCGATCGAGGACGCTGGTGAGCACATCCTTCATGTCATAGGGCCGGTTCGGGTTATCGGGAATGATGTCGTCGAGGGCCTCGTCGACGCGATTTGCCGGGTCTGTGGTGGACTCGACCGGCGGATCGTCTACGTTGTTCGAGGGGAGGTAGCTGAGCAGCGTACGAATCTGCTGGATGCACTCGGCCTCGCTTGGCACCGAGAAGTGCGCGACGCCGCTCTTCTCGTTATGCACCATCGCGCCACCTAGATCCTCGAACGTGACGTCCTCGTGCGTGACGGTCTTGATGACGTTCGGGCCGGTCACGAACATGTGGCTGCTTCCCTCGACCATGAAGATGAAGTCGGTGATGGCAGGCGAGTAGACCGCGCCGCCCGCGCACGGTCCCATGATGGCGGATATCTGCGGCACAACACCGCTGGCGAGCGTGTTGCGTAGGAAGATATCGGCATACGCGCCGAGACTGAGCACGCCCTCCTGCACGCGGGCGCCCCCCCCGTCGTTCAGGCCGATGACGGGCGCGCCATTCTTCATGGCGAGGTCCATGATCTTGCAGATCTTCGCGCCGTGGGCTTCAGAGAGCGAGCCGCCGAAGACAGTGAAGTCCTGTGAGAACACGTAGACGAGGCGGCCATCCACTTTGCCGTACCCGGTGACGACGCCGTCGCCCAGCACCTTCTGCTCGCCCAGCCCGAACTCGGTGGCCCGGTGCGTGACGAACATGTCCAGTTCCTGGAAGGTACCGGCGTCGAGCAGTAGATCGATACGCTCGCGCGCCGTCAGTTTGCCCTTCTTATGTTGCGCGTCAATGCGCTTCTTGCCACCGCCAAGCTGGGCTTGCTCCTTGAGATCGCGGAGCTCCTCCAGCTTCTCACGGGTCGTTTTCATCGTCGGTTTCTCCTGAAATTGTGAGCTGCCGTGGCGTGGGGCATTCGGCACCTCGGCAGCCTAATTAGTGTCTAATCGACCGGTGGCTCTGTCTCGATCGCGGGCGTGCGTTGCACCAGCTCCAGCAACACACCCTGCGCCGTTCGCGGATGGAGGAAGATGCCGCGACCTTCCGCGGTTGGGCGGGGCGAGGTGTCGAGCACTTCGGCGCCAGCGGCTCTGAGGTCGGCGAGCGCCTGGTCCACGTCTGTCACTTCGAGGCAGATATGGTGGAGTCCACCGCCGCGCTTTTCCAGGAAGCGCGCGACCCCGCTCGTAGGGTCCGTCGGCTCTAACAGCTCGATCTCGCTTCCGTTCTCGCCGCCGAGCGGAAGAAATGCTATGCGTACACCCTCGCCTGGAAAATCGATGACTCGCGATGGCGTTATGCCCAGCAGGTCACGATAGAATGCCAGCGCGCCTTCAAGATCGCGCACGACGACGGCGACGTGGTCAATGCGCTTGACGGGTTGAGAGAGCATGTCGAACCTTTCGCCTCCTCCTCTGCGAGGAGTATGCGGCATGCGATCCCGATGAGGAGCCGCATAGGAGAACGGCGCGTAATCCATGCTGGCGGCTGGCGCGCCGGAGACGCGACGGGCAAGCCGAATGCCGGTCGTCACACCGTGAATATGTGCGCTCACTGGTAGCCGTGATGCACACGCCCGTGGCACGGAGAACGCGGATATACTAGGAACGATGCGGAGTTCTTCGGCAGAAACCTCCGAGGTATGGTACGTCTGGGCCACAATCGGCGTCAAGTCTGGCTGGTCGCCAGCGTGGCGGAGCGGCAGAACGCGGGAGTGAAAGATGAACGCGAGAATACGAGTCGGCACTGCGAGCTGGACGGACCACGAGCCGTTCTATCCGGCAGACTATAGCAAAAAGGCGATGCAGTCGAAGCGCATCAGCTATTACGCGCAGTTCTTCTCCGTCGTGGAGGTCGACTCAACCTTCTACGGGCTTCAGCCAGCGCGAAACTTCGCCTCATGGGCCGAGAAGACGCCCGATGATTTCGTCTTCGATGTGAAGGCGGAGGGCGAGATGACCTGGCATAACCGGGACGCGGACGGTAAGCCTATCACCCCTTCGGCGGAGAAGTTCGAGGCGTTTTCGGCGATGGTGCAGCCACTGCGCGACGCTCACAAGCTGGGCGCGATCCTCTTTCAATTTCCGCCGTGGTTCAACTTTACTGAGGGAAACGTCGAGTATTTGCAGACGATGCGCGAACTCCTGCCGGACGACCTGATCGCCGTCGAATTCCGCAACCGGAGCTGGCTGGAGGGCCGCAACGCGACCGAGACGCGGGCGGTGCTGAGCGAGCAGCGGCTGGCGCATTGCGCGGTGGACGAGCCACAACTCGGCTCGGGGTCAGTGCCGCCAGTGGTGCTGCTCACGAACCCGCACTTCTCGATGGTGCGCTTCCACGGCCGAAACGCAAAGATGTGGTACGCGAAGAACCTGAAGAGCAGCCGCGAACGCTACAACTACCTCTACTCGAAGGAGGAGCTGAAGCCTTGGGCGGACCGGCTTAAGCGCATCGCCGAGCAGCTTGAGGGCAGTGAGGTCCACGCGATCACCAACAACAATGCCAGCAACTACTCGATCGTGAACGCCTTCGATCTGGAGGAACTACTCGGCCAGCCGGTCGGCAACGGGCAGCCGATACCAGAGCCCGTCAAGGCGACGATACGCGAGCGAGAGGCAGCGCAGTAGTCGAGTGAGCGGCAGGTGATACGCCTACGACCCAAGCTGGCTCCGATGATAGAGGAGATACAACATCAGGGCTTGCTGATAGTCTTCACGCGTCGCTTGACCGATGGACGTCACGCGGTCGGCGAGCGCGAGGAGGTTCTCCGCGAGACCCAGGTCGGCGCTATCGACCAGCCCGGAGCGGCGCAGGCCATCGAGCATGTGAAACGCGTCGCCACCGCTACTCCCGGCCACACCGTAGCCTTCGGCGGCTCGCCGGATGAACGCCTCGATCTGGTAGCGTAGATGCCAGAAGATGAGCGTATCGGTCTGCTGAGTCGGCGGCGCGCTGGGCGTGTCGCTGCCCTTGCGGGAGAGCTTGTCAGTAGTTGCCGCGAGCATTGCCGACGTCTCGCGCAGCCAGGCGTCGCCGTCTGATTCCTCGAAGTCTAATGCGGTCTGACCGTTATGTCGGAGCGCCTCAGGGGAGGCGCTGGGGACGGATGGCACCGAAAACCCAGCCGCTCCAGACTCGTGAATGAAGTCTCCGTAGAGCGCGTAGAGGTCTGGCGGTAAATTCAGGTTCCCCGAATCGCTCCGCGTGCCCGAATTGCCCGTTCGCACTGCACCGTTAGTCGGAACTGGACCCCCAGCCACGGGAAGTGGTCCAGTAGGCTGATCAACGCTCGACGAGCCAAAGATCTGTGATTGCGCCCCAGTATCGAGGCCAGCGAATGGCGACATCCCCGCGGCCGACTGCCCGAAAGGCGCGAGGACCGGCTCGGTGGGGTGGGTGAGCGTGACGCGCCAGTCACCCCCATCTCGTCGCGATGCAAGAGCACCGCTTGAGGACGTATCCTCAGGTGCCGAAGCTGGAGTGCCCCAGCCGGGCGTTCCCTGATGAGTGCCAGTCGTGGCATTCGAGACTAGGCCATTGCTCGAGTGGTGAGACGGCAATGGCGTAGACGGTCGAGGGTGTCCTGACGCTCCTGCTATCCAGGTGCGCGGTGTACGCTGTGTCCCAAACTCCTGCGCTTCGCCGCGCAGATACGCGTTCATGCGTCGTTGCAGGTCTGCGGCTGCCTGCGACGCATGTGCCTTCATGCCGGGGAGCATGCGGCTCACATGCCGATGTGTCAACTGCGTGTTGACATCCAGATAGCGGAGGATCAGTCGCTCGAAGAACCGGCGAATCTCTGCTGAACCGACGTCCAGCTCATTCAGCGCGGAGAGATTGGCAGAGCGCAGATAATCGGTGATTTCGGCACGCTTCGCACGGGATATTGGGCGGACGACAAGGCTATTACTGCGCGGGTCGAAGAACGGGGGATAGGTGAAGTGCTCGGCGAGTATCTGCCCGAGCTCGGCGCGGAGATGCTCGACCTGTCGCGCCTCAAGCTCCCCGACGTGGACCCCCATCGACAGTGTACCCCCTGTGTCCTGCATCCTCGAGTGTGCGCGGTGAAAGCAGGCGTAGACCATTCTCGCCGCTGGCAGTCTATCACGTCCGCTGCTGGGCGGGAAGTGTGGCGGGACCTCCGCGCGAGGTACGGAATGGCGTCGTGTCAGCGAGAAACGTCCTGGCATGCTTCGGCATGGGCGGCCAGTGAGTTCGCTGCAAGTCATCGCATCCCGTGGTCCACGCATGCGTTATACTCGGACGGGAGTTCGCACCGATCGAGAGACAGTATGTGGCCAGGAGCCGTGTGGGGTTAGACAATGCGCATCGCAATCGACTATACCGCCGCTATCGCGCAGACGGCCGGCATCGGGCGTTATACACGTAGTCTGGTGTCAGCGCTCGCGCGGATTGACAGCGACGACGACTTCTTGCTGTTCTCTGCCGAGGCGCCGACGGCGGAGCGGCCGTTCGAGCAGGCGCCCAACATGCGACAGCGCGTGCTTGGCCTGCCGGGGCGGCCAGCGGGCAACCGCGCCATGACGATTCTGTGGCATAGGATGCATGCCCCGCTGCCCGTGGAGGCGCTGATCGGGCGTGCGGATGTGTTGCATGCTCCCGACTTTAGCCTGCCGCCCGCCCCTCTGACACCCACGATCGTTACGATTCATGATCTGGCGTTTCTGACGCATCCGGACGCGGCGGTGCCGAGCCTCGTCGAATATCTGTCGACCGTGGTCCCGCGTGCGGTGCGGAAGGCTGACCGCATCATCGCGGTGTCGCAGGTCACGGCGAACGACGTGGTGGAGCGACTGGGGGTGCCGCGCGAGAAGGTGGATGTCATCTATCTGGGCGTGGACCCGGTTTTCCAGCCAGTGCGCGACGACTTTGCCCGTCATGCCTTGGAAGCGCGGCTTGGCCTGGAGCATCCGCTCGTCCTGGCGGTGGGGACCATCGAGCCGCGCAAGAACTACGCGCGACTGATCGAGGCGTTTGCGCATGCGGCGGCTGAGGACGGTGGCCCTCGCATGCTAGCGATCGGCGGCCGCAAAGGCTGGCTGTACGAAGGCGTCTTCGAGGCGGTCGAGCGCTTCGGCATGAAGGACCGGGTGCGGTTTCTCGATTACGTGTCCGATGACGATTTGCCGGTGCTGTACTCGGTGGCCGATGTGCTGGCGATGCCATCACTCTATGAGGGTTTCGGCATTCCTGTCCTGGAGGCGATGGCATGCGGCACACCGGTCATCTGTGGCAACCAGGGTTCGTTGCCCGAGGTCGCGGGCGACGCCGCGGTGCTGGTGCCACCAACGGATGTCGACGCCCTTGGAGCGGCCCTCCTGGAGGTCGTGCGACGCGGCGATCTACGTGCGACGTTGATCGAGCGCGGGTTCGCGCGTGCGCGTCTTTTTACCTGGGAGGACGCGGCACGCGCGCATGTCGCGATCTATCATGAGGTCGGCAAGTCGAGCAGGTCGAAGAGGACCGGTGCATAATTTGCACGAAAGACAGCGGTGTGGAGCATTGGTACCTTCCTATAGTCGCGTGCTATGTTCATGGTCCGCTCGTAAGGTCACAGGTGGAAGTGAGGACGACATGGAGCAGTCTCCGAATCATCCGACGCATGTGGTGACGAACTTCCTCATCCGCAATGACCGGGGGCACGACGAGGTGCTGCTAGTACGCCGCAGCCAGCGCGTGCGGACGTATAAGGGTGCCTGGGGAGGGATCAGCGGCTATCTAGAGGCGAATGTCACACCGCGCGAGCAGGCGCTGACGGAAATTCGCGAGGAGACCGGGCTGCGCATGACTGATGCCGATCTCCGTGTCGAAGGTGAACCGCTGCCGGTGGAAGACAGGGCGCAGGGCCTCTCGTGGATCGTACACCCGTTTCTGGTCGTCGTTCCCAATCCAGATCAGATCGTGACTGACTGGGAGGCTGATGAGATGCGCTGGGTGCGGCCCGAGGATGTGGCGTCGCTTCCCACCGTGCCGAAGCTGGCGGAAGCGCTGGCCGAAGTGTACAGTCCTCCTTCTCCGACCTAGGAGACATGAGAGGAGCAGGTGCCAGTGAGCGAGCGAGAAGAACCGGCGGAGGGAGCTATTCCCCCCGTCCTGCGCGAGACACTCGCGCACATCCGTGACGACCGCGAGCACGGCGCGAGCTGGCTGGCACGGCTCGCCGCTCAATCTCTCGCCGATACGGCAGCTGAGCTACTGGTAGTCGCAGAGCCAGTCCCGCTCGACCGAGTGAAGCCAGCGGTCCGCGCGCTCGCGACCGTGCGTCCGAGCATGGCGGCGCTAGCGAATACCGTCGCGCTGATTTGGGCCGCGGCCGTCGGCGAGGCGCAAGGCTCACAGACAGACGCCCTGCATCGCCTCCGCACGTCCGCGCTGGAGCTTGTCGCCCGCTGGGATGAGTCGCCCGCGCTGATAGAGCGCGCGGCAGTGCCCTTCCTTCAGGGGAAGCTGTACACGCACAGCCGCTCGGGAACGGTGGAGCATGCGCTGATTGACATGACAAGGCAAGGAACGACCTCAAACTCCGGTGAGATCGTCGTGGCGGAGTCGCGCCCTGGTGGTGAGGGCATTGCGGCGGCACGGGCGCTCGCCGAGGCCGGATGGTATGTCACGCTGATCCCGGATACCGCGAGCGGGTTGTTCGTGAAGGGGTGTTCGGCAGTGGTGGTGGGCGCGGATAGCGTTCGCGCGGATGGCAGCGTGGTCAACAAGGTCGGCACATATCCGCTGGCAGTGATGGCGAGGGAGGTGAGTGTACCAGTTTATGTGTTGTGTGAGACGCTGAAGATCGCCGGGCTCACTTTCCCCGTCAACCTGGAGGAGATGGACCCGCGCGAAATCCTGCCAGAGCCGGTCCCAAACGTCACGGTTCGCAATGTGTATTTCGACGTGACGCTCGCCGAACTTGTACGCCATATCATCACCGAAGACGGTGTGCTCGACGCACAGGCGATTCAGACGAGGGCAGAGCAGGCAGGCGCAGCCCTGCGATTACTGGAGAGCGGCTAGTCGGGCTGGCTGTCAGCAGCAGTCGTCTCCCCGCCTGGGAGCACGCTGAGCAGGCCGCGTGCGTACACCTCAGCGACGGACTGGCCGTCGACGTAGCCAGCGCCGAACATGAGCCGGTATCGAGACTTCCAGCGCCTAACTGCCGCGGGAGTAAGCCGGACGAGCGTGTACCCTTGGAGGTGACGTTCGAGCGCGTGTCTGAGTTCGGTCTCGTCGACGGCGTCGATCGCGTGCGCACGCAGCGCCGCGGCGACATCCTCCGGCAACGGCGGCTCCGGAGTAAAACGATGCGGCTTCATGTCGCGTACTTTCTCTCGTGGAAACTGCACCGCAGGCACTGTATGGGAGAGCATCACCAGATGTCAACGCGAGCGGCACCGGAGCATGGACAGTGTGCAGCGGCGGAGGGGTAGATGACCTCAGCACGCAGAATCGAGGGCGCTAACAGGTCCGTGCTGGCGATTGCGGTGGACGAAAGCGCTACGCGGCTCACCGCAGCGTTCGACCCCGCCATGCCTCGCGCTCGTCTCTGGCACGGGCGTGTCGAGTCGCCTTCCACACCTGACGGCCTTCTCGCCGGCATTGAGCACTTGGTGGGACAC
>CAYRVF010000174.1:0-8061 GCA_964427535.1 uncultured Ktedonobacterales bacterium
ACGTTGATGTCGCCAGTGACGGTGATGAACACGTCGCCGATCTCCGCCGCGCGCACCATCGGCATCACGCGGAAGCCGTCCATGACCGCCTCGATCGCGCGCACCGGGTCGATCTCGGTGACGATCACGTTCGCGCCCATGCCCTTCGCCCGCGAGGCCACACCCTTGCCACACCAGCCATAGCCGGCGACGACGATGTTGCGACCGGCGAGCAGGATGTTCGTCGAACGAATGATCGCGTCGAGCGTGCTCTGGCCGGTGCCGTAGCGGTTGTCGAAGAAGTGCTTCGTCTCGGAGTCATTCACTGCCAGCACTGGGAAGCGCAGCGCGCCCGCCGCCACCATGCTGTGCAGGCGAATCACGCCCGTCGTCGTCTCTTCGGTGCCCGCGATGACGTTCTCGATCAGGTCCTGGCGCTCAGTGTGGAGCGTCGAGACGAGGTCGCAGCCGTCATCCATCGTCATCTGCGGCTTGTGATCGAGCGCCGCATGGATGTGCTTGTAGTAGGTCTTCTCATCCTCACCCTTGATGGCGAAGACCGGAATGCCCTCGTCCACGATCAGCGAGGCCGCGACGTCATCCTGCGTGGAGAGCGGATTGCTCGCGCACAGGACGATATCGGCGCCCGCCGCCTTGAGGGTGATCATGAGGTTCGCGGTCTCGGTCGTCACGTGCAGGCACGCCGAGATGCGGATGTCCTTGAGCGGCTGTTCGCGGGCGAAGCGATCGCGAATCAGGCGAAGGACCGGCATGTCCTTCGCGGCCCAGGTGATGCGGGCCTTGCCGTGGGGTGCGAGGGAGAGGTCTTTCACGTCTCCCTGAATACCAGAAACAGTTGCCACGAAATCTACTCCCTCCTCTGAATGAGGAGAACGGCTCGTAGCGATTGGCTACGGCGCCATATAAAAGTGTCACTGACGAATGCGGGTGCTCCGCCGCCGGTAGACGGGTCCCACGAGCATTTTCCCATCACGTCTCAGCCGGTTGTGCCGGGTGCTTCGCCCGCGCTCCTCCCAAGCGCATGTGTCACATCGCGAAGGTCACGGCGCCGGGTCTTTCCGGCCAGGTATCTCAGGCGTCACATGGCTTTCACCACGATCGCGCCGAAGGTCATCGTGCGAGCAGACTTCACGCGAACGGCTCATGCGCGCCCGCATTTAGAGGCGTGAGCCGCGCGAAAGGTTTCACGCGCCCGCGGCTTCGCGCCAGCTTCCGGTGAAGTGCGTGAAGCGCACGAACTCGTCATAGCGCCGCGAGACCTCATCTGGCGTCAGCGCGAGCAGACGCATCACGCTGAAATCTTCGCAGGCGAACGAGCCCATGATGTTTCCATGCACCAGCGCCCGGTGATAATCCGCCGGGGTGAGCGTCGCGCCGGACGAGATGCGCTGCGACAGGTGGCCCAGGAACCCGCCCGCGAAGGCATCGCCGGCGCCGGTTGGGTCGCGGGTATCTTCGAGCGGATACGCCGGAGCCGCGAAGTAGCTGCCGTCCGCGCCGAAGAGCAGCGCGCCGTACGAGCCTTGCTTCACTACCAGCGCCTGCGGCCCCAGCGCGAGAATCTGGCGCACCGCTTTGACGAGGCTGCTCTGGCCGGTGTACTGTCGGGCCTCTTCCTCCGCGATGATGACCACATCGACGCTGCGCATGACCTCAGTGAGCGCGTCACGCGCCGTCTCGATCCACAGGTTCATCGTGTCGAGCGCGCGCAGCCGCGTGGCATCCGAGCCGTGTGTCTGTCGCAACACGTCGAGCTGGAGTGTTGGCAGGATATTCGCCAGGAAGACGACCTCCGAGCGGCGAAAGCTCTCAGGCACCACGGGTGAGAAGTCGGCGAAGACGCCCAGCTCGGTGAAGAGGGTCTCGCGCGAGTTCATGTCTTCGTGATAGCGGCCCCCCCAGCGAAACGTTGCGCCCGGTGCGACCTGCAAGCCCGCCAGGTCAACATCGCGCGAGCGGAAATTCTGCATGTAGGTGTCAGGGAAGTCCTCGCCGACCACCGCGACGAGGTTCACGCGGTCATAGAGCGAGGAAGCGAGGGTGAAATAGGAGGCCGCACCGCCCTGCACACCATCCGCATGGCCAAAAGGCGTCTCGATGGTGTCGAGCGCGACCGAACCGACGACCAGAATTGCCACTCTCTCTCCTCTTCTCGCTCTAGATAACGGTTACTGCTCTCTACTCAACTCAAAAGGCTGTCACTCGCCACGTGTTCTTGGAAAGGACGCATGCGCTGCTGCGGCTCCGGCTGCAACCAGCCGGGCCAGGCTCTCGCCAAAAGGTGCGCGCGCGACGCCCGCGTCCGTGATGATCGCCGAGACGTAGCGTGCGGGCGTCACGTCGAACGCGGGGTTGGCCACGGCGACACCTTCGGGTGCGATGCGCGTCCCCCCGATCGACGTCACTTCGTCCGGCGCGCGCTCCTCGATAGGGATGGCCGCACCATCGGGCAGCGAGAGGTCGAGCGTCGAGCGCGGCGCGACCACATAGACGGGAATGCCATGCGCATGCGCGAGCACCGCGACGCCATACGTGCCGATCTTGTTGGCGACATCGCCGTTGGCCGCGATACGATCCGCACCGACGAACACGGATTGGATGCGCCCGGACCACATGAAATGCGCCGCCATGTTATCGGTAATGAGCGTCACCGGGATGCCCGCACGCTGCAGCTCCCACGCAGTGAGGCGTGCGCCCTGCAGCACCGGACGCGTCTCATCGGCCACGACGGCGACCCGCTTGCCCAACCCGTGTGCGACGTAGATCGGCGCGAGCGCGGTGCCGATGCCAGCGGTCGCGAGCGCACCCGCGTTGCAGTGCGTCAGCACGGTATCTCCGTCGGCGACCAGCTCGGCGCCGTACTCGCCCATCGCCTGGCACGCGGCGGCGTCTTCGGCGGCGATCGCTTGCGCCTCGGCCAGCACGCCGCTGGCGACGGCCTCGCCCGTCGCGCCGTCACAAACCAGCCGGTCCGCTTCGGCGAGCACGCGCCTGACCGCCCAGGCCAGGTTCACCGCCGTCGGACGTGTCGCGATGAGGCGCTCGCCCTCGTCGCACAGCCATGCGAGCAATTCAGCTACTGGCGTCTCCGCGCGGACCAACAGGCGGGCGGCAAGGGCGAGAGCATACGCAGCGGCGACCCCGATCGCGGGCGCTCCACGCACGCGCATCGACCGGATAGCCTCCGCGATCTCATTCGGGGAGTCGTGCCGCAACACGACGTAGCGCCCAGGCAGGACCGACTGGTCGACGAGACGCACCGTGGCGGTGTCGGCGTCCCACCAGAGGGCACGCGCCGGGTGCTCCAGCGCCTGCGCCAGCTCTTCGGGGCCTGCTGCCCGCGCTTGTGACATAGTTCTCACTCGCTCTCGCCAGACCAGCGGGCGCGAAAAAAGCGGCCCCTCCGCCGAGAGGCCGCATCATGCATGCGCACACTTCGCGGGGAAGCTGCGCGAATGATGCTCATCTCTCAGAGGCGCGCAAGCCTCTGTCGGAGTTAGCACCGACGCCAGCGGCCAAAACGGCCGCCTGCCGGTTGCTGGGTGTCGTAGGGCCGTTCCCTCTACCCGTCTTGATGAGCCCGGTCACGTTGTGACCTGGAATGCAGTGTACCCCAGGAGTGACAAACGCGCAACAATGACTCGAATAGGTGGGCTGCCTTGGCATGCCGCGCACGCACGCCAAGATGCGTATGTCCGGCAGGACCTACCTCCATACTCCCCTAGTCCGTGAGCGAAGGGGCACGGACCGCGCTGGATAACCAATCAGCCTCCCCCTGCAACCGCATTGCCGGAAAGCGGTTTATGGAGGAGAAGAAGAGAGGCGGGCGCTTCATACTGAGGCACTGACCTTGCTGCTGGTGGCACGTACTGCTCACTCGCGGTGACGTCACGTCTCCTGGCCCGCGTGATGCCGGCATGCCTAACCGGCTTCTCGCGTGTCGAGGGATGTCTACGGCAGAGCCATATCTTGACTTTGCCCGTCCAAAGACGGCATAGTTTGTACGCGGTCCGTTTGAGGAGGCACGCGGTAATCGGAGGGGCGAGCATCCCCGCATATGGGGACTCTGCCCACACGTCGTTGTTTACAAACACGCTCCATGCCACGCGTTAGCGCCTCTTACGGACCGTCTGCGCGTCTCGTGGTCCTATGTCTGCTTGGCCTGCCGAGTTGTCCGTCCTTCTGGTCGCACAGCTTTGAGAGGTGGCAAAAGGGCGGGAGAAGTTCTATGGCGCGAATTACGTTCGAGAGCGTCACGAAGCTCTATCCCGGCGCTCCGCATCCAGCTGTCGATTCCGTCAGCTTTGAGGTACGTGAGAACGCCATCTGCATGCTCGTCGGCACCTCCGGCTCCGGCAAAACCACGCTCTTGCGCATGGTCAACCGGCTGATCGACCCGACCTCCGGCGAGATTGAGATCGACGGCGTCGCCACAACCGCACAAGACCCGATCGCGCTCCGCCGCCGCATCGGCTACGCCATCCAGCAGGTCGGGCTCTTCCCGCATCTCACCGTCGCCGAGAACGTGCGCGTCGTCCCGTCCATCCTCGGGATGCCCAAAGCAGAGTCCGCGAAGCGCAGTGACGAGCTGCTGGAGCTCGTGGGCCTCGACCCGGCGGAGTATCGCAGCCGCTATCCACGCCAGCTCTCGGGCGGCCAGCAGCAGCGTGTCGGCCTCGCCCGGGCGCTGGCGGCAGACCCCGCGATCCTGCTGATGGATGAGCCATTCGGCGCGCTCGACGCCATCACCCGCGGGCGCATGCAAGACGAGTTGCTCCGCATCCACCGCCAGCTCGGCAAGACGATTCTCTTCGTCACGCACGATGTGGAGGAGGCGTTCAAGCTTGGCGACCAGATCGCGGTGCTCGACACGGGCAAGCTCGTGCAGGTGGGCACTCCGGTGGAATTGCTCTCGCGCCCGGCGACGGACTTCGTGCGCAAGCTCCTCGGCGGCGACAACATCTTGCGCGAGCTAGAGTATCTGCCGGTGACCTTCGGCATGGAGCCCGCCTCAGCCGAGACAACGGCAACCATCGCGGCGGAACGCACGCTGCTCGATGCGCTGCTCATGCTGCTGCAAACCGGCGGCAGCGCCCTGCGGGTCATGCGGGATGGCCAGACCCTCGGGCAGGTCACTCTACAGAGTATCTACCGCGAGCTGCGCCAGACAGCCGGAGCGGCGGCGGATGTGGCGGACGCCGCGGACCCTGCCGCGCGGGTGAGCTGAGCAGACGAAGCGGAGGCAGTGCGGCACGTATGTCATACATCTTCGACGGCACGAACTGGGACCCAGCAGATCCCACGAGCATCACCAATCTGTTGTTGGAGCATATCTACCTGACGGTCGCGGCCGTGCTCATCGGGCTGCTCATCGCGTTCCCGATCGCGCTGCTTGTCGCGCGGTACCGCCGGCTCGACACGCCGATTACCACGACGGCCAGCGTCATCTACACGATTCCCAGCCTCGCGCTGATGCCACTGCTGATACCGTTCACAGGGCTCGCGGTGCCGACGATCCTCATTCCGCTGGTCGCCTACACGCAGGTCGTGCTCATTCGCAACATCGTCGCTGCGATTCAGGGCGTCGATCCGGCGCTCATCGACGTCGGGCGCGGCATGGGCATGAACAGCCGGCAGCTTCAGACGCGCGTCGTGCTGCCACTGGCGCTGCCGATCATCGTCGCAGGCATTCGCGTGGTCACGGTCACGACCATCGGCATTGCGACGCTCGCGCCACTCATCGGCGTTGAGGACCTGGGCTTTCTCATCTTCCAGGGTTTCAACCTGCATCGGTACGACATGCTAGTCGCGGGAGCAGTGCTGGTCAGCGTGCTGGCCATCGCCGTCGACCTGGCGTTGCTCGGAGTGCAGCGGCTGCTCAGTCACGGAAACGCAGTGAGCCTCGCGCAGTGACCAGGCGCGGACACGGGCAACCGCGCTCGCGGACGAACGACAGCGGTGGCGCAGCCAGATAGGGGCCTCTCTGTGGATACTCTCCGCCAGACAATAGAATTCATCCGCGACCCACAGAATACGTATCTGCAGCACACCATAC
This sequence comes from uncultured Ktedonobacterales bacterium, assembly GCA_964427535.1. GTDB lineage: Bacteria > Chloroflexota > Ktedonobacteria > Ktedonobacterales > JADMIN01 > CAYRVF01. The sequence goes on from CAYRVF010000174.1 coordinate 6,056, forward strand.
AGTTTCTTACGGTCTGCGTGGTGGCGGTGGTGCTCGCCTTCGTGATCTCGATTCCGCTGGGCATCGCCGTCGCGCGGCGGCCAGTAGGTGCGTTTCTGGCGGCCAACCTGAGCGGGCTCGCGCGCGCCGTGCCGACCATCGTCTTTCTGTTTCTGGTGGTACCCATCCTCGGGATCGGCTTTCTTCCAGCGGTGCTCGCGCTGACCGTGATCGGCATTCCGCCCATTCTGCTGAATACCATCGCCGGACTGCGAGGCGTCGATCCGGCGGCCATTGATGCCGCTCGCGGGGTAGGCATGACGTGGTTGCAGGTGCTCACACGTGTGACATTGCCGCTCGCGCTTCCCGTGATCGCGGCAGGCGTGCGGATATCGGCCGTGCAGATCGTCGCCACAGCGCCACTCGCCGCCGAGACCGGCGCGGGAGGCTACGGCGATTACATCCTCGCGGGGATCAATCTGCTGCAAACGCCGCCGCTGATTGCAGGCGCGGTGCCGGTCGCCGTGCTCGCCTTGCTCATCGAGTTCGGGCTGGGAGGTCTCCAGACGCGGATCACGCCAGTCGGGATACGGACAGCGCCTGCCTCCCAACAGGCAGTCCCCGTTGAGGAATCCCTCGACGCGCCAGCTCTGGAGCCAACGAAAGTGTGACTTCTTCGCGTGCCGGTGCCGCTGCGCGGGAGGAGCGGTCGCATCGCACGAGATATAGGCGTCCTCGGGAGTGTTTGACGAGGATGGATGACAGGCCGGTGTGAAAGACGGCCACGTTCGCCGCCGTACTACAGATGTGAGATCCATCCGTGCGGCCTAACGGCGCCTCCGGCTCGGCAAGCCAGGGCGCCCAACGACAGGTATCACAAGGAGTATTTTCGATGCGTATCAAGTTTGGTTCGCGGACGCCAACATTGCTTGGCGTCGTCGTCATGCTGGCGGTACTCGTGCTCGCCGGGTGCGGCGGCGGTGGGAGCGGCAGTGGCTCCTCGTCGAACTCGTCCATCCACATCACGGTGGGCAGCAAGCTCGACGCCGACGGCCAGCTTCTCGGTCAGATGTATGCGTTGCTCCTGCAGCAGAAGGGCTACACGGTCACCACCAAACTCGCGCTTGGACAGACCCCCGTTCTCAACTCCGCCATTCAGAGCGGGGCGGTCGATATTTATCCGGAATTCACCGGCACCGCGCTGTCCCTGCTCAACCAGCCCCAGACGCAGGACGCCCAGGCGGCCTACAATACCGTCAAGACCCAGTACAAGCAGAAGTACAACCTCGACTGGCTTGACGCCGCCTATAACCTCAACGACAGCTACGCCATCTGCACGTCGCAATCCGTCGCCCAGTCCAAACATCTGACCTCGCTCAACGATGTCGCGCCGATCGCCAGCCAGCTCACCATCGCCTCACAGCAAGACGGCCTCTCGGCGGCGGTCGACCCGGTGCAGACGGGCTACAACACCAAGTTCAAGAATGTCGTGCAGATCTCTGAGCAACTCGGCTTCGAGGCCGTGCAGAAGGGCAATGCCGACCTCAACGTCTGCTACACCACCGACCCAACAATCGTGGCCGACAACTTCGTCGTCCTCAAGGACACGAAGAATGTCTTCCCGATCTATAATCCCGCGCCAATCGTGCGCGACCAGGTGCTCAGCAAGTCCTCGGGTATCGCGGACGCGCTGAACCCGCTCGCCGCGAAGCTGACGACCTCTGAACAGGTCGCGCTGATCAAACAGGTCAGTGTCGACAAGAAGTCGGTCTTCGAGGTGGCGAAGACGTACCTGCAGCAGCAGGGTCTGTATAAATAGGTCAGACCTCGCACTACTATCGCGATCGCGCGGGCGCATCACAGCTGCAGTTGGGAATCCTCCCATGTCCAGATAGGCTGTGCCCCGCGCACAATAGCGCCCCCTCACCGGTCCCGGGCTCTCTGGGACCGGCATTTTATGTCCCGACGCGGTGCCTAGAGCAACTTTCAGGTTGGTTGAGCAGGCAGTACATAGCCGACGTGGGCGA
>CAYRVF010000175.1:0-7943 GCA_964427535.1 uncultured Ktedonobacterales bacterium
GATGGCGGCGTGACCTCAGTGGACGTGGCGGCAACGAGCCCGACGGCACGCTCCTGATAGTGCCCGACGATGACGCGGCGTGCCGAAGGCGCTACACTGATGACGTGCTGCGGTTCTGGATCGGGGAGTAATGTCCCCTCCCATCCATCCGTCGCCGGTAGAAGGGCCATTCGAGGCAGTGGACGCACGATCGTGCTGAGCTGCACCTGACCACCCGTCGCCAGATCGCGCCAGGCAAGACGCCATGGATTATCGAGCGTGTGCGGAACGAGGGCACCGCGCGAATGGCCGGGACCGGCGGAGCCGCGAGGAATCGCCACATCTGGTACGACCGCGACGGCACCGGCCAGCGACGGCAGTCGCCGACGGATCGCGACCTCGCGCGCAAGGTGTAGCCAACGCTCAATGTGGCGCACAGACTCGGCCAGGATGAGTACGGGTGGGAACGCCTCATACACCTTCCAGCGCTCCGGACACTCTCGATAGCTCAGCAACGTATCGAGCGCCCGGCTGGCGGTGTCCCAATCCTGCACCTGGTGATCGGCGAGCAGGAGGATGGAATACCACCGATCAACCAGCTCCCAGATGTAGGACTCCTCCATCGCCGGGTCGTCGTCCCTCGGCACCGAAGATGTTGCTGCAACCCTGGCGAGACGCGCTGGCACTCCAAACGTGCCAGGAGGCAACGCGCGCTGGCCCATCATCTGACCTGTCATCTGTCCGGTTACATGCAGCGTCACCACGGCATCCAGCTTCAGGCGGAGGGGATGCTCGCGAAAGCGAAAGGGGTGGCTGTAGTCGCGCGCCCAGTGCCAGGCGCCGCGTACACGGTGCCCGCGTTCGCCAAGCGCCCTTTGTGCCCCGACCAGCATGCCACCGACAAACGCTTGCATGCGGACGAGCTGGCGGATGCGCGGTAGCGCGGTGAGCAAACGCCGCTCGTCCGTCCGCCAGCTGCGGGCGAGCCGCTGTGGCGCGGAGCCGCACGCCGCCGCGAGGACGCGGATGCCCAGATCGGAGAGATGATAGCAGCGCTCGGTCCCCTGGTGCGCGAGGCAGGCCGGCGTGACGTGTTCGATCAGCCCGGGGGTCTCCATCTCGTCCAGGCGGCGCGATATGGTGGTTCGGCTCACGCCGCAGAACGTCGCGAGGTCGTCGATCCGTAGGAGCGGACAGCGCAAGAGCCACTGCAGCAGTTCCCAATCGACCGCCGCGGTGAGAAAGCTCGGCGACGCCACTGGACGTCTCTCGATGGCCTGGCGCTCAGCACTACTTCGGCATTTGCGAGTGGAGGGGTGGATTCTCTTGGCTGGTCGGCGGGAACTGGATGTCATCCCAGCCAGAGGAGTCTTCGCGGATGTCCTGGTCGTCACGGCGCATGTTCCCCCTCATCCCTATCCTCTGGATCGTCTTCGGGGTCATCATCATCATGATCATCGGCAGACGCCTCCTCGCCTTCCCATTCCGTCGCCGAGGCTGCCGCTCGTGGCGCCGTGGATGCGCGCGGGTCCCTACGGGCCGCGTCCTCTCCGTCCCGCTCTCCGTCCCGCGCATCACGCCCATCATCTGCGGGCTGCCATTCGCCCGCGCGCGGTGCGTTTCCCGCCAATTGGCCCTCAGAGAGCAGCGCGGTGAACCCATGATTCGGGCTTCGCCGCTTTCTGCCCCAGTTGGACCGCCGCTTTCCGGATTTCGCCGTGCTGCTCACGTTGGTACTCGCGCCTTCCTGGCTGCTGGTCTGCCGAGCGGGCGTCGGATCCAGCCGTGCGGTGGTTGTCGTGTCCGGCACTTTTGACATGTCCGTCGCCTCCGTTGTGTTGTCGTTGCCCGATTCAGGCACCGTCGGCGCCGTCATATTCGCGCCCGCATGCTCCGGTCTGCCTGCCAGGTGCGATCCAGGATCTCCGCGCTGCGGAACTGGCAGCCCCGGCCGTTCAGACGGTACGGGGTCGCCTTGACGCGGCGAGTTCCCGGTGGCAGAGTGGGTCTGCGCGCGTCGCGCTGGTTCGCCTTCTCGCTGACCACGTTGACTGTGCTGCTGATGCTGGTGCTGCTCCGCCAGTGCCTTGCGCCGCAGAGCGGCATGGGCGATGAGCGTATCCACGCTATCCACGAAGCGACCGAGGCGGCGCTGGCTGCGCCGACGCAGCACCTCCGCCTGTGCCCATGCCTTTGTATCGAGCGCGGGCGGCGGGTCGAGTGCGAGCGAGAAGACCGGCGCGCGCCGGCCATGAATCGTCAGCCGCGCGTAGCAGGAAAAGTCATCAAGATTGATGAGGTCCGTTGCTTCGACCACGCCGTCCAACTCGCGCTCCACCATGCGCGCATCCTCGGCGCTCATGGCGAAGGCGAACAGTTGATCGACATTCGCCAGTACCGTCGGCCGCAACGTTCTGTCGAGCGCGTCGAGGTGCGAGAGGGCCTGCGTCGCCAAGGCGAAGCTCGCGCCGTACTTGCGCAGCTCCGAGAGCATCGCGCCGAAGTCCACGCCCTCCAGCGTCTGGAACTCGTCCACCAGCACCCGTGCTCGCCGGCGGCGTTCCGCTTCGATAGCCGCCTGCTCGCCAACCGTCACCTGGAGGAAGCCCAGCAGCGTCGCCCCGATCAGTGAGGAGGTATCGTGCCCGACGATGCCGCGGGCCGTCTTGACGAGGATGACCCGGTTCTGCTGGATCGCCTCGGCCATGTTGAGGGTCGAGCGGCCCTGCCCGACGATTCGCCGCGCGACGACCGAGTGGGCGAACTTATCCAGCTTGGTCGTTACTGGCGTGATGATGTCCTGTTGCAGCCGGGGCTGGAGCGCCTCGAAGCGCATCCAGAACTCCGTGAGGGCCGGATCCTGGACGCGGGCCATGAGGCTATGGCGGAATGCCGCGAAGGTCATCAGCGGCGTAGCGTCGAGCAGGGTCAGCTGCCGGTCGGGACCGTCTTGCGGGTCGCGCTCGACCTCTACTTGGTTGGCCTCATGTAGCGTCTTCAGCGCGGCTTCGAGCGCCGACTCCATGCGCGGTCCCCAGAAGTCTTTCCAGATCTGAGAGAAGACCGCGATCATGTTGGAGACGGCCTTGTCGCGGTCGGGGTTGAGCGTCACGTCGAGCGGGTTGAGGCCGATGGGGTACACGCGGTCGCCCAGGTCCACCAGCAGCACGTCGTCGCGTCGGTGTTCAGGGATGAGCGCGAGGACCGTCTCCGCGAGGTCGCCATGGGGGTCAATGAGCACCAGACCGCAATCATTCTCGCTGAGCGCCGCCCGCGCCAGGGAGAGCAGTAAGGTGGATTTGCCCTTGCCGGTCTTGGCGATGGCGAGCGCGTTGCGCCGGGTGGCGTCGGACGGCAGGCAAACGGGAAGCGTATGCCCCGCGTGGGTCGAGAGACCGACACGGAATGCCTCGTGCGCCTGGCTGAGCGCGGACGGTACGAGCAGCGTGCGAGCGCGTGTGCGCTCGACGAAGGGTAGATCGGCAAGATCGTCCGCCTGGGGCAGGTGCCAGAGCGCCGCGACGTCGGCGACACTCAGCATGTGCGCCGAGCCGCGCACGCCCCGTTGCCACCCTATCGCTCGGTGGTGCCGCCGGTGACGCCCGAGACGCCCGGCCGGCGTTACCGGCGTGACGATGCGCTGGGCCGCGCGCCGGGAGAGCCAGTGCGGGACGAAGTAGCCGCCGTTCGCGAGGTGGTACTGTCGGTACGCGGACAGGAAGCCTTCCAGGGTCTCGCGTCGCAGTCGCGCCTGCCAGCGCACTGCCGTTCGCATCAGCGCGATGCGGCGCCGGGACCTCTGCATGTCCCGGACCCACATGCGGATATAGCGGCGCGCGAGTCGCAGACGGGCAGATGGAGCAGCGCGCCACAGGCCGACTACCACACGCACCGGCGCAGCATTGACGAAGTTCGTGCGTATCGCACGCAGAGTGGCGCTCGCCCGCAAACAAGTCCGTCGCCAGGACTGGCGCCCCAATTGCCACCACCACGTCCATAGGGTCCACACGTTGCCTGGGTACCAGTGCCGTGTTGCCGGCGACGCCGCGAATACACCCGACGCGCTCGACACGCCCGCGAAGACTGCGGCTCCTTGCGCCTTCGCAGGAGCACGCGGCGAAGTCGTTGTGAGGATATCAGGCCGTGATTCAAGGGCCACACCCTCAGATCTGGATAAGTTGGCGGTGCCATGCTTCCCCCCATGTGACTGCCGGGCAGCGCGGCGCACCGTACCAGGAACGACATCTGGCGGCCCATCTGGGCCGATGACCAGCAGTCGGAGCCGCGCATGATAGGCGACGCGCCCGGTCTTCTCCTGCACAAGCTGTTGGTCATACAGTGGCATTGGATGGAGCCAGCCACGAATTCGCCCGCGCACCCAGGCGGCGCACACGAGGAGCATGACGAGTGCGAACAGGAGGACGCCGCCGCAGGCGACGAGCCACAGGAGTTGCGCTGGAGTCAGGTGGACCAAGCCGCGCTGACGGAGCAACTCAGACGCATCCTGCCGGAGCCAGGCCGGAAGGCGGGAGCCATAGCGTTGTGCCAGCACGGCTACACCCACTAGCGCGAGCAGGCCCAGCACGAGCGGCAGACCGAGTTCGCCGCCACTCCCCGGGTCGGTGCGGCTCTGCGCTAACTGCCACCGCTCACGCGCACGCTCTGGTTCGAGCGCATGCTCGAGCGCCATCCGCTGGTGCGGCGCGGACCAGGCATCGCGTGCAGGCGCAAGGGCCAGTTGTACGACCGTACGCATGTCTGAGGGGAGACTGGAAAACGCGGCCAGCAGCCCCAATAAGGGGTCTGCGCCTTCTTGGACACGCTCGCGGGCGCCTGGCGTGCGGAGTGGTAGATACGGTCCCGCACCAGGCCGTAGCTCGAGCGCGGTGAGCGCCTCTCCTGGCGCGAGATGTAACGCATCCTCATCAGACGCAAGCGGGCGGATGATTGCCTGGGGATAGCGGGCACGAATCTGACGCACCACCTCCTCCAAGGAGCCTGCGTCAGCCGCCCGCACGACAAAACGTCGCGCACTGGCAGTGCCGATCAGCTCGAGGGCGATCGGCCGATGTACAGCATGGGCCAGTGCGGCCATGCCGGTCTCCAGTGCCACCACCTCACGCGTGGTGCGTCGAGGCGGGATGACTTCAACCGTGCGGACCGACGCAATGGGCGTCCGCAGGGGCGCATCCCGCGCATCCCGCGCATCTGGCGTGTCCCATGCAACTGGCGCCCGAGGCTGCGGTACCGATGCCTGCCATGTCGTCCGCCCTGTGAAATCGGTGTCTGTGGGCGGTCTCTGCGTACGACGCATGCTCAACCATGCCTTTCTGGCGGCTCGTCCTGCATGACGTCGGGAGCCGCAGGGAGCGGCGTACGCGCCAGTGCTTCCAGCACATGCAGGCGTCCCGCCCGCCCGAGCGGTCCCAATTCAGCGAGGTCTTTGTAGAACGCCGGCTCGGCTGTGGCAGGCGGGCGCGACAATGGCGGCACGACAGAGAAGGAAACCTGCCGTTCGGTCAGCATGCGTGCGAGGTGCCCCAGACCCTCGCGGCCCGCACCGTCGGCATCCTGCATGAGCAGCAAGGGCAAGTCGCCCGCGCGGACCCGCAGGTCAAGAAGTTCCTGCAGTTGTAAGCGACTCGGATAGGTCGAGAGGAGTGCGACCGGGAGGACCGGGAGGTTCCAGCCGAAGGCGATGACATAGTCGAGTGCCCCCTCAAGCACCAGAATGCCCCGCAATTGCCGATTGCCGTCAGGATCACGAGGACCCTCTAAGGTATCCGGTGTGCCCGCTGCCATGCGTTTCAACGCGGCTCCGTAGCCTAACAGGCCCTTTTCGCCGTTGCTGCAGACGAGGTAATACTTGACGTGGGACAGCGGCGTCTGGGCGCCAGGGAGCGCCCGGCCGATCAATTGGGTCGTATGGCCTTCACGAAGCTCCGGTACGATGAGGCGCCGCGCGAGTGTGCCCCGCCCAAGGCGATTGAGCAGGCCCGTCTCGCGCGCCACCCGCTCTAGGTGCGCGTCATCGCCGAGGTACTCCAGGAGGGCGGCGTCATGAAGGTAGCCAAGCCGGCAGCGTCTGGCGAGCGCCAGTGAGATTCCGCGTTCTCCCAGGTACGCCAGCGCACTCGGCGCGTGGGCGAGTCCCTGCATCGCCAACGCCGTCGTAACGGACAACAGCGTCAGGCGCAGTGCTGCGTTTGAGGCCTCGTCCCGTTCGGGCGCCGGCGCGATCTCGTCAGCCTTACCCTCATAGTCAGTCGAAGTATCGTAACCGTGCGATCGCGGCAATGAGTGCAGCGACCGATCCCGGTCTATCTGTTGTGGGTCTGGTTGACCTGCCGACACATCCACTTGGTCGCCGCGTTCCCTCAGCTGCTTGACACCCCCTGGCTCGGCGGAAGCTGCCGGCGTCCTCGACGTGGTCAGCGAACGAGGCAGGAACGCGAGTACCGTCGGTATGGATGCGGGAGGAGACGAGGGCGCTGGCGATGAAGGCGCCGCCGCATGTGCCGGTCGCGGGACGGGGATGCCGTGCGAAGTCGCGCCGTCGTCGCTATCCCGTTCGTGCCTTTGGGGTTCGCCCAGCAGTCGGAGCGCCTCATTGAACCGGACATGTTCGAAGAGGCATACGAAGGTGATGACGTCGCCGGCGGCGTGGCAGCCAAAGCAGCAGAAGCTCTGCGTATCGGCGTAGACGGTGAAGCTTCCGTGCTGCTCGGTGTGGAAGGGGCAGAGGCCCACAAAGCGCCGTCCACCGGCGACAGCAGTAAGCTCGACGCCGTACCGGGAGACGACGTCCTCGATGCGACAGGTCTGCTTCACGTGGGCTGCCCGCGCGGCGACATCCTCGCGTTTAGATTGCTCGTTCGGGACGGGGCGCTGAGTACTCCGTCCCCGGCTCGTCGGGCGACCTACGAGCTGCGCACTCATTGGAGCAGCGACGGGAAGGAAGGGTTCCTCCGGTGAGGGATTGTGAGCTGCCGTGGCTGGTGACGAGGTTGGCGACGCTGGAGCCGCGACTTCTGGCATCGGCTGCTCATTCGGCGGGTGCGCCCGATTCCGGTCGCGTTGGTCGTCGTCTTGGCCCGGAGGCAGATGATGCCGTGGGTGGAGTGGTTGCGGTTGCGAAGGTGGAATCGTCATCGTTCTTCCCCTTCCAGGCCCGCAATTGCGGGCTGTGTTGCGGCAACACTCCCGACGGTTGCCACCTCGCGCACTCGCTGTCCATTTACGCCGTCATGCTCACCGGGCTCGCTCACGCGATCTACTTGCGGAAGAGGTGCCCCGGCGGGTGTCTCATCTCCGGCAGCGATCCCTGCTTGTACGGCAGGTTGCCGGGTTTTGTGCGTCGGGTGGCTAGTCGTGCCTTCGAGACCCTCGCGCGTCTGCGCTGATCGCGAGCGCCTTCGAGACGGCTCCGTTGCGCGCTGTCCCTTGGTTCTCAGTGCCCGCGCACCGTCCGATGCGCCGTCTGGCGTCGTTCCTGAACGCAGTGTGGACTGGCGTGCCGCCAGTTCGCGTGGATCGGTCGTCGCCAGCTCGTGCTCGAAAGGACTGGCGCCGATCTGAAGTGCCACATGGCCGCCGCGCGCGAACAGCAATCCTTCTCCTTTGTGGCAGCCCAGCAGATACTGCCGCTCGCCGGCCGAAAGCCGGAAGGCTTTCGTGACCGCCTCGATGGTCGAGCTATCCTGCTTCATCAGCAGTTGCACGCTGGAGTTCGCCAGCACCGTGCGCCCGTGTTCGCTGGAGAGGAAGTCTTCGGCATCCTGCGTGATGGTCACTAGCCCGAGGTAGTATTTGCGCGCGCGTCGCGCCAGTCCCGCCAGGAAGCGCCCGCCCTCCTGGTACTGCATGAGGGTCCAGGCTTCGTCGATCACGAGCAGGCGCGGCCGGCGCTCGCGGCGGACGCGGGTCCAGACGAAGTCGGCGATCAGAAAGAGCCCCAGCGGGCG
>CAYRVF010000176.1:0-7871 GCA_964427535.1 uncultured Ktedonobacterales bacterium
GCCCTGCCAGCCTGGCTGTAGCGGCATGCGCGCGTGCCTCCCGTTCGATGTCCCGTTCGATGTCCCGCTCGACGGCTGCCATGCTCCGCTAGCTAATAGGAGCGCGGCAGGCCGAGGATGTGCTCGGCGACGTAGCTCAGCACGAGATTGTTGGAGATGGGCGCCGTGCGGTAGAGCCGGGTCTCGCGCCACTTGCGCTCGACGTGGTACTCGCTCGCCAGCCCGTATCCGCCAAGCGTCGCCATTGCCACGTCGGCTGCCTCCCACGAGGCCTCTGACGCGAGGTATTTTGCCATGTTCGCCTCTGCGCCGCAGGGCTGGTGCGCGTCGAACGCCGACGCAGCTTTGAGGCGCATCAGGTCGGCGGCCTCGACCGCCATAAAGGCCTTCGCGATCGGGAATTGCACGCCCTGATTCTTGCCAATCGGACGCTCGAACACCGACCGTGAATTCGCGTACGCCGTGGCCTGCTCGACGAACCAGCGGCCATCGCCGATGCACTCGCTGGCGATGAGGATGCGCTCGGCGTTCAGGCCGTCCAGCAGATACGCGAAGCCGCGCCCCGCCTCGCCGATGAGGGCGTCGTCAGGCACTTCCAGGTCGGTGATGAAGAGCTGGTTCGTCTCGTGATTGATGAGCGTTTCGATGGGCACCGCCTGGATGCTTTTTCCAGCGGCGCGGGTGTCAATCAGGAAGAGACTCATACCGTCAGTTTTCTTGCGCGCCTGCTCGATCGGCGTCGTGCGCGCAAGCAGCACCAGCAGGTCGGAGTGCTGGTAGCGCGAGGTAAAGACCTTCTGGCCGTTGATGACGTAGCCGCCGTCCGTCTTGCGTGCGAAGGTGGTGATGCGCGTGGTGTCGGAGCCGGCGTCGGGCTCGGTGACGCCGAACGCCTGCAGCCGCAGCGCGCCGCTGGCGATCGCGGGCAGGTAGCGCCGCTTCTGCGCCTCGCTGCCGTGGCGCAGTAAGGACCCCATCGTATACATCTGCGCATGGCACGCGGCGGCCGAACCGCCCGAGTGGTTGATTTCCTCCAGCACGAGCGCGGCCTCGGTAATGCCCAGACCGCCTCCGCCATACTCCTCGGGGATCAGCACGCCGAGCCAGCCCGCCTCACTCATCGCCCGCACGAACTCGTCGGGATACGCGCGCTCGGCATCGCACCGTCGCCAATAGTCGGGGCCGAAGCGATCGCAGAGCGCGCGCACAGAGGCGCGGATGTCGGAGTGCAGCTCGGATTCGGAAATCGTGACGTCCATGCAGCGTCCTCCTTGCTGGCGTGAGACTCGCGGGTCGCGGCGGACCCACGACCAACGTGCGACGTGAAACACAGAGTCTCTCGACGCGCGACATGCCGCCAGGTGCCGCCGATACGTCCGGCGACGGAGCGACTAGCGCACGCCGCTGCCGCCCTCGAAGACCGCCACCGAGGGCTCGATGCCTTCCGCGCCGACGATCTCGCGCCACGCCTCGAAGCCCGCCTGAAACGCGACGACTCCGGCCTCGGGGAGGGCAATCTCGATCGCCTCCAGCACTTCCTCCGGCGACACCCCAAGATCGAGCGCGGCACGGATATGACTCTGGATGTGTCCCTTGCCCGCGCGCAGTACCGTGAGACTCGTGATGAAGAGCAGCTCTTTCGTGCGCCGGTCAAGATGCCGCTGACGCAGATACACGGCGTCGATCAGGGCGTTGGTCCGCTGGAGCACCTCGAAGTCGGCGCGGGCCATCACCTTGTGATAGTCGAGCACGTAGCCCCGCGCACGGGCCATCTCGTCGATGTACGCTTGCTGTTCCTTCTCGCGTGCCAGGTCGTCTGCCATCGAGCTGCCTTTCTGGTCGTGGCGCTGATTCGCCGACGAGTCGCTTCTCAGATGGTGTGGCTGTGGTCATAGTATACTCTGTCTGCAAGCCGCGGCGGGAGAGCGGCGTGGAACTGCTCAGGACGGCGCGACCGGCGTGGCGGCGCGTGTCCCCGCGAGCTCGGAGACGAACGCGCGGAAGCCCTCGGCGGCGGGCGAGACGGGTTCCCAGTCCAGCGGATAGAACGCCACCACGACCGCCTGCCCCCTCTGGCTCCGCAGCGAAATAGCAGCGTGCTGCGTGGTGGCGAGGGAGAAGTCCGGCGCAGCTATGCCTAGCGGCACAGGGGCAAGCGGCCCATACATCTTCCAAGTCATCGTCCCATTGCCCTGGCGCCATCGCTGACCGCCGCGGGTCCTCCATCTTCGACCAGTCGGCCCATCTTCGCCAGCCACCGCAGGAAGCGGAGGTGCGCGATCTCGTGCGGACTCCACAACTCGTGGTCCAGTTCGGCGCGTGGGTCGAGTTCGCCCAAGTGGCTCCACTCGCCGTGCCGCAAAGCCCCCAACGCGCCGCAACGATCAGTTTGCAGGCCGCCAATGGCCGCGCGCCGGCATTCTAACATACGGTTGCATCGAGCCGCCTATGGCCGCGCCGGGTAGGGTGAGCGTTCCGTCGGGTTCCAGCGGCTCCAGCGGCCGTCGGTCGCAGTGGATATGCATCCTCGGGCTACAGCAGGCCCCGCTGGGACGCCACTGCCACAGCCTGAGTGCGGGTTCTGACACCCAGCGTGCGGAAGACGGCAGTCAAGTGGCGACGGACCGTGTACGGCGACAGGGCGAGCTGACGGGCAATCTCTGGATTGCCAAGTCCCGCTGCCACCAGCCGCAGCAGCTCCCGCTCACGCACACTCAGAGGGCCGTCCGCCTGCTCAGCCTGCTCAGAGCGCCTCGCGTGCTGGGGGATGTCGTCGGCTCGCCTGTCAGGCGTGCGTGGGTCGGCAGCGAGCGAGCGAGCGAGGTCGTCCAGCAGGTGGCTGGCGATGGCCACGACCTGGCTCAAGGGCAGTGAGCGTCCCTCACGGTACGCAGCGCCGAGGCCCTCCGCGTCGAGTTGCTCGCGCAGCGTGGTGAGATGCGGCCGCATGGCCCACATCCAGAGGCGAATCGCTGGGCCGATAGCTTGGATCAAGGCGTCCGCCGCCCCGAGGAGACGCGCGCGCGCTGAGGGGGCGGCGCGCTCACCGGCCAGCCACAGGGCGAACTGCGCACCAAGGGCGATGAGCCAGCGTTCCTTCAAGTCTGCGCCTGCCCACAGGCCCGCGCGCGCGTGTGCGACGGCACGGGAGTACTCGCCCAGCTCGTACGCGGCCTGTGCCAGGCCGTAGTGGGCTAGGCCAGCAACGTATATATCCCCACTCTGTTGGAAGCAGTCGAGCGCATCTGCACAGCAGGCAGCAGCCCGCGCATAGTCCCCCTGTATGGTGGCCATCGCGCTGAGCAAGATGAAGGCGTGGCCGGCCCAGAACGAATCGTCCACCTCCTGCGCGCGGCGCAAGCCCGCCTCCAGCAGCCGGGCACTCTCGGCGGCTTCCCCGGCATACACGGAGCAGGCTCCGAGCTGGGAGAGCGCCTTGGCAATGTCGACCCGGTCGTCCCGCTGCTCGGCCAGAGCCAGCGCCTCCTGCAGCAGAACCTGCGCCCGGTCAGTGTCGCCCCGTACAGTCACGAGCCGCCCCGCGCGGATGAGCGCGTCTGTGCGCACGGTCGGGTCCGCCCCAGGCGCGCGGGCCAGCGCCTCCTCGATCCACCGCGCCCCTTCCGCATGATAGCCGCGCGCGAACCAAAAGTAGCTGAGCGCCGTCGCCAACCGCAGCCCCGACTCCCACGCTACGACCGCCTCGGGGCCCTCCTGATCGAGCAGCCAGCGCAGCGCCGCCCGCAGGTTGTCGTGCTCACGCTCCAGGCGCAAGTACCACACACGCTGAGACGGCCCGCGCAATTCGCGGTCGGCCCGCTCGGCCAGTGCCAGAAAGTAGCGTGCATGCGCACTCCGCACCGCCGCCAATTCGCCCGCGGCGGCGAGCCGCTCCTCCGCGTACGCCCGCACCGTCTCCAACATCCCGAACGCCGCGTGGCTGTCGCTCGCGTCTCGCTCGTCTCGCTCGTCTCCCGCCGTGTCCTCCGCCTCCCATGTCTCCTCCGTGTCTGGCAGATCCTGCAAGCGTCCTGGCAGGACTAGACTCTTGTCGACGAGCGAGACGAGCCCATCACGGGTGCGTCCCTCATCCTCCTCGGCGACAGAGCCGCCCAGGCTCCCCACCACGGCCGCCAGCGCGGCGACGGAGACACAGCCCGAGAAGACGCCTAGGCAGCAGAAGAGGCGTTACTCGTCCGGGTCGAGCAGCTCGTAGCTCCAACCAATGGCGGCCTCTAGGCTGTGCTGCCGCTCCGGCACGTCCGCGGCCTTCCAGTGCAGGAGCCGCAATCGGTCCTCCAACCGAAAGACGAGCGTCGGCAGCGGGACCACATCAAGTCGGGCAGCTGCCAGCTCCAGGGCAAGGGGCAGCCCATCAAGCTGCGCCACGAGCTGCGCGACCAGGCGAGCCTGCTGGCCGGTTAGCGCGAAGTCGGCGTGCCGCGCCCGGGCACGCGCCACAAAAAGCGCTACCCCTGGGACCCGCGCGAGGCGCGCGGCAGACGGGAGCACCCGACGGAGATCGGGCACACCCAGCGGCGCGACACGGAGCAAGTGCTCGACCGGCAACTGCAGTGGGACGCGGCTGGTCACGAGAAGCGCGAGTCCAGGGCAGGCGGCAAGCAGTTCAGTAAGTGGGGTGGCGGCGGACAATACGTGCTCGAAGTTATCGAGCACCATGAGCAGTCGCCGCGCGTCCAGAACCGTCCGGAGGCGCGCCAGCAAGGACGGAGAGGAGCTCTCGTCGGTGACGCCGAGGGCATGGGCCAGCGCGGGCAGGACCGCGTCCGGGCCGCGCAGGGGAGCGAGGTCGACGAGCACAACCCCATCGAGGAAATAGTCGGTGAGCTCGGCGGCCGCAGCCAGGGCGAGCCGGGTCTTGCCCACCCCGGCCGGACCGGTCAGGGTCAACAGGCGCACGCCCTCCACGGCCAACCGGTGGTGAATCGCCTCCCGCTCGCGCTCGCGATCGACGAGTGGCGTGGGCTGGACCCACAAGCGCAAGGAGCGGGCGGAGGTGGACCACATAGATTTCCTCAGAGGAACATCTCGCTCCCCGCTGTGGGGAGACCAACTCATACCAACACATTGTATCAAGTAGAAGAACGTAAGGCGAACCAGGTGACCGTCGAGCGCCTGTACGCCCTCCTGAAGCCTAGGTGCTGAACACGGACCTCATCGCGACGGGCCTGCTCTTCATCTGCTTCACCATCGGCGTTCGTCGGGCGCTGGCGTACGCGCTCACTCCGAGCATGTTGAACACCACTACTGCACTGTTCGTGCTCACCGGGGCAGGCATCGCCAACGACGGCGTGTACACCGAGTACAACCCCACAGACCGTGAGGCTGCTCTCCACAACATGCTGCACTTGATTGGTTTCTACGTCGCCTTCAACGCACTCACAGTGGCCATCTTCCTGATCGGCTTCCATCTGCGGAAGGACCTGGCGTGGCGCCGCTACGGCTGGTATTCGCTCAGTGCCAGCCTGGTCGTCTGTGCGCTCATCATCGTCTATGTCACGCTCCCAGCGAGCTGGCAGTCGGACCAGGGTCTCATCGAGCGGCTGATCATTGGGGCGACGTTTGGCTGGCAGATGCTCACTGGATACCGACTGCTGAGACCCCAGCGGCGAGCGGGTGCGCTCGAAAGGCCTAGCGCGTCCCGGCGAGTGCCCCACCTACGGGAGGTCGCGCGGCACTGGCCGCGGTCTCCTGGAGGAAGAGGACCGCATCAGCTCTGTGGTGCGCATCCCAGGGCAACGCTCCGGCGCGCGGACTCAGCCCCCCTCGTAAACACGCTCTTAGAGTCGCATCAGGGAGTCGCATCAGGGCGGTTTCGCAGGAGGAAAGTTGTGTCAGAATAATGCCCACTTGGTAAATACCCACCGACGGACGTGGTGCGTAGTGCTCTCTGCTACAATGGAAGCAATGGACGAGGTAGATGGGCGACGCCGTGCAGTCACTGACCTGCGGTATCGAGCCGATGAGGTGACCTTCCATGAGTGCTGAGCGAGTAGCGGCGACTGAGGGGAAGCGAAGCGGCCCGGCGCTCTCCGCCCAGGGGCTGACCAAGCGCTTCGGCGACCGGGTGGCCTTCCAGGACGTCTCGTTTGAGATCGGCTACGGCGAGGTCTTCGGGTTCCTCGGGCCGAACGGCGCGGGGAAGACGACCACCGTGCGGACGCTCGGCACGCTCATCACCCCGACCGCTGGTTCGGCCACCGTCGCCGGCCTCTCCCTCACGCCCGAGAACGGGGTGGCGATTCGCCAGCACATCTCGATTATGCCGGAGGCGTCGGGCCTCTACCTGCGCCTGACCGTCAGAGAGAATCTGGAGTGCTTTGCCGGGCTCTACGCGCTGCCCGATGTCCGCAAGCGCACCGAGCGCGTGCTCCGAGCCGTCAACATGGTCGGGCGGGCCAATGATCCCTGCGGTAAGCTCTCCAAAGGACTGCGCCAGCGGGTCAGCCTTGCTCGGGCGCTCCTTAACGATGCGGACGTGCTATTCCTCGACGAGCCGACGTCGGGCCTCGACCCCGTCGCCACCCGTGAGGTCCACGATCTGATCAATGGACTCCGTCAGCAAGGCGTGACGATCTTCCTCACCACCCACCGCCTGGAGGAGGCGGAACGGCTCTGCGACCGGGTGGCGCTGTTGAACACGACGCTGCGCGCCGTCGGTCGGCCCGCCGAGCTCCGTGACCAGCTGTTTGCCAAGACGCTCACCGTCCGGACCAGTGTCCCGCTCCTCGAGCCGGCCCGCGTTTTGGGAGGGCTTCCGGCCGTCGAAAGCTGGCGCCAGGACGGCCCTGCCACCTACCTCCTTACCGTCACCGATCCAACCGTAGCCGCACCCGCGGTCACCCGCGCGCTGGTTGCGGCCGGAGCCGACGTGCTCTCCATCACCGAGTCCCAGCACACCCTCGAAGACGTCTACCTGGAACTGATCAACGAAGACGTGGAGACTGGCACGCTGGTCGGCCGGAAGGCAGTCACGCCATGAGCGCGAGTACGACCCGCCTCCGAGCCATCTACCGTAAGGAGCTCCGCGAGTACCGGCGTTCCGGCTATATCCTGGCCACGATGGCCATCCTCCCGCTGGGCGTCCTCGTCTTCCCGACGATCCTGGTCCTCGCCTTGCCCGCCTCAGCGGCGAGCACCTTCCAAACCGGGGATCCGCTGGTGATCCTGCTCGGCATCCCCGCCCTCCTGCCGTCGATTCTCGCCGGCTACGCGGTGGTTGGTGAGCGCGAGCAGGCCACGCTCGAGCCGGTGCTCACGACGCCCATTCCGCGCGAGGAGTTGGTGCTGGCCAAGGCCCTGGCGGCCCTCGCCCCGTCGCTCACGATCGCCTACGTGCTGTACGCCGCCTTCCTCCTCGTGACCAAGCTCTTCGCCCAGCCGGCCGTCGCCGCGGCGGTCCTCCAGGTGCCGGACGTGCTCGTGCAAGTGCTCTTCACGCCGCTCGTCGCGCTGCTGACGATCTGGGTCAGCCTCGCGATCTCCACGCGCGCGAACGACGTCCGCGTCGCCATGCAGCTCGGCGCCGTCGCGGGTCTGCCGGTCCTGCTGGCCGCGTACCTCATCACGTTCGGTATAATCCCTGCGACACTCGCCCTAGCCATCGGCATCGGGGTGGGGCTGCTGGTGCTCGATGGCATCGGCTGGCGGCTCGTCTCGGCGCTGTTCAACCGCGAACGGCTGATCGCCGGGACCCGGTAGCGCTGACATGGTACGAGGCGACGAAGGTGGTAAGCGAAGGATGAATGCAAAGGCCGGTGCTTCACCGCACGACGCGTCTGCTGCTCAGCCGATAGACACCATCATCAGGAAGACTGGTGACTGGCGGGGCGAGACGCTCTCGCACCTGC
>CAYRVF010000177.1:0-7808 GCA_964427535.1 uncultured Ktedonobacterales bacterium
CGGGGCGAGCGGCGAACCGTGGAACTCCGGTCCCTGGCACTGGGCCTTCGAGGTGGTCGGCGGCGGGCGCTGCCCCATCATCAACTACTCCGGCGGCACCGAGATCTCGGGCGGCATCGTCGGTTGCACGACCATCACGCCGATCAAGCCGTGCTCGTTCTCCGGCCCGATCCCTGGCATGGTGGCTGACGTGGTGGATGACGCCGGACAGCCGGTGCGCGGGCAGGTCGGCGAGCTCGTGATACGTGCGCCATGGCCGGGCATGACACGTGGCTTCTGGCAGGACCCCGAGCGCTACGAGCAGACCTACTGGAGCCGCTTCCCCGACACCTGGGTGCATGGCGACTGGGCCGCCATCGACGCGGATGGATTCTGGTATATCCTCGGCCGCTCCGACGACACCATCAAGGTCGCGGGCAAGCGCCTCGGCCCGGCGGAGGTCGAGTCGGCGGCGGTAGCGCATCCTGCGGTGAGCGAGGCCGCGGCCATCGGCGTGCCACATCCGCTCAAGGGCGAGGTCGTCGTCGTCTTCGCCGTGCTCACCGTCGGCACAGAGCCGACGGATGCGCTCCGCGACGAGGTGCGCGCGCAAGTAACCCGCGTGCTTGGCCCGGCCCTCAAGCCCGAGTCGGTGTACTTCGTCGAGCAGTTGCCGAAGACGCGCAATGGCAAGGTGCTGCGGCGGCTGATCCGCGCGCGCCACCTCGGCTCGCCGCTCGGCGACCTCTCCTCGCTGGAGAGCCCCGACGCGCTCGACGCCATTGCCCGCGCCAAGTAGCATTACCGGACGGTCGTTTGTGGGGGCGAGGCATGCCTCGCCCGCCCCCGCTGCGGATGCCCGCGACGCCTCAGCTTCATCGCGCGGCGCGGGCTACTCCTCCGTTGGGCTAATCTCGCTCGGCGGCGGCCCCACATATCCGGTTCCGGCGGTGATGCCAAGCGCTGTATCACTTAGGGTGCCATCCGGTACCAGCGCCGGTGACGTGGGGCGCCGACGCCGCAGCGCGAAGACGACCACGAGCGTGACCGCGATCAGGAGCACCACCACTATGCCTCCGGCGAGCGGATACACGACTGCGGTATTGACGCCGCCACCAGTCACGTCGATAGACGCCGTCTCACCATAGTGGACGGTGTAGGTGATCGAATTTCCCTGTACGCTGCCGCCCGTATGCGACGAAATCCACCCCGGCATCGTGATCGCGATGGAGTCGTGCGCGTCCTTCAACACGGTCGCTGGGTCGAAACCAGGCACCGACGATGGAGGCGTGGTGGGTTGCATGCTGATGCTACCCGTAATGTGAAACGTGTTCGTCAGGAACCCGGCGCTCTGCGACACGGTGAAGTGATCAGTATCCGTCGACGCACTATCGCTCGTCGACGAGCCGCTCGAAAGCGCGTTCATGTATGACTTGTCAGAGAGCAGAGTGTTGAGGCCGGCCACTGAGCTGAAGTGGCGCGTAAATGCCCAGTAACTATATCCCGTGTCGTCGTAATGCCTGTATGTGCCACCCTTTGACGTGATCTGCTGTCCGTACTGGTCCATCTGTGACTTGATGGAGTCACCCGCCAGGCTCACGACTTCCTCAGACAGCCCCACAGTGAACGTGTAGGAGCCGGAACCATCGCCATTGAGATTGATGGCGCGATCCTCATGCACACAGCCTGCCAGTGATATGGCCAGAAGGAGCGCAAGCGCCATTCCCGCCATTGTTCGTCGCATGCTACGCAATCTGGTTCTCCTTCTGGCGCGCTACCATCGCGCGTGTACCGCTCCGGCTGCCCTCGGCAGACTTCGATTCGCAATCCCGATCGAAACAAAGCAATTGAGCAGCAGCTAGGATAGCGGGCAGGCAGTATATCTGTCAAGCCGTACTCCTGTCTTGGGCGCGCGAAGCAGGCCAGCGCACGGCGGCACCGCTGGTACTTCCGCATACGTCGCAGGCAGGTAGTGCTATACTGGGGTCGCATACGGGGCGAGATGCTCTTGGGTCGGGCGGCGAGCGGGGAGGGGCGGCGCATGGCGTACGTCGAGATCGAGACGCGTGAGGGCACGCGCCGTGTGCCGATCGCGGGCGACCGGCTGAGCATCGGACGCCTGTCGTACAACGACGTGGTGCTCGCTAACGCGCAAATCTCCCGGCAACATGCGGAGATTCGCAACATCAACGGCGAGTGGTGGATCGCCGACCTGCACAGCACGAACGGCCTGCACATCAACTCCCGGCGCGTGCAAGAGCATCGGCTTTCTCCCGGCGACCGGCTTGACCTTGCCCCCGGCATCGCGCTCGTCTTCCACGGAGACGGTGTGGCCGCTCCGCCCGTCGCACAGCAGCCGCCACAGATGCCGCAGCGACGCGAGCCGCCGCAGGCGACACGCCCCGCACGGTTCCCCGACGCCTACCCGCCTGCACCCCTGGGTACTCCCGACGTCACACCACCGGGACCAGCACAGTATCCCGCTCCTAATGGATGGCCTGTCCGCACCACCTCGGGGGGATTCACCTACCCGCCGGTGAGTCCGCTGGGACCACGCTCGCCCTTTGCCGACGACGAGCAGCCATTCTTCCCCCAGGGATTTGTCGCACCGTCGTCCGCGTCCGCCCCGCAAGCGCCGATCCCGGCCGATCCATTTCGCATGTCGGGGCTACGGGCGTTGGGTCCTGTTCCCACACCGCCTGCCTCCGTCACGCAGCCATCTCCGTTCGCGCCAGGCGCGACGGGCATATCGCACCATCCGCCCGCCGTGCCGAATGCGCCGCTCGGCGACTCAGGGCCGCTGCGCGACCCGTACCGTCGCAGTCTGCCAGGCGCAAGCTCCAGCGGAGACGCCGGGCGCGCGACACAGGGGCCAGCGCCGACCCTACTGCATCTCTGCCAGACCTGCGGCCAGCGGACCGCGCCCGACGCCGTCTACTGTCAAAACTGCCACCGCTCAATCGCGAGCGAGTGTCCGCGCTGCCGCCTCAGCCTGTTGCCCGTCCAGGACCGCTGCCCGCGCTGCCAGTCGCCGAATCCCGCCTCGGTCCGCCGCACCCACCGCGGCACCAGCTTCTAGCCAGCGGCCAGCATGGGCGCCTTCATCACCCGACATGCACCAGGCTTTCCCTACTGCGCGAACGCCCAAATAGCGACCCCTTCCCTTGAGGGAAGGGGGTTGGGGGTTAGGTTCTGCCGGGAAGACAGTTAGGTCCAAGCTCACGCCTGCGTCGCATACCCGCCGAAGATAGCGTGGCCTGCGCGCATCCAGAAAGCATCGACATCGGTGAGGCCCACCTCACGCATCCAGGTAAGCTGATCGGCGAGGGGTGAGGGGTAATCGATGTCCTCCACATCGGGGACGCCGTACGTGTAAGTGAAGTAGTTCCATTCGAGGCGCTGGAACTCGTCGTAGCCCCGCAGATCGCCGTATAACCGCTGGCTCTGCTCGCGCACCATCACGTCGTACTGCTGTGCGAACACCCGCGCGACTCGCGGCGACTCCGGCTCGACGATATCGGCGATGAGCACCGCACCACCGGGTTCGAGGTGTGCGGCCATGTCGCGGAACAGGTCACGCTTGGCCTCGCCGATCAGGTGGTGCACGCACAACGAGGAGACCACCAGCCGCAGTGAATCGGGTAATTTCTCTCGCCAGGCGCGCTCCGCGATCTCGAAATGCTCGACGCGCACCCGATCGCCGAAACGGGCGAGCCGCGACGTCAGGTGCTCGCGCATGACGGATGAGCCGTCGAGCGCGAGATAGTGGCAGCGCGGGAACGCCGTCAGCAGCGCCTCGGCCAGCGTGCCGTCACCTGCCGCAAGCTCGACGACGGTAAACTCGTCCTCGGCGCTCCCCGGCGTGAGGCCGACGAGAGTCGCGATCTGCTCCGCGCGCCCCGGCACGAACACCTCCGCCGTATCGATGAAGGTGGCGGAGTTCTCCTCCGTCCATTGCTGGCTCGCGGGTGCCGTCTCGTGGCTCTGTGACATAGGTCTGGCGCATCCTTCTAGTGGAATCGTGTGGCAGCGGATGACCGTATTCTACCGCCAGTTTCCCTTCCACATGCGGCAGTTTTCTGAGCGATTTGGGGGTGTACAGTCCTACGGCGGGCGCGGGCGAGGCATGCCTCGCCCCTACAAGACGGCACTGCCTGCGCGATTCGCCGTCATCGCACACAAGCCAGTCGGGACGGGCGGGCGCCGTAGTACGATGCGTCACAAACGTACATGAAGCAACCCTTTTCCCCTCCACCACAATCGCTCATACAGCGGCCCCTCCCCTCAAGGGGAGGGGGGAGAGGTTCTGCCCGTTATTCGGTCGCGCCGCCGGTCATCAGCAGGCCCAGCCGCTCCTCGGAGGTGTCGGCGGGCTCGATACTGACGATGCGCCCTTCATACATCACGGCGATGCGGTCAGAAAGCGAGCGTATCTCGTCCAGCTCCGCCGAGACGAGCAGCACGGCCACACCCGAATCGCGCTGAGCGACGAGCTGCCGGTGGATGAACTCGATGGCACCGATATCGACTCCACGCGTTGGATGCGCCGCCAGCAGCACCCGCGGCTCCGCGCTCATCTCGCGCGCCACGATCACCTTCTGCTGATTGCCACCCGAGAGCGCACGCACGGGCGTGTCGGGCGTCGTCGGGCGCACGTCGAACTCGCCGATGAGCTTGCGCGCCCACGCGCCGATCGCATCGAGCTTCAGAATCTCGCCGCCGCGAGCGAAGCGTGGGCTGCGCTGGCGGCCGAGAATCATATTGTCGGCGATGGAGTAGTTGAGCACGAGGCCAGTACCGCGCCGGTCCTCCGGAATGTGCGCGATACCTGCCGCGCGCGTCTCTCGCACGCCCAGGCCCGTCACCTCGGTATCCCCCAGAAAGATCTGCCCCGCGCTAGCCGGGCGTATCCCCGCGAGCACCTCCATCAGCTCGCTCTGGCCATTCCCCTCCACGCCCGCGATGCCGAGAATCTCCCCCTCATGCAGCTCGAACGAGACGTCTTTGACCGCCGCGATTCCCTGCTCCGTGGCGGCGTTCAGGCCGACCGCGCGCAACGCCACCGGGCCAGGCCGGGCGGGTTCCTTCTTCACTCGCAGCAGCACCTCGCGGCCAACCATCATGCGCGCGATCTCCTGCTCGTTCGTCTCAGGCGTCAGCACCTCGCCGACGACCTTGCCGCGCCGGAGCACCGTCACACGGTCAGAGATGGCGAGCACCTCGCGCAGCTTGTGGGTGATGAAGATGATCGTCTTGCCCTTGCGCACCAGCCCCCGCAAGACGACGAACAGATCGTCCGTCTCCTGAGGCGTCAGCACGCCGGTTGGCTCATCCAGGATGATGATGTCGGCGCCGCGATAGAGCACCTTCAGAATCTCGACACGCTGCTGCAAGCCTACCGGCAGATCGCCGGTGCGGGCATTCGGGTCGATGCGCAGGCCATACTGGCGCGTCAGCTCGCGGATCGCCGCGCTGGCCGCGCCTGCGTCGTAGAGGTCGCCGCGCCGCGTCGGCTCGCGGCCGAGCACGATATTCTCGCCTACGGTCAGCGGCGGAATGAGCATGAAGTGCTGATGCACCATGCCGATACCGAGCGCGATGGCGTCGCGCGGGCCGTTGATGGCCGCCGTCTTGCCATTGACGAGGATCTCGCCCTCGTCCGGCTTGAGCAAGCCGTAGAGGATGTTCATCAGGGTGGACTTGCCCGCGCCATTCTCGCCGACGAGCGCGTGAATCTCGCCGCGACGGACCCGAAACGTCACATGGTCGTCGGCGACGACGCCCGGCCACGTCTTCGTGATGTCAATCATCTCGATGGCGTAGGGACTGGTGTCGCCGGTCGGCATGGCACTCTGTTCACGCACTTCGGTACTCATCGCTCCTACTCCTCCCCCGGCACATACGGGATGCCGTCCGCCGCGGGCGGAACACTCTTGCCGACGAAGCCGGCCAGCACGATGAGCGTCAGCAGGTACGGCACCATTTGCAGGAAGTACGGCGAGGCTTGCAGCGACGAGTTGTTGTCGAAGATGACCTGGCCGACACCGAAGATCAGGCACGAGACGAACGCGCCGATCGGTGTCCACTTGCCGAAGATCATCGCGGCCAGTGCGATGTAGCCGCGGCCTTCGGTCATGTTGGGATTGAAGGTGTTGGCGATGCCGATGGAGAGGAACGCACCGGCAAGGCCGGAGAGCAGTCCGCTGGCGATAACCGCGCTGTAGCGGATGCGGAAGACGTTGATGCCGGCGGTATCGGCTGCCTGGGGGTGCTCACCGACAGAGCGCAGCCGTAGTCCCATGCGTGTGCGGAAGAGCATGAAGTTAATGAGCACGAGCAGGGCCAGCGCGGCGTAGACGACGATGTTCTGCTGAAAGAAGATTGGACCGATGAAGGGTATTTTCGACAGCACTGGGATGGTCACGACCGGGAGCGCCTGATCCGCAGTAATGTGTCCGACGCCCTGCAGGCC
This sequence comes from uncultured Ktedonobacterales bacterium, assembly GCA_964427535.1. Classification (GTDB taxonomy): domain Bacteria; phylum Chloroflexota; class Ktedonobacteria; order Ktedonobacterales; family JADMIN01; genus CAYRVF01. Next base: position 6,452 of record CAYRVF010000177.1, read on the forward strand.
GTAGATCTTATTGAGGAGGAACGTCGTCACGCCGGCAGCGAAGATGTTGATGGCGATGCCACTGATAATCTGGTCCGCGCGGAAGCGGATCGAGACGACGGCGTGGATCAGCGCCATGAAGCCGCCCGCTAGCATCGCGATGACGGTGGCGGCCCAGGGATTGCCCCAGGCGAGGTCCGCGACGACTGCGGCAAAGGCGCCGGTCAGCATCATACCTTCCATTGCGATGTTGACCACGCCGCTGCGCTCGGAGAGCACCCCGCCCAGGGCGGGGAGCAGGAAGAGGACGCTATCGGCCAGGGCACCTTGCCAGAAGTTGCTGGTGGTCATCAGGTGCAGAATGCCAGTGATCAAATTCATGTCAGCTTCTCCCGGCTCAGCCGTCTGTCGCGCCCGCCGTCGCGGACGGTCCTACGGTCGCGGAGGGTTCCCCATCGGTGGCAACGGCGGCCACGCCCGGCTCGACCTTGCTTTGGGCCGGCGGCACCTGGCGCAGCGCGGGAAGGCGTAGCTTTAGCGTGCGCAGGAAGTTCGCGGCGATGGCGAAGAGGATTAGCGCCTGGAGCACGTAGACGAGATTGCCGTCAATGCCGGCGTCGCTCTGCATCACCGGTGCGCCGACCTGAAGGCCGCCGATGAGCAGGCCACCCAGCAGGATGCCAAACGGCGCACCCGCGCCGAGCAGTGCCACGGTGATCGCGTCAAATCCGGTGGTGTCAGTGATGTAACTGTCGCTGAGATATGGCTGGACACCCGCGATATGGACTGCGCCGGCCAGCCCGGCAAAGGCGCCGGCAATCAGCATGGTAGTTGTAATCGTGGAGCGCACATTGATGCCGGCGTAGCGGGCGGCGCGCTGGCTCTGCCCAACGGCGGCAATCTCGTAGCCAAGTGTCGTGCGCTTCAGCAGGAACCAGTAGATTCCAATCGCGGCGATGGCGAAGAAGACACTGATATCGATCTGGTACGTACTGCCCGGTAGCCCAAAGAAGGTGCTAGTGGCGGGGATGAGGCGAGGCAGTTGCGCGTTGGTTCCGATGGCGGGCGAGCGCGAGAAGCCGCCATGAACCTGAAACGGGCCGCCTACGATCAGATAGCGCACAAGGTAGATGGCGATGTAGTTGAGCATGATCGTCGTCACGACTTCATGTGCGCCGGTATATGCCTTGAGCACGCCGGCGATGCCTGCCCAGGCCGCGCCGGCGAGTGCGCCGCCGACAAGCACCATCGGTATCACGACGATACCAGGGAGGCTGCTGAAGTGGACGCCGATGAGGGTCGTGGCGATGGCCCCGGCGATGAGCTGGCCCTCGGCGCCAATATTGAAGAGGCCAGCCTTGAAGGCAAGGGCGACGGA
>CAYRVF010000178.1:0-7719 GCA_964427535.1 uncultured Ktedonobacterales bacterium
ATCGCGCCGAACGAGTAATCCGGTCCGCGATGCTCCCGCTGCTCACTTGCACAGAGCATGCTCGCGACGTACAAAATCCAGCCATCTGGCCGCGATAAATTGGGGAAATACGATCCGCCCAATACCTGTATCGCTTATGGTAACACGGACACGCTACTTGCGCTATATGCGTACCGTCGCTGCGTATTTTGGGCTAGGCCATAGCGCATATCCCCTGAAGGTGGAGGTTCACGCACGCATGCAGGCTGTACTGGCGTGCCTCCAGCGGAGATTGAGTGCGGTATATGAGAGCGGCACGTGTCACGCGCCAGGCTGCTCAGGCAGCGCCCGCACCAAAGCGCGGAACTGTTCGCCGCGGTCGAACTCGTTGAGGAACATGCCGAAGCTGGTGAAGCCAGGGGAGAGCAGCACGACGTCGCCGGGCCGCGCTGCGTCACGGGCGGCCTCTAGCGCGAGCGCCAGGTCGTCGAACGGGCCAACGAGCGGATCGGCGCGTCCCTGTCGCTCGGCCGCCGCGCGCACCGCTGTGGCGAACTCCTCGGTGGCGTTGCCCTTGAGCAGCACGATGCGCCGCGCCTTCTCGGCCGCCTCTGCCGCGAACTCGCCAGGGTCGAGCTGCTTGCTGTTGCCGCCTGCGATCAGCACAACCGGCTCAACAAAGCTGCAGAGCGCTGCGATGCCCGCCACGGGCGCGGTGCTGGCGCTATCGTTGACGTAGGTGACGCCATCAAGCGTCCGCACGGTCTCCAGCCGGTGCGGCACACCCGCGAACGAGCGGAGGGCAGCGGCGATGGTCTCTGGCGCCACACCGATCAGCTCCGCCGCGAGGGCCGCCGCCTGGATGTTCCCGCGATTGTGCGCGCCGCGCAGGTGGCCACTCTCTTCTCCGTAGCGGAAGGGATGCGTCGCGTCAGGCTCATTCCGAGGATACGAGACGCCGCGCTCTGGGCTGAAGAACCAGACATGTCCGCCCGGCGCTGCCTCGCCGTAACGGCGTGTGTAGTCGTTCTCGGCGTTGAAGATGGCGATGTCGTCCGCGCCCTGGTAGCGGAAGATGCTCGACTTGGCCTCGCCATAGTCGTCCATCGAGTCGTACGCGTCGAGATGGTCGGGCAGCAGGTTCGTGAAGATCGCCACGTGCGGGCTGCGCCGGATGGGATGCAGCCCTTCGAGCATCCAGTTGCCCAGCTCCAGCACGACCCAGCGGTCGGGCGATATCTGCGGCAGCAGCGAGAGCGTCTCGATGCCTCCGAGATTGCCGCCGAGCAGGGGGTCGAGCCCGGCCTGGCGTAGCATAGCGTGCAGCAGCAGTGTTGTGGTGCTCTTGCCGCGAGTGCCCGTCACACCGGCAATCTTCCCCTGGCAGGCGCGAAAGAACCACGCGATCTCCATCTCGATACGCGCGCCCGCCGCATGCGCGGCCGCCAAATACGGCGACCCGCGCCGCACGCCCGGATTGCGGACGACGACGTCGGCGCGCGCGAAGTCCTCCAGCTCGTGCCGGCCGAGGACGTAGCGAATCGGCAGGCCCGCGAGCTTCTCGATGCTCGGCGCGAGCACATTGGCATCGCGCAGATCGGTGACGACGACCTCAGCCGCGTCGTGCTCGGCGGCGTAGCGTGCGGCGGCGACTCCCCCGCCGAGCAGGCCCAGCCCCATCACCAGCACACGACGTCCGCGCAAGGCATTCGGGTCGTCAGCGGAAGTCTGAAACTCGGAGGAGGTGTTGTCGCGGGTCGTCATACGCTGGCGCTCCGAAGCATACAAAGGGACACACACCCTAACAGAGTGCGGATGGCCCGGTCTTTGCGGCGAAAAACCTCAGCACCTGATTGCGGCGCGGGCGGTTGCAGCATACAATACGGCGGCAGGGAAGGCGAGTCCGGACAGGAAAGCGCAGCACGCGACGGAGTGAACGGACGGCGAGGAAAGGCGTAGGGCGTGGATACGACAGTGCAGCGAGAGAAGCTGGAACAGGCAGCGGGTATCCTGGAGGAAAAACAGATCGACTGCTGGCTGACGTTCGTGCGTGAGTCGTCGGAGACGTCTGATCCTGTGCTGCCGCTTCTCGTCGGGCACGATGTGACCTGGCAGAGCGCCTTTCTCGTGACACGCAAGGGGCGCCGCATCGCCATCGTCGGTGGGCCGGAAGGTCCGCTCGTCCGGCAGGCAGGACTCTTCGAGACCGTCACGACATACGACGAGAGCTTCGTACCGGTGCTGCGAGCGGCGCTGGACGAGATCGCGCCCCGCCAGATCGCCCTCAACTACTCGCTCGGCGACGTCGCCTCAGACGGGCTGACCCATGGCATGTATCTCCAGCTTGTCGAGGCGTTGCGCGGGACACCCTATGTCGAGCGCCTGCAATCGGCGGGGTCGATCGTCGGCCCGCTGCGGAGCCGCAAGACATCCACGGAACTCGCGCGGATGCGGCATGCCATCGACATCACGGAAGAGCTGTTCGCGCAGGTGACCGTGTTCTTGCGTCCCGGGCGCACAGAGCGTGAGGTCGCGGACCTGCTGCATGCCGAGCTACGCCGTCGCGGGCTGGGCACCTCGTGGGAGGCCGAACACTGCCCGGCGGTGAATGCAGGCGCCTCCTCCGAGGCCGGGCACGCTAGCCCAACAGAGATCGTGATGCGCGAGGGAGACCTTGTGCATCTCGACTTCGGTGTGCGTTATGCGGACTACTGCTCCGATTTGCAGCGGGTGTGGTACCTACGGGGTGCTGGCGAGAGTGAACCACCGGAGTCCGTGCGGCGGGCCTTCGCGGCATGCGTGGAGGCGATCGAGCAGGGACGGCGCGCGCTGCGGGCAGGCGTTCCGGGCTGGCAGGTTGATACGGCTGCCCGCTCGTCACTCGTAGAGGCGGGCTATCCGGAGTATAAGCACGCGCTCGGCCATAGCGTAGGGCGCGCCTGTCATGACGGCGGCCCGCTGCTAGGCCCACGTTGGCCGCGATACGGCGAGACGCCCGAGCGGCCCATCGAGCCAGGCTCCGTCTACACGCTGGAGCTGGGGACGCCGACTGAGCGGGGATTTATCGGCCTGGAAGACGAAGTGCTAGTTGGAGCGTCGGGCGCGGAGTTCCTGTCGCCCGTGCAGCGTGAGCTCATCTACGTGGAATAGCCCTTCAGGAAGGGACTCTCACGAAGCACACGCCACGTCTACATCAGTGGACAACAGGAAGCAAGTAGCGGCCGCCGATGCGAGATGAAGAGAAAACCAAGGCGCAATTGATCGAGGAGCTGCGCGACCTGCGCGAGCTTGTCGCCGCCTTGCGAACGGGCAGCGACACGAAGGTGCTGGCGTCGGGAGGAAGCCGCCAGTCCGCTGCGCCGTGGAGCGAGACGCACGTGCCAGATGGGGCGACACGAAGACTGGGCTCTCCGACTGCGAACGGCGATGCGCTCTCCGACCTGCTCGATCAATTGCAGTTCGCGCGCACCATGACCGACAGCCTCGACGAGGGACTCTTTGTCCTCGACCCAGCCGGGCGCATTCTGTATCAGAACCAGACCGCGGAGAGCATGCTCGGCGCGCAAGGTGATGACCCGCACTGGCAGCGGCTTCATCCTCGCATCCACCCAAACTGCGACGCCCTGCACGGCGGGGAGTGCGATTTCCTCTCGGTCGTGCGGACACATGTCGAGCAGCGCGGCGAGAGCGAGCTCTTCTCACAGCGCGTAGGCGCGACCGTCCCCATCCGGTATCTTGCGACGCCCATCGAGCAGGACGGCGCTGTGCTGGGCGTGTTGCTGCTGATTTCCGACCTCAGCGAGCAGCAGCGAATCTCCCGGCGGCTTGCCAAGAATCAGTCTGCACTCCGGCGTGCCGAGACCGCCGTGGAACACGAGCGCCGCCAGGCGGCCGAACTGCAGACCATGATCGAGTCCATTCCCGACGCCCTGCTCGTCGTTGATACTGAGGCGCGCATCATCCGCACGAACGCGAATGGTGCGTCCATGTATGGCCTGGACGCGGCGGAGGGAGAGCTCGACATCGACGAGTTGGGTGAGGCTGTCTCCCTGAGCCTGCCAGACGACACTCCGGTTCCATCCGGCGAGAGTCCCCTCGCGCAGGCGTTGCGCGGCATCACACAGACCGACGCCCACCTCAAGCTACGGCGCGCGGATACGGGAGAATCCGCCCACGTGCTGATGAGCGTGTCACCGATCCGCGACGAATCAGGGGCCATTACCGGGGCGCTCAGCGTCAGCCGCGACGTGACGAACATCTACCGGCTCGAACGCCAGAAGGATGAGTTCCTGACCGTCGCCTCCCACGAGTTGAAGACGCCGCTCACCAGCCTGAAGATTCTGGCGCAGCTCACCCGCCGCCGACTGACTAAGGCGAACGTGCCTGAGGCCTCGCAGCTCGCTGGCATGGAGCGCTCCATCGACCGCATGGAACGGCTGGTCAACGATTTGCTCGACGTCTCGCGTATTCAGGATGGCAGGCTTGCGCTGCGAGTCGAGCGCAGCGATATTGTGCCGCTCTGCGAGCAGGTCATCGAGGAGCAAGAGGCAGCCAGCGGACGGCATATCCGCGCGACGCTGCCCGTGCAGCCGCTCTACGTCCATGCCGACCCGGAGCGCGTCAGCCAGGTGCTCTCGAACCTCGTCGCCAACGCCCTGAAGTATTCGCCCGCGTTCACGCCGGTGATGCTGGAGGTCCAGAAGTGGAGCGACTGGGCGATCATTAGCGTCAGCGACCGGGGCGGCGGCATACCCGAGGACGTGCAGGAGCGGCTCTTCGACCGCTTCTACCGTGTGCCAGGCGTGCAGGTGCAGGTGGGGTCGGGCGTTGGGCTGGGCCTCGGCCTCTACATCAGCCGCGAGATCGTCGAGCGCCACGGCGGCCACATCTGGGTAAAGAGCGCGATCGGGTCCGGGTCCACCTTCAACTTTACCCTGCCCCTGGACGAATCCGCACACGATGCGCCGGAAGACATCCACAGCTAACGGACTCCGGCTGGCCCACGGCGCGCCACGGCGTCGCTCACCGCCACCGGTGGCAGCACGCCGACGTCTGCGCCGGGCGCTAGGACTGCTCCCGAGAGAAGGCCTGCCAGTCCTTCAGGAAGCCCGCAATGCCCGCGTCCGTCAACGGGTGATGCGCCGACTTCACCAGCACGTCGTATGGCACCGTCGCGATGTCGGCACCCGCCTTCGCCGCCTGCAGGATATGCAGCGGCGTACGGATGCTCGCGGCCAGCACCAGCGTCGGCAGGTTGTGCTGGCGATAGATCTCCACCGTGTCGCGCACCACCCGCATGCCGTCCTCTGAGATGTCGTCCAGCCGCCCGACGAAGGGGCTGATGATATACGCGCCCGCCAGCGCGGCGTAGAGCGCCTGGGTGGCCGAAAAACAGAGGGTCACGTTGGTGCGAATGCCGTCGGCCTTGAGCGCCTTCACCGCCGCCCAGCCGTTCGGCGTCGACGGCACCTTGACGACGACGCTGGAATGCCACTTCGCGAATCGCCTACCCTCCTCGACCATGCCCTCGGTGTCGGGGCTAACGGTCTCCGCGCTGATAGGTCCATCCACGATCTCGGCAATCTCGCGGATCACGTCTTCATAACTCCGGCCCGAGGTCTTGCTCACCAATGTGGGGTTCGTGGTCACGCCGCTGAGAATGCCCCAGCGGGCGACCTCCCGGATCTCCTCGATCTTCGCCGTGTCCAGAAATATCCGCATGGTGCGTCCTCCTTATGGCTCGCTCAGCTCGCCCGCACTACGCCCGTACGCGTGCTCCCGATGGTCTCTGATGGTATCACGGCCTTACATCCGCCGGAGCTCGATTCTGCCATCGCGCACCCGCACGTCATACCGTGGCTGGTCGAACGTCGCCGGACCCGTGAGCACCTTCCCGTCTGTCATGCGGAAGCGCGAGCCGTGCCACGGGCACTGCACTACGTCCCCTTGCTGAAGCTCACCCTCATCCAGCGGACCTCCCGCATGGGAGCACCGCGCTGCGAGCGCGCAGTAGTCCTCGCCCCGTTTCAGCAGCACCACCGGCACACCCGCTACTACCACCCGGCGCAGCACGTTCTCTGGCAGATCATCGACCGCGAGCACGGCTTCATACTCCTCGCCGCTCTCCTCCCATGCCGTGTGGTTCACACCCGTGCCCTTGTCAAAGACCATTTCGCCGCCGAGATACGCCGCCGTCAACACCAGTCCGAGGCCCACGAACCCGACGATAGCCGCGGGCGTGCTCTCGCCTGTGCCCGTCATCAGACGCAGCACCGCCGAGACAACGTACAGGACGAGCGCCAATGCGTTCAGCCCACCGTGATAGAGACCGATACTCCGCTCCGCGCCGTAGGTGTCGCTCCAGTCAGCCATGCCGGTGACGGCTGCTCCGAGCGCTCCTACGATGCCCACCAGCACCAGCAGCTCGGCGCCGCGTGCCGCCCATGCGTTGGCATGCGGCGAGACGAGCCACACGATGTCGAAGACCGCCGCGAGCAGCCATGCACCAACCGGCACATCCGTGATGGCCGGATGCAACGGGTGTCCCAGCCAGGTGCCATGCAGCAGCGATTTGAAGCGGCGCGGCGGTTTCCGGTTGGCCCCAATCAGTGCCTTGATGCCGCTTTGCGCCACGTCACTCACGTGGTCTGACAGTTTCCGCGGTGCCTCCACTGCCTCCGTCTCGACGGTCGTGCTCCGCGCCGTGTCATCAGACGTGTTCCACATCGCCCGCGCTCCTTTGGGCCCGTCGCACAGGGCCTGTCCCAGGGACATGTCCCCGTTCGCGTCTATGGACACTGAACGGCCGGTGGCGCGCCACTGGTGGGACGTCGTCTGTGTCTCTCGCGGCCCTCACGAAACGTATAGCTGCGTTTTGATAATTTGTCAATATGTTATTGTATTTATTTGACAAATATCGACGGACACAGGTATAGTCCGAGTACTATCTGCTCCGCACAGAGCGGACACGCGACGTGAGCGGGATGAAAGGAGCACACCATGTCAGCGCCGTGGTATCAGCGCTTCCTCGGGAGCACGCGCGGGCGGCTGCTCGCTCTGCTCCGCCGCGAGACCCACACTGTGGACGAGCTGGCGGATGAGCTGCGTCTGACTGACAACGCCGTGCGCAGTCATCTGGCGGCGCTCGAACGCGACGGCCTCGTACGGCAGCGCGGCGTGCGGCGGGGCGGTGGTGCTGGCAAGCCCGCCTATGCGTATGAGGTCACGCCGGATGTCGAGCAGCTCTTCCCTAAGCCGTATGCGGAGGTGCTGGGCGAACTGCTCGATGCACTGGACAAGCGACTTCCGGCCGTCGACGTGGAGGCATTGCTCCGTGAGATCGGCAGGCGCCTCGCCGCGCAGCAGCCGCACGGCCAAGGGGAAGACCGCGCCCGGCTCGCCGTCGCCAGTGAGGCGTTGACACGGCTGGGTGGCCTCGCAGAGGTGCGTGAGCACGATGGCACGCTCGGCATCCAGGGCTATAGCTGTCCGCTCGCGGTGCTCGTGCCAGACCACCCGGATGTCTGCCGGCTGGCCGAGACGTTCGTCAGCGAGGTCGCGGGTGTGCCGGTGCGCGAGTGCTGCGATCGCGGTGCGACGCCACGCTGCTGCTTCGAGCTGGCCGGGCGGCCCTGACCTCATCTCAGCAACGCTACGCAAACCAGGGGAAGCCGAATGGAAAATTCCCCCATCCCGTCTGAGCGAGATGGGGAAGTGGGAGACAGCGGCGGCTTAAGCCCA
>CAYRVF010000179.1:0-7661 GCA_964427535.1 uncultured Ktedonobacterales bacterium
CAGAAGGACGTGCTGAAGGACCTCGCCGAGGGGCGTGTGGACATCGTGATTGGCACGCATCGTCTACTCCAGAAGGACGTCGCGTTCAACAATTTGGGTCTACTGATCATTGACGAGGAGCAGCGCTTCGGCGTGGTCCACAAGGAGCGGCTGAAGCAGCTCCGAACGGAGATTGATGTGCTGACGCTGACCGCGACGCCGATTCCGCGGACGCTGCACATGGCGCTGGTCAACGTGCGCGATATGAGCGTGATCGAGACGCCGCCGCAGGAGCGGCTGCCGATTCGCACGTTCATTCGCCACGCGGACGACGCGCTGCTGCGCGAGGCAATCCTGCGCGAGATTGACCGTGGCGGGCAGGCGTTCTTCGTCCACAACCGTGTGCAGGGCATCCAGGCCATCGCGACGCGGCTGCAGAAGCTGGTGCCAGAGGCGCGGTTCGCCGTGGCGCACGGGCAGATGCCGGAAGATCAGCTCGAACATGTGATGCTGGACTTCTCGGCGGGCGAGTTCGATGTGTTGATCTGCACGACGATCATCGAGAACGGGCTGGACATCCCGAACGCGAACACGATCATCGTCAACAACGCCGCTTACTTTGGCCTGGCCCAGCTCTATCAGCTCCGTGGGCGTGTCGGGCGCGCGGCGCAGCAGGCGTATGCGTACTTCCTCTACAACAAGGATACGCAGCTCACGCCGCTGGCCGAGAAGCGCCTACGGGCGATCTTCGAGGCGACGGAGCTGGGTGCGGGCTTCCGCATCGCGATGAAAGACCTGGAGATTCGCGGCGCGGGCAACCTGCTCGGCGCGGAACAATCCGGCAACATGAACGCCGTCGGCTTCGACCTCTACACCAAGCTGCTGGCCGAGGCGGTGGCGCAGCTCCAGGGGACGCAGGCAGCCGAGGCGCCGCGCGTGGCACCTGTCACCGTCGAGATTCCGGTGGATGCGTATATACCCGACGAGTACATCGGCGACCGCACGCTGAAGATGAACGTCTACCAGCGACTGGCGAACCTGGAGCGCCCCGAGCAGGTGGAGGCGATGACGGCGGAGCTGACCGACCGCTTCGGTGTGCCGCCGCAGCCCGTCGAGCACCTGCTCGCCGTGGTGCATCTCAAGACGCTCGCGGCGGCGCTGGGCTTCGAGTCGATCTCCGCGCGTGGCGACGAGGTGATCTTCAAGCTGCGCCGCACGACGCCGGTGGACCGCGTGACGCTGGTGCGCCGCTACCGCACGGAAGCGCGCATCTCGCTCGGCGAGGTGCGCATTCCCCGCCGCCGGTTCACCAGCGACGGCACGCAGTGGCTCGCCGAGCTGCATGAGCTGCTGCCGGTGATCGTCGGCGCGAAACCCGGCGCGGCGTCCACGAGTGTGAGCGCGGATGGGCAGGGGCGTGGCGGCGCGGCGAGCAGCAGCTCCCCCGCCGTGGCACGGCGTGGATAGGTGCCAGTGCCAAATCAGCAAGCGAGAGGATATCGACCCGCATGACGCATATTTATCTCATCCGGCACGGCGAGGCGGTCAGCAATGTCGAGCCGATCATCGCCGGAATGGACGGCGATACCGGCCTTACGCCACTGGGGCGGCTCCAGGCGGAACGGCTGTGCGACCGTCTCACCGCGACGGGTGAGATTGCCGCCGACGTGCTGATCGCCAGCACGCTGCCACGCGCCCGACAGACGGCAGAGATTCTCCAACCCGCGTTCGGCCTGCCCATCCAGTGGGACGACGACGTACAGGAGCTGCGTGTCGGCGAGGCGGACGGCATGACGTGGGAGCAGGCAATCGCGCGCTACGGCAGGCCCAACTTCCGTACCAACCCGTATCGGCCGCTCTTCCCCGGCGGCGAGAACTGGGGCGAGTTCCTGCTGCGTGTCGGCACTTCGCTCAATCGCATCGCGACCGAGCACGCGGGCAAGACGGTCGTTGTGGTCTGCCACGGCGGCGTGATCGACGGGTCGTTCCTGGCCTTCCAGGGCGTCAATCTGCTGATGCCCTCGACGCGTGTTGAGCTGCTCACGCACAACACCTCCATCACGCACTGGGAGCGGCTCGACACCGACGGTCCGGCGATGTGGCGGCTGCTCGGCTACAACGACAACCTGCACACGCGCGACATCCAGACGCCCGAGCGCATTGGCTGGGTGCGGCTGGCCTTCGGCGCGGGCACCGGCTCGGACACGCCCGCCGTCCCGGTGCCGACGGAGGAGTCCCCGGTGGGTGAATAGGCCGGGCGGGATGGCGCAGGCGGCGTCTTGCATGTAGACTGTGAGGAACGATACGCGCCCGAAACCGACAACGGCGGGCACGACAGCGCAAGGACCGCGCGGAAAGATCTGGACGAACAGGTATGATGAATATACAGACGACACTGCTCCTGCTCTGGCGGGCGACGCTGCTGCGTTGCCCCATCTGCGGCAAGAGCAAGCTCTTCCAGCGCGGCTTCAAGATGTACGACCGCTGCCCCCACTGTGGGTGGCAGTTCGAGCGCGAGGAGGGCTACTGGACCGGTGCGATGGGAGTGAACCTCGTCGTCACCGAGCTCTTGATCGCGGTGGTGGTCGTGCCGCTGGCGGCGATTCAGGTGCCGCTGGTGCCGCTGCTGATCTTCGGCGCGCCGATGCCGGTGCTGCTGCCGATCCTTTTCTACCGTCACTCCAAGGCCTACTGGATGACGATCGACTTCCGCGTGCATCCTGCGCCAGTGCTGCGCCACGACTTCTCGCTGCACGACATTATCTCGCAGCCCGAGGCCCCAAAGGGCGATGGCAGCGAGAGCGGAACCTAGTCGACAGCATCCCCACGGCGGCGGAGAGGCGCCGTCTCGCGGGCGCGGCGCGCGACACGCTGGGCAAGCTCGCGAGCCCGACCGGCGCGCATGCCGGGGAGTCGCCACGCGAACGCGCGCGAGACGCGCTTCGCCACTCCCGCCGCGAATGGGCCGCGCACGTGCGTGGTGGGGAAGGGCTCGATGACAGGCATGTCGGCGAGCGTGAGAATGACGATCTCGCCATCCGTGAAGTACGTGTCGCCCTCGCCGTTATCGCGGATGGTGGGGCCGTCGAAGGCCAAGGCGCGTGTCACATCCAGTACCCAGCCGGTGCGAATGAGGTCGTCCGCCACGAGTGAGCGCTCGGCGTCCACATCGGGTGCGATCTGGTGCGTGGGGCGGCCGGTCGTGGGGGAGAGCTTCACGGCGACATCACGCGTCGCCGCGCCCACCCAGACGGGACGCCCATCCTCCGCTCGCTCGCCGCTATCCCACAGGCGGATGTGGTTGCGCTCGTGGACGTTGCGTCCCGGCCGCTCGAAGGCGAAATCCTGCCTGCGGTCGTAGAGGTAGAGGGTACTGACGGGAGCGGTCGAATACTTCGCGCGCACCAGCACGCCGAGGGCGATGCGCGTAGCCGTGATCGCCGTGATCTCGTCGGCGCGATACCACCCCGCGGCGGAAAATGCCGCTCCTAGCTGCCGCGCGGTGCCGACGACGCGCAGGTTCAGCGGATCGGCGGGCAGCCCGTCCCTCCGAAAGATGGTGAGCGGCTGCACGCCACCGGGGACCACAGCCGCGGTCGGGCGCAGGGTATCACTCCCTGAATCGGGGACGCGCCGGGCCTCGCGATACATCCGCCGCAGCGTGACGAGCGCGACGGCGAGCGCGATGAAGGCAACCAGCGCGACAGCGGTTACCCCAATGAGCAGCACGGTCGGGTCGATGGGAATGCCGAACACCGAAGAAGGAGACGCCAGAGGCGCGAGAAGCCCGCTCATGCTTTGCTCCTTGCTGTGCCGTCCGCGACGAAACCGCTACAAGGCAGGCGTGCAAGCACAGAACATGCCGACTGAGCAATAAGGCAGGCAAACAACCGCGAAGCGAGCACGCACGCGGCGCGGCGCGCTTCCGCAGCGAGGACGCGCTCACAGGGAAGGCATCATCGGCGCCCTTGGCCCACCACCCGCCCGCCTCTCCCCCCTTCCCTCTCAGAGAAGGGGGGAGAGGGTGAGGTTCTGCCAGGCGGGCTTGGGCGAGTCGCTTCGCTTCTACTCCTCCGCCTTGCCAGCGGGAACGGCGGCGCGCTCGGGCGTCCGTTTGCGCTCGCGCAGGCGGTGGGCTCGCTCGCGACCGGAGCGCGGCAGCAGCACGTGGCGTGCGGGACGGCCGAGGGTACCGGCGATACGCACCGGCACGCGCCCATGCACGCCAGCCGCCGCGAAGGGCAGTACGGAGACGTCGGCGAGCGTCAGCACGGCGACCCGCCCGTCCGTCCGCCAGGGGTCGCTATCGGCGTTCTGCATCTCGGTGGGCTTGCCGAAACCGGGCTCGAAGGTTTCGTCGACGACCCAGCCGGTGAGAATCAGGTCCTCGGCCAGGATGCCGCGTTCGACATCGGTGTCGGGGGCGATCTTGTGGGTGGGCAGATGCGTCTTGGGAGAGAGCTCGACCGCGATATCCTGAGTGGCGCCGCCGATCCAGACACGCCGCCCGTCGCCGCAGCGCTCGCCGGTATCCCAGAACCGCACGTGATCGCGCTGCCGCACGCTCTTGCCCTCCCGCTCGAAGGCGTAATCTTGCGGGCGGCCATAGAGATACAGCGTGCTGACGGGGGCCGTCGAATACTTGCGGCCGAGCACGGCGTCGATTGCGATGCGGATGGACGAGATCAGCGTGAGTTCATCGGCGCGGTACCATCCAGCGGCCGTAAAGGCGGCGCCAAGCTGCCCGGAGGTCGCGATAATCTTCACGTTGAGCGGGTCGCTGGGTGTGCCGTCGTGGCGGAAGTTGGTGAGCGGGCGTGTGCCTTCCGCGACCACCGTCTTCTCGCGGCCTTCGCGCGCGAACCCGCGTAGTGTCCGGTCGACGCGGACGACGCGCCAGACGATGACGACAAGCAGCACGAGCACCACGAGCGCGGCAACGCCGACAGCGATTTCCACGGGCGAGACCATCACGGCGATCGGTGCGGCAGAGAGTGCGACCACCATACAGTGCTCCTCATCAACGCAGCCTGAACGTTTTCCTCGCGGAGCACATTGTAGCAGGGAAGCGCGCGAGAAGGAAGGAGTCGCCGCCGGATGACCACCGCCGCGTCATAGTGTGTTATGTTAATCTCATCCATTCGGAAACTCTCTGGAACTCACTGGCGGTGGCATGGCTCCTGCCGCAGGATATTGGGTTCGCTCACAGCTCATCGGCGTCGCGTGGGAACACGCACCGCGCGCGCACCGTCCCCTCCATTACCGGTGACACCGAACTCTCTCAAGGAATGAGATGGCCGACATGATGGAACGGTCTGAATATCCTCTCCCTGAGGAGAGGGAGCCACCCCAGCTCCACGCGCTCACGCCCGACCCAGTGCCGTTGAGGGTGCCTACCCACGGCTCGCCGGTGCTGATTGGGCGGGCTCCCGAGAGCACCTACGTGCTCGACGATAAGCGCATTTCGCCGTACCACGCACGCCTAGTGGACTCTCCCACTGGGCGCATTCTGCTCGAGGATCTCGGCAGCATCAGTGGAACGTTCGTGAATGACGCGCGTCTTACCTCCGCCCAGCAGCTCCAGCCGGGCGATCATGTACGCATCGGCCCGTACCACTGGCAATTCGATGGGGCGATACTGACTCCTCTGGGTGGAGAGACGGCGCGCGGGATGCGCCTGGACGCACTCGACCTCGTTCGCAGCGTGCAGAACGGACGCAAGCTGCTGCTGGACCACGTTACCCTGTCAGTGCTGCCGGGCGAGTTCGTGACCATCGCGGGCAGCAACGGTGCGGGCAAGTCCACGCTCCTGGGCGCCCTCGCCGGATTCTACCGCCCGCAGCACGGCACCGTGCTCTTCGACGGGATGGAGCGCAGCCAGTATGCTGGCGGACTTCGTGGGCGTATCGGGTATGTGCCGCAAGCCGATATCGTCCACCGCACGCTCAGCGTGGAGGACGCGCTCTGGTACGCGGGGCGATTGCGACTGCCAGGGAACCTGAGCGCCGAGGCGATCCGGCACATCGGCGAGCGGGTGCTCGAAGATGTCGATCTGCTTGACCACCGGTACACGGCGATTAAGAACCTGTCGGGAGGCGAGCGCAAGCGGGTCAATCTGGCTGTGGAACTGCTGGCCGATCCGCCCGTGCTGTTTCTCGACGAACCGAATGACGCGCTCGACCCTCGCCATCGCGACGAGATGCGCGAGCTCCTGCGCCGGCTGGCAGACCAGGGGCGCACCATCGTGCTCATCAGTCACTTTGTCGAAGATATAGACGTCTGCGACCGGCTGGCTTTTCTCGGCGGCGGCGGACGGCTGTGCTACTTCGGTCCCCCGGCTGCCGCGCCGGACTTCTTTGACGTGCCGTCCTTTGGCAAGATCTACGGACAGATCGAGCGCCATGACGCCGCCGCGTGCTGGCGCGAGGCATTCAAGCAGTCAGCGCTCTATACGCAACAGGTGGAGGCACGGCTCCCACCTGAAGCCAGCGGCGACACAAAGCCATCGTTCTCGCGAGAAGACCAGGGCGGGTCCGCGTCCGAGCGGCCGAAGCAACAGCCGGCGGTGGGCCAGCTTGCGCTGTTGATGCGGCGATACACGCGCATCATCGTTCAGGACCGCATCAATCTCGCCGTCCTGCTGTTGCAGGCGCCAGTGATCGGCCTGATCCTGGCGATGGTAAGTGTCCGCGATGCGTTTCATTCCCCCAACGGCCCATACGACGCCCAGGAGGTCGTGTTGCTGCTGGCTGTCGTCGCCATCTGGTTTGGCGCAAGCAACGCCATCGGCGAGATCTGTAAAGAGGACGATATTTATCGGCGCGAGCGGCTCGCCGGCCTGGGTATTACGCCGTATATCCTCTCGAAGGTGGGCATCCTCGGCGCGCTCTGCGCCTTGCAGACGCTCATCCTGTTGCTGATCGTCTCCACGCAAACCGGTCTGCCACCTCGCCAGGCGGGCCTCTTTCTGCCTGCCAGTGTCGAGCTCTACGTAGGCATGACTCTCGCGGCCTGGGCAGGCATGGCGCTGGGTCTCTTTGTTTCGGCACTGGCGAGCAACCGAGATAAAGCCGTCAGCGCGCTGCCCCTCGTCCTGCTGCCGCAGCTTCTCTTGGCGGGCATCATCTTTCCCCTGAGCAAGCCCGTGCAGCCACTGGCAAATGCCACTGTCGCGCGCTGGGCAGTGCAGGCGCTGGGCACGTCCGCCGACCTGAATCACCTTTACTATGCGTCTCTCCGAGCGTCTGCGCGAGCGCCCATCGTGCATCCCGGTCCGGCAGGGCCGTCGCCCGCGCCCACCCCTCCGACCGAGACCAGCCCGCAAGCGTCTCACCTCTACTCACCATCCGATTACGACAGCCGCCCACGCGCCGCCCACTACAACGCCAGCCTGGCAGCAGGCGCCTCGTGGACGGATGCGGTCTCGACGCGCAAGGCGCACCTGCTGCGGACGGTCGCGATGCTGCTGCTGCTCTTCGTCGGCCTGACCATAAGCGCCGGAGCCCGACTGAAGCTCAAGGACCCGAGGTGATTCGAGCCAGACTCGATGCGCGTCTGGCTCACATAGGCTGGTTTGCCCGCTCGATCAGCCAGTTGGATGGCAGGGTCCTGCTGAACGGAAGAGGCACTAGAGCAACTTGCAGGAAGTTTGACAAGGCACGGATGATGCGGAGCCACCGGGT
>CAYRVF010000180.1:0-7619 GCA_964427535.1 uncultured Ktedonobacterales bacterium
GTTGCCGGGCTTTGTAATGGTCGCCGCGCTGCCGGGGCTCGCGATGTTGCGCGACCGCCCGGACGGACTGAGCGAGTTCACCACGCGCCTGTGGCAGTGGCTCGCCGTATCCGTCCTGCCGCTGTGCGTTGCGACCGCAGTGTTCGCTCGACCCATCATCGATGTCGCCCTGGGACCCGGCTACGCCAGCTCGGCCTCGCTGCTTCGAATTCTGGCGCTCGCGGGAGTCTTCTCTATCGTGAACACCACGCTCGACGCCGTGATGACCAGCCAACGCGTCGCGCGCGCGCAGGTCGTTCAAAACTCGCTGGGCCTCGTATTCAACGTGGCCGCGAACGTCGCGCTCGCCCCGCTCTATGGTCCGGTCGCGTCGGCTTGGATCACCGTCGCTACCGAGGTCATCGTCGGCGCTGCGGCGCTCCGAACGGTGAGCCGCCTCGTGGCGCTACGCGGAACCTGGCGGGTCACCAGCAGGTCTCTGCTGGCCTGCGCGGGCCTCGCGGCGACGGGCCTGGCGCTTCATAAGTGGCCCTTGATCGCAGTGCCAACATCCGTTGCCGTCTTTCTGACGATGAGTATGACCCTCAGGATCTGGCCGGAGGAGGTCATGCCGGCGCTTGCCAGGTGGCGCGGGGAAACGTGAACGTCTACCCCAACACGGCCCGTGGATACGCATGCGCGTAGCGGTAGTCATGACGGCATCCTCGCCCGGAGGTGTATGGAGACACATCCGCGATATCGCCTGCGGTCTGCGCTCGCGCGGCGTCGACGTCGAGCTCGGCTTGATGCCAGAGGCCGGAACGCTGCGCGAGCTCGCTGAAGCGGAGAACCTTCGGGTACGCACTCCCGCCGCCTGCGCGGATCGACGCGTTGACATCTGGCATGTCCACCTGCACGACACATTCGATCGCACGGCGCTTCGGTTGATGGCGCTGCGCCGCGGCCTGGGCGCCGTCGTAGTGACTGAGCATCTGCCACACAACCCTGCTTCGGATCCGGCCTTGATGCCGGGGCCGCGGCACATGGCCGCCGGGCCCGCCAAGACTGTCTTCAAACGGCTACAGCTCGCTCTGGCACACGCGACGCTCGTGCCAAGCTCGAACGCCGCCGCGTTCATGCGCATGCGCTACCGGATTACAGATAGGCAGATAGACGTCGTCCCACTCGGCATAGCGCCAACGCCCGCACTACCGAAACCAAGCGGAGAGGCCAACGTGCTGGCTTCAGGAAGCATGATCGCGCAGAAGGGCTTCGAAGTTCTGATCGAGGCAGCCACGCGATCCCGAGAGACCTGGTCGCTGGTGATCCTTGGCGACGGACCTGGCCGACCGGCTCTTGAGGCCGCCGTGCGGGCGGCTGCAAACGATCGCGTTCGTCTCGAGGGGTGGCAGGTCGACATGGATCACTGGCTCCGCGCGGCGACCGTTGTGTGCCTGCCGTCGCGTTGGGAGACCCTGCCGTATGCGGCTATCGAGGCGATGTGGGCCGGACGGCCTGTGGTTGCCTCGGCCGTCGACGGACTCAACGAGCTAGTCGAGCATGGCCTCACAGGTTTGCTGGTCCCGCCCGATGATCCAGCAGAGCTGGCGAATGCTCTCGATCAGCTGGCAAGCGACCAGGAGCGAGCGCATGAGATGGGCCTGCGAGGACACCAACGCGCCGCTAGCCATTATGGCCTCGAGCTTATGCTCGACCGCACCCTCGACGTCTATCGCACGGTGCTCGCTCGCGCGCGGCGGAGGGTGCGATCCGCCGGGCAGGCGTGAGAAGACAGCCGATGCGAGTGGTCGTGATACACAACCTGCGGCCTGGCGGCGCTCGTAGGCGCCTCGCTGAGCAGATGCGACGCCTCGGCGACGACAACATCATCGAGCTGACGCTTGAGACCGCTGCTCCCATCCGCGACGACGCGACAGTGATCCCGGTGCGTCTGCGTGCGCCTACGTTCGCAAGGATCGGCCGGCCGCCGCTGCGCTACCTTGACCAAGCAAACCTGCTGCGCGCCTGGGGTGAACTGGCGCGCCGTATTCGTTCGCTCAATCCTGACGTGATCTTCGCCAATCCGTGCCGCTTCTTCCAGGCACCGGCGGCCTTGATCAATACCACTACGCCGTCGCTTTATTTCTGCGACGAGCCGCGCCGCGTCGATCACGAGCCCGCCGCGTCAGCATCGCGCCGGCGCGCAACACGCGGCATCTATGGAGCACTCTACTGGCAGCAACGAAGCACGGATCAACGCGCCACGGCAATGGCCACTCGCGTTGCGACTAACTCTCGTTATAGCGCCGAGCAGATACGCCTCGCGTATGGCCGACACGCCGAGATTGTCCGACTCGGGGTCCCGGACCTCTTCCGCGAGCCCGGACCGACGCTTGTGCCACGCCACCTCCTATCGGTCGGCACGCTAATTCCAAGCAAAGGCCACGACCTCGTGATCGAAGCCGCCGCGCGCACTCGCCGCGCTTGGCCGGTCGTGATCGTCGCTCCGCGTCCGGAGCCCGGCGAACAACGCCGCCTCAATCAGGTGGCGACGGCCCTCGGCGTCAAGCTGGAGACGCGCATCGGAATCTCAGATGGCGCACTTCGTGACACGTTCCGGGAAGCGTTTGCGACGCTCTACCTCGCGCGTGGTGAGCCCTTCGGCCTGGTCTCGCTAGAGGCCCAAGCGTGCGGTAGTCCAGTCCTGGTATCAAACGAAGGTGGACTACCTGAGACAGTCAACGATGGCCACACCGGCTGGGCCGTGAACCGTGATGTGAGCTCTGTCGCCGCGCGGCTCGACGAGTTAGAGCAACCCGGGGTCCGCGGGGCAATGGCGGCGACAGCCCGAGCATGGGCCGCACATCACAGCTGGCAGCACTCGAGCGATCAGGTTCGCGAGCTGCTTGCCGCATCAGCCCGTCCGGAGGCTCAGCGCCCGTAACCGCGGGGGAGGTTCGGGCACAGCGTCCTAGCGCTCGTATCGTGCGCCGACGCCCTCGCCGGGTCCGCCATCTCGGCAGCCTTCAGGACTGCGCCGACCTCGGTGCCGACAGCGCGATATACCGGGTGATAGCTATACGTCAGCCCACCGCACGCGAATGCGCGCAGTCTTCGCAATTGCCGCTGCACGTCGCGCCGAAGGTCAGACCTCCCGCCAAGCCAGGCGAGGGTTGCAACAGCAGGAGTGGTGAACGGAAGCAGTCGGCCCGCCTGAGGATGACGGCTGCCGCCGCTGGTGTCCAGCATCCAGCGCGACCTGTCGACGCGCGTCAGCAGCATGTTGGTCAGCACGTTTGTCAGCCAAAGCGCACGGCGGTCGCCTGAGTACAGATAAAGGCGAGCCGCCACGTCGGCCTGCAGGTGGGTGTAGTCGGCATCGAACCCCGGTGCGCTGCCGCCTGACTCCGCAAGGAATCCGGCCCCGTCTGCGCCATCGTTACGCGTTGGGGCTCGCACTATCCGTATGCCGAAAGTAGACCATGGTGGTGGGGGGTGCAGGGTGAAATCCCAGGAGCGCTCGTAGGCTTCGCGATAACGAGAATCGCTCGACGCCCGCCACGCCATGAATAGGACCTCAGTGATCTGCAGGTTGATATTTCCGTTGACATAGAAGGTCAGCGCGTGGCGCTTGCTCACCAAGTAATCGGCGGCACCGGTCAGGGCCTGGGCCCACCGTGCGCGATGTGCCGCATCGAGGACCGGCGCCAGCTCCAGATAAGCGGTCCCGAGCTCAGAGGCGAAGAAGATCGTCGAGATCCCAGCGTCGGGCTGTGCTTGGGACGGAGCAAAAGATCCGTCGGACTGCTGATGCGCCGCGATAGCGGTGTCGAACGTCGCCACGGCGAGGTCACGGTAAGCCAGCGAGGCTGGGTCGCGGCGGGTCCCGGCAAGCACCGCGGCGGCAGTGCCAGGGCCCACGGAGCAGGCCCAGCAGGCGTTGTCTGCGCTCAGCCACACCCCGTCACTGAAGCGCTGCGGATTGTGCCGACCAGGACCGCGCGCGAGACGGTCGAGTAGAAAGGCCGTGAGGCGGCTCCAGCCTGCTGCGGCGCCGCGGAACGCCGGGCCGCCGCGTGGGACGGCTGAGCCGGCAAGGACGGCGACACCGAGCACGGTGCCCGCGAGCACCGTGCTGGCGAGCATGACCAACGGCAGCCTGCGAACGATCCGACGCCGTGTCATCGCCGGCTCGCGGAGAGCGCGCACTTCTGATCGTTGGGCGTCACGTTGGGCATTACGTTCATTGCCGCGCGATCCTGACGATTACCAACTGCGCGGGCCGCGAAGTACCGTCTCCAGCACGTCTGGTGGCACCGTTGCGCTCGAGCGGTCGCAGCTACTTCTAGGCTGTATCCGCATGGCGACGGCTAGCCCGCGGCGAGAGCAGCATATGAGCCTGTGGAAAGCACTTCGGCAAGATCTGGGGAGAGACGGATGCACTCGACTCACTCTGCTGCCGAGGCTTCTGTTCGCGCCCCGAACTCAGGCGGTGGTTCTGGTCCGCATCGCGCAAGCGGCCGGTCCTTTCGGACCGATCGTCAAGTGGATCAACCACGTGCTCACCGGTTGCGACGTGGCGGCTGATGCCCGGATCGGTCCGGGCCTGCATCTGCCGCACCCGGCGGGCGTGGTCATCGGACCGGGCACGACGATTGGCGCGAACTGCACGATCGCTCAGCACGCGACGCTTGGCGCTCAGAGTGGCGAGCCGACCCTAGAGGACGATGTTCGCATCGGTGCGGGCGCCGTCGTCTTGGGACCCGTTCGGCTCGGGCGTGGCGCACGCGTCGCGGCGAACTCAGTGGTCATGATCGATGTGCCCGCCGGACGCCTCGCCGTCGGCATTCCAGCAACCATTAAGTAGGCGGCGCCCCGTCCCCGACCCACCCTGCGGAACATTCTCCCCGTTGGAGCGGCCCCCTGCAGCGCGAACGCGGCTACTCCGTACCGTGGCAGGCCGCCAACGGAGTACGCAACAAGATGTTGAGGTCCATCCACATCGACCAGTGCTCGATGTAGTAGTTGTCCCACGCGATCCGGTCGGCGAGCGACGTCTGACCGCGGAGCCCGTTGATCTGAGCCCAGCCGGTCACGCCTGACTTCATTCGGTGTCGCTCCGCATAGCGTCGCACCTGAGTTTCGAATCGCTGGACGTACTCGGGTCGTTCCGGTCTTGGGCCGACGAGGCTCATGTCGCCCTTGAGTACGTTGAACAGCTGTGGCAGTTCGTCTAGAGACGTGCGGCGCATGAAGGTGCCGACTCTGGTGCGTCGGTCGATTCCTTCGACGCCGCCTGGTGCGGAGCCGCTCGCCGGCGTGTAGCTACCGGAGCTGGCCTCAGACGCATCTACCCGCATCGACCGGAACTTGTATAGCTCGAAGGTGCGACCATCGAGCCCGACCCTCCGCTGACGGAAGAGAATCGGGCCAGGCGAACTCCGCTTGACCGCCACGGTCAGCGCAATCAGAACCGGCGCAGCAAAGACGATCAAGAGCAAGGCGGCACAGCGATCGAGCGCGTGCTTTACGGCGAGCTGGATTCCATAGCTCTTGGGTCGCGCAAAGGAGAGAAGCGGCATTCCGCCAGCCGTTTCGTACGCGCAGCGATCGTTGATCGAGTCAAACATGCGTGGCACGACGGAGACGTGAAGCGACGCCTGGTGTGCCGACCTGATGATCTCGCTGATCACGCTGTCGGGCGTTCGCGTGAAGGCGACGACTACACGACGGACTCCAGTTTGGGCTGCCACATGACACAAGGCGCTCGTCGGTGCCAGCACTGGAATCGATCCCCACTCGGTCTCGACCGGTGTCTGATCCTCGTCGTCGAGAAATCCGATCGGTCGAAGCTGACGTTCGCGGAGCAGCCTCTTTGCCAGGGCCTGTCCAACCTCGCCCGCGCCGACGATCAGGACGGGCTCAAGCGTGAAACCACGGGCCGCGGCGAATCCATAAGCCGAGGTCACGATGAGGCGACCGAAGATCAGGAGCGAGCTGCTCAGCGCCCAGGCGAGCATCAGCGTCGATGCTCCCCCCTTGGAGCTGATCATCATCATGGCCCCCACAGTGAGGGTCGCCATCGCTAGCAGACCAAGCGCCTGAAGGAGGCCCTCTAGCAGAGGCCCATGCGCTCGGCTTGGCGCCGCACCGCCACCGCGCAACGTGACGAACACGAACATGAGCATCGGCAACGCGATCGGCAGACGGTGAGTCGCCGCCAGGCTGAACATGCCGTGCCAGCCCCCAACTGCGATGGTGACGCCGGCGACTACCGCAAAGAGATCGACAGCTGTCGCGAGATGGACGAACGAGCCGCGTGTCAGCGGGATCGATATTCCGCGGGCCCGTGGGTGCTCTCGATTTTCTCCTCGCTCCGGGCGGGAAACGACTCTCAGGCGCGTGCGCGTACGGACCGGTGCCGGAGTGCCCTGGGCGCCCTCGCCGCGGATCGGAACTACGGGATCGCTCTCCTCGCCTACGAGGAGATTCCCACCCAGCTGCCGGCCCCCCAATATGCCTCCTTGCTCGCGGAGAATTACGCCATGAATCGTTGAGCCAAGTTCAGCTGCTCTAACGAAGCAACACGATCCTCCGAGGCCCCCCCGGTACGCGTCGCTGTACTCCAAACAGCGTACGAACTTACGCAGAGGGCGTCAAGCAGCCCCGTGTGGACTTTTGGTACAGATGTGCATCGACATTGTGTAGAAATAGCCTGGTTCCAGGCCAAATCTCTACAGCTACTTCTGCGTCCACGGAAGGCTCTCCTCGGCTCCGGAGCTGGCTCTGAGGACAGCGCCGCCGACCTGCCGGATCCGGCCCGTGAACATCCGGCTCGACCGGGCCCGTAGCGAAGCAACCCGTTTCCAGCCGCCGGGCACCTGCCGCTCGATCACCACGATCGCACCTCCGCGAGGGGCCAGTCCCCACACGTCCACTCGCGAATGCCCCCTTCTTTGGGTCACGAACGGAAATCGAAATGCGATCGCGTCGGCCGGCTTCGGCGAGCCGTCCAGGAAGTACACGCCGGATTGAAAAGTTGCCGCGTAGCTGGGGATTGGTGGCTGATCGCGAATGAGGTAATTGAGCACGACGCTCGCCCCCTCTCGCCATAGCTCCCACATGGCCTGTTCGATCCAGTAGGCATGCATCGGCTCAGGCACGCCTTCCGGGTCGGGAGGCGAGCTCTCCCAAGACATCTCCGTGATCCAGATCGGCTTTCTGCCTCGTGGTAGAGCCGTTCCCGCGCGCTCTGCGATGTCGAGTGGAGCGGTCAGCCTGGCGATGTCAGGGATCGCGGCGTCCGCGGCGTTGATCGCGTGCCACAGCGGCCCGCCGATGCCGTAGGGATGGTGGTCGAGGATGTCGAAGTGGGCGGGGTCGGAGCACCGGCTTGCGTGGCGGCCCGACGGGTCAAGACAGAGGAGTGCATTGAGGAACGTCACCGGGGGCATGCGGTCGGCGCCGGGCGTCGGGTCCCCATATGGCGCCGTACCGGCCTCGAGAACTTGCCCATCGGGCTGTACCCGCTTGACGGCGCGGTAGACGGCGTTGAGCAGCGAGCGGTAGATCACCGGGCTCTGGGCGGTCCATCCCGCCGGCGAGTTCTCCCACTGAGGAGTTAGGTAGAAGGACAGGTT
>CAYRVF010000181.1:0-7488 GCA_964427535.1 uncultured Ktedonobacterales bacterium
GCAAGGAAGAGGGCGGGCGGCATACGCCGTTCTTCAATGGCTACCGGCCGCAGTTCTACATCCGCACCACCGATGTGACCGGGGCGATCAAGCTGCCCGAGGGGGTGGAGATGATCATGCCGGGGGACAACGTGACGATGGAGGTCGAACTGATCACGCCCGTCGCCTTGGAGGAGGGCTCGCGCTTCGCCATCCGTGAGGGCGGCCGCACCGTCGGCGCCGGCGCCGTCACCAAGGTCGAGATCTAGCCTCGCCACACTTGCCCGCTCAGCGGGCATCGCATGCACGCTCCTGTCCGGAACGACGCCGGCCGGGAGCGTGCGGCGTATAGGGCCTTCACGTCCCCAGTCCGGTTGCCCTTGGCCACCAACGCCCGCCTCACGGCCCCCTCGCAGGGGAGGGGGGATGGGGAGAGGTCTGCTCCGCCGCGAGCGGCAACCTATGATATAATGAGATGATAGCGCAGTTGTCAGATGTGCTAGACACCATTTTCAGCAATGGTATACAATGACGAAGAGTTGAGCCGTCGCGGCGGCAGCGATGACAGAAACGAAGGCATCGCGCCTGCCCCTGGCTGCTTCACTCACTATCTGTGGAGGTCATCCGGATGGCGGCCAAAGGCAAAGAGAATCGGATTCTCGTGACGCTCGCCTGCACTGAGTGCAAAGAGCGCAATTACATTACAACCAAAAACAAGAAAAATGATCCGGAGCGCTTGGAGCTCCGTAAGTACTGCCCGCGCTGCCGAGGTCCGCGCCTACACCGCGAGACGAAGTAGGCTGTCGAGCGGTCAGCGCCATGCGCCGCGATGAGCCAGTCATCCGATGGCACTCGCATGAGGAGAGCTTCCGTTGGCAAAGGCAACCAGTAACACGAAGGGCACCGGCCCCCGTCCGCGTCCCTCGGCCCGCTCGGCTGGGGCGACTCCTGTTCGCGAGCGAACGGACGACGAGATGCGAGACGAGGCGCAGGGAGTGGCGGATGAAGGCGAGCCAGAGGAGATGGACGCCGAGGAGGCTGACGACAACGCCTTCGCGGTGACATCCGCCGAGCCCGCCGGGATCTCGTCCGGTGCCGTCGCGCGCCCAATTGGCCGCGGACTGCAGGTGCCATCGTGGGCGATGGGCAACCCGGTCACCAAATGGCTCGCCGAGTGTGTCATCGAGCTGTTGAAGGTGACGTGGCCCACGCGCCGTGAGGCATGGAATCTGACGGTCACCGTGATCGTGATGTCCGCTGTCGTCGCCGCGATTCTCTTCGCCGTGGACCTCGGCCTGCAGCAAGTGCTGTCGTGGATCGTCAGTCTTGGCGCGCACTAGCCCTATCACGTCCAAACACATCACCCGTCCTCAAGATGGTTTCGGCTTCTCGCCAGCCCGCCGTGTGTGTGGCTGGCGTCTGCGTGCAGATGGCGGGCGTTCTTGATCACAGGTCGTAGGTAGCATCGGTTCTCTCAGGGACGAGAACATGAAAAGGCACGCAGCCACGTTCGTGCGCCGCGTGCGTGGAGGTCGTAACTGTGGACTCGCAAGAGCAAGTGACGCGGGCGCCAGAAGCGCAGCCCCCAACTGAGGGCGAGCAATCAGCCGACCGCCACTGGTACGCGATTCATACCTATTCTGGGTATGAGAACAAGGTCAAGCAGCACATCGAGGCGCGCATCGTCTCGATGAATCTGAAGGACCGCATCTTCCGGGTGGTCGTGCCGACCGAGGATGAGGTCGAGATCAAAGGCGGACAGCGCCGCACCGTGACCCGCAAGGTCTATCCGGGATATGTGCTGATCGACATGATCCTCGACGACCAGACGTGGTACGCCATCCGCAATACACCGGGCGTGACTGGCTTCGTCGGCGGCATGGGCACAGAGCCGGTGCCCGTCCCCGAGCACGAGCTGCGCTATATCTTGCGCGCGCCCGCTCAGGGTGAGACACCCGAGAAGCAGAAGGTGAAGATCGACTTCAAGGTCGGCCAGAACGTCAAGGTTGTGGACGGCCCCTTCACGGAGTTCATCGGGCAGGTCAGCGAGATTCATCCCGACCGCAACAAGGTGACGGTGCTGGTCTCGTTCTTCGGACGCGAGACGCCCGTCCAGCTCGATTTCCTGCAGGTCGAGAAGGTATAATATCCCCTCGTGGGCCTGCATCCCCGGCCGCACGTTGCGCGTACGCGACGCAGCGGCTAGGTGTGGTCTGTCTATATGAAGCCGGGGACGAGAACGTTTCTGGCATGAGGGAGGGCTGTGGCGTCCGTAGCCGCACCCGATACACCTCGGAGGAGCAATCACAATGGCAAAGCGCGTCAAGGCGATTATCAAACTGCAGATTCCGGCGGGCAAGGCGACGCCCGCACAGCCCATTGGTCCGGCGCTCGGTCAGCACGGCATCAACATCATGGGCTTCGTGAAGGAATACAACGAGCGCACCGCCAACATGGCGGGCAGCATCGTGCCGGTCGAGATCACCGTCTTCGAGGACCGGTCCTTCACCTTCGTCACCAAGACCCCCCCCGCGACGGACCTCCTCAAGAAGGCCGCTGGCGTCGATAAGGGCGCGGCGACCCCCAACAAGCAGAAGGTCGGCCAGATCACGCGCGACCAGCTCCGCGAGATCGCCCAGACCAAGATGAAGGACCTCAACGCGAATAGTGTCGAGGCAGCCGAGAAGATCGTCGAGGGGACCGCCCGCTCGATGGGCATCACCGTCGCCTAACACATCCACTGCTCCGCGGTGCTCCAGGTCGCCTGCAGACTGAGCGGTATTCCGCTCTCGGTCTGGGGTGCTGCCTGGAGACTGCCATTCATATCGTTAGTTGCGTTCGCCCATCAGTCACTGCGGACACTGCGCCACGAGGAGGGCACAGCACAATGCCAAAGCACGGGAAGAAGTATCTCCAGGTCGCCAAGCTCGTCGACGAGAACAAGCTCTACGAGCCGGCCGAAGCCGTGAGCCTGCTCAAGCAGCTCAGCTACGTCAACTTTGACTCCACCATCGAGTTGCACATGCAGTTGGGAGTCGATCCGCGCCACGCCGACCAGATGGTCCGTGGCACCGCCGCGCTGCCAGCAGGCACCGGCAAGTCGGTGAAGGTGCTCGTCTTCGCACAGGGCGACCGCGCCACCGAGGCCGAGCAGGCCGGAGCCGATTTCGTCGGCCTGGACGACTACATCAAGCAGATCAACGAGGGCTGGCTCGGGTTCGATGTCGCCATCGCCACGCCGGACGTCATGAGCAAGGTCGCGAGCCTCGGCCGCCGCCTTGGCCCGCGCGGCCTCATGCCGAATCCGAAGACCGGCACCGTCACCTTCGAGGTCGGCAGGGCCGTGCGCGAGGTGAAGGCGGGCCGCGTCGAGTTCCGTGTCGATCGCACCAGCCTGATTCACATTCCGATCGGCAAGATTTCGTTTAGCGACGAGCAGATCATGCAGAACCTGACCGCCGCGCTCGACGCCATCGTGCGCGCGAAGCCGTCCGGCGCGAAGGGGCAGTACGTTCGCAGCATCGTACTCGCCTCCACCATGTCGCCGAGCGTCCGGCTCGATCTGCAGCCCGCGCTCGCGCTCAAGACGGCCTAATACCGCCGCAACGCAGAGCTAGTAGTAGCCCTTCTCGCGCCTCGAATTGACAGGTGGGGCGTGAGAAGGGTATACTCGTTTGGAACGCGATGAATAGTCGCATGTCTGCCAGTGACAGCAGGTGCGCTTCCTCTAGAGGGAGCGCTTAAGCGCAAAGGCCTGCCGAGGCGAAGGACACTGCCACAACGCAGAATGGGCGTCGCACGAGTGTCGTGCGCTATGCCCTTCTCTGGATACGTGGGCCTTCGAGTCGGCGACTCGAAGGCTTTTTTGTTGCCTCCCGCTCCCTCCTGGCGGCATTGATACTTTGCCGCGATCAGCGGACCCCCGCGATCTACGCGGTGCTCGGTCAGGTGCGAACCCGGCGCTTGTGGTCCGACTCTCGCCCTGGAAGGGAGACACGACGATGCCAACACCAGCAAAGGCCGCAGTCATCGACGAGATGACCGAGAAGCTTGAGCGCGCCAGGGCTGCAGTGCTCATGACGACACAAGGCCTGACGGTCGCGGAGATGATGGATCTGCGCCGCCGCCTCGATACTGCCGGCGTCGAGCTGCATGTCATCAAGAACACGCTGCTGCGCATCGCGTCGGAGCGCGCGAGCTACGGCGATATCTCATCCGCGCTGAGCGGGCAGACGTCCATTGCCCTCGGTTATGGGGATGAGGTCACACCGGCGAAGGCCATCTCGGACTACCTGCGCACCGCACGCACGGGCAAGCCGGCGCAGGTCAAGGCGGGCATCCTCGAACGGGGACTCATCTCACCACAGCAGGTGGAGGAACTCGCGAAGATTCCGCCGCGCGATCAACTCCGCGCCACGGTGGTCGGGTCCATTCAAGCCCCGATGAGCCAGACCTATTCAACTATCAGCGCGCCGCTGCGCGACCTGATTAACACGCTCGACGCGCGCGTCCGCCAGCTCGGCGGCGAAGCCGCGTAGCGCAGCCGTTACAGACGTTCCATACAGCCGGAGTCCGGCGGTTATTAGACGACAACCCATCACTGCGGTGATGGATGGAGGAGAGCAATGGCAGACGTCGATACGATCATCGAGCAGCTCAGCAACATGAGTGTGCTTGACCTGGTGAAGCTGAGCAAGGCCCTGCAGGAGCAGTGGGGCGTGAGCGCTGCGCCGGTTGCGGTTGCCGCCGCGCCGGCGGCCGGCGGCGCGGGTGAGGCCGCTGCCCCTGCCGCGGAGGAGCAGACCGAATTCACCGTGACGCTGACGGAGATCGGCCCGAACAAGATCAACGTCATTAAGGCGGTTCGTGAGCTGACGAACCTCGGCCTGAAAGAGGCCAAGGAACTCGTCGACTCGGCCCCCCGGCCGGTGCGTGAGGGCGTCTCGCGCGACGAGGCTAACGCCGCTCAGGCCAAGCTGCAAGAGGCGGGCGCAAAGGCCGAAATTCGCTAACGCGACCTTCGCAAGCGCCCGCAACGAAGCCCTCCCACGCTGGTGGGAGGGCTTCGTCGTCTCACAGGGGGTTTCTTCGTACCGTAGCGTGTCCGGCTGGGGGGACTCCTCCGTCTTCTTATGCGGACGCCAACGGCGTGACGACGCCGTCCGTGCCCGACGAGCGAACCGGCAGGCAGCGTGCCAAATTGACATCGGATGATACAATCACAGATGGTGATTTCATCGCTCTGCTTGTCATCGTCGCGCCTTGTACCTCCGGTCGGCCACACGGTTCAGCCGCGTCGGTAAAGGATGACTCCTCATGGTTGATTTGAGTACGATTGCCTTTTTCGTGATCGCGCTTGTTCTCGTGGGTTCCTCGCTGGCCGTGGTGCTGCTGCGGAACATCGTCCACTCGGCGCTCTTCCTCGCGCTCTTCTTTGGCGCCGCGGCTGGCATCTATGTGCTGCTCAATGCCGAGTTCATCGCCATCGTGCAGGTGCTCATCTATGCTGGCGCGGTCACCATTCTGGTGCTCTTCGCCATCATGCTAACGCAGGGTGCGATGACTCGCGAAGGCAACCCCTACAACCGGCAGTGGGTGCTCGCGGGGCTGATCTGTGTGGTGCTGGCAGGCGGCATCATCTTCGCCGTCAGCAGCAGCAAGATGGCCTTCCTCAACCCCAGTGCCAGCGTGAACCTGGCTGGTGCGGGCACCGACGGCGGCACAATCGTGCGCATAGGGCAGTTGCTCTACAGTCCGTTCAATTACAGTTACGTGCTGCCCTTTGAAATCGCCTCGATTGTGCTGCTCGTGGCCATCGTCGGCGCGATCATCATCGCGCGGGAGGATTAGGGCAGTGATCACACTCAACGCCTTTCTCGTGCTCGGCGCGATTGTCTTCTGCATCGGACTGTTTGGGGCGCTCTCCCGCCGAAACGCGGTGTCGATTCTGATGAGCATCGAGATCATGCTCAACGCCGTCAACATCACACTGCTCGGTTACGCCTCGGCATTTCTGCATGGGGCGCCGGCCACGCCAGGCGCGCGCCTCACGGGCCAGGTCTTCGCCATCTTCATCATCACGGTCGCGGCCGCCGAAGCCGCGGTGGCACTGGCGATGATCATCGCCGTCTACCGCCGCAGGAACACGATCGACGTCGGTGAGATCAATCTGATGCGCTGGTAACATCGATGCTCGCCGGTCCTGGGCGCGTAACGACTCCGGGTCCGCGCACCTCGTGACGGAGTAATTTTTATGTCTCCCGTAGCCTACGTCTGGGTGGTGCCCGCGCTCCCCATCGCGGCGCTCCTGATCATCTTTCTCGTCACGCGTCCGCTCGACCTCTTATCGCGTCCACATGAGCACGCGGACGAGGTCGCGACGCACAATGCTGCCGCTGTGGATGCCACTGGGGCGGGAGCGCAGTCGGTGTCGCACTATCAGGGTGAGCCGGGCTATCCCGGCGCGCCGGGTGGCCCGGTTGGCGCGGCCGACATCGACACGTTGTCTGGCGCGCACGGCGCGGGCGGCGCGCTCGAAGAGGAACCCGGCGCGGGCCACGGCGAGCATGGCGGCCCCACGCCATTTTGGGGGCAGGTGAGCGGCATTGTCGGCATCGTCGGCATGCTGGGCTCATTCGCCCTCTCGGTGGCCATTCTCTTTCAGCTCATCGGCGACCCGACGCTGCTCAAGAATGGCTACACGGAGCACATCTACACCTGGTTCCGGTTCGGCCCGCTTAACTATCCCATCGACTTCCGTGTCGACTCGTTGACCGCCATCATGCTGATCGTCGTCACCGGCGTCTCACTGCTCGTCCACATCTACTCGACGGGCTACATGGCAGGCGACGTCGGCTACTCGCGGTTCTTCGCGTATCTCTCGCTCTTCACCGTCTCGATGCTGATTCTGGTACTGGGCGCGAACTTCCTGGTGCTCTACATCGGCTGGGAGCTGGTGGGTCTCTCGTCGTACCTGCTGATCGGCTTCTGGTCCTACCACGCGCCGCCGCCCCATGTGGATCCTACCTCGGATGTGCCGTATCCGCCGCCCGCGCAGCTCAAGGCGTTCGTCACCACCCGTCTCGGCGACTTCGGCATGCTCATCGGCATTCTGATTCTCTTCACCACTACCGGGACGTTCAGCTTCACCCAGCTCAACACGCTCACGCGCGGTGTCAACGTCACGACCGTCACGATCGCGATGATCCTGATCTTCTGCGGTGCGGTCGGCAAATCCGCGCAGTTCCCGCTGCACGTCTGGCTGCCAGACGCGATGGCTGGTCCGACGCCAGTGAGCGCGCTGATTCACGCGGCCACGATGGTCGCCGCCGGTGTCTACCTGATCGCGCGTCTCTTCCCGATCTACGCGGCGGTCGCGGGACCACAGGCGCTGCTCGTCGTCGGCTATATCGGCGGCTTCACGGCGATCTTCGCGGCGACCATCGCGCTCGTGCATAACGACATCAAAGGAGTGCTGGCGTACTCGACCATCAGCCAGCTCGGCTATAT
>CAYRVF010000182.1:0-7454 GCA_964427535.1 uncultured Ktedonobacterales bacterium
TGAAGTAGTAGCGCCTGATGTAGGCAACATCAGCGACATGTGGAGGATCTCGTTGTGGACGCCCTTTCTCCCCCTCTCATGATCCTTGTGGCCGGTCCCTATCGCTCTGGCACCAACGACGATCCCGCCTTGATTGAAGCCAATTTGGAGGCCATGTATGCCGCCGCACTGCAGGTGTGGCGGCGGGGGCATCTTCCCATCACGGGGGAAGCGCTGGCTTTACCGCTCGTGCGGCTCG
Source organism: uncultured Ktedonobacterales bacterium (assembly GCA_964427535.1). Lineage (GTDB taxonomy): Bacteria > Chloroflexota > Ktedonobacteria > Ktedonobacterales > JADMIN01 > CAYRVF01. Next base: position 239 of record CAYRVF010000182.1, read on the forward strand.
CGGGTTCAACGAGCCTCGGCGATGACGCGTTTAACGCCGTCTTTCATCCCGTTGCGAGGCTCCTCGCGCAACGCTGCGACGCGGTGTTACGCATCGGGGGTCCCTCTCAAGGGGCAGATGAGATGGTGGCTATCCTCCGGTCGTTGGGGCGCCCCGTGTATTACCGCATAGAAGACCTTCCACCGGCACACCGGGTTTAAGCGTTGAGCAGCACACCAGTCGGGACTCCCTATCCGTGTCAAGACGCCACCGTCTACTGAACGCGCAGCGGCCCTAGCCCATGAGTGGGGAGAGTCGAAGAGGATGACCTTATCAAGTCCGCAATGGAACTTGGAAGACGCAAACCCGTGAGACCTACGACTTTTGAGGGAGAGGATGGCGGAGTCCTACACTTCCCCATCTCCCCCAAAACGCTCAAGCCTGAAATTCTCAGGCTTGAGCGTTTTTCTTTGAGCGCGTGACACCACGGACGTGCCCTGCTCGTGCGTGCGGCTTTCATGGGCAGAACGCGCCTGTTTGGCGCGCTATGGGAACTTGGCGCGGATGATGTCTACTAGCTCGATCTGAGGCGGCTGCGAGAACATGTCGACGTTGTCTGCCAGCGCTTGGGCGACACGCCCCGAGAGGTGTGCCTGACGCCCCGACTCATCCGGGAAGACATCAAAGATGCCGAAGGTCGAGGGGCCGAGACGAAACCCGAACCAGGCGGTTGTTGCGGGCTCCTGTTCGACGAGCGAGAGTGCCGCCTCGAGCATGTGCTGGACGGCCGCCTCCCTCCCCGCTGCCGCCTCCAGTCGAACCAGGAGCCCGACGGTAACGTTCGTGGCCATATCCCAATTCCTTTCATCTCATCGTCGGAAGCCCACCCTGCTCGATCGCATAGGTGATAGTGCGCCAGATTGCGCGCGTGAGGGCGTGAGCGTTCAGCCAGGGATGTAGCCGGTGCCGCTATCCTTCGGTACCGGTGGAGGGTGACGCGGCCGTCCACGGCGCCGCCTGGCGTCGAGTGAAGGTGTGGGCATGTGGAGCATCAGTGCCCTGAAATGTCCGGCCTTCCCGCTGGGGCCATCTGGCTCACAGTGTGGGGCCGCACGTTCTGTGCCATGTGTGTTTAGCCTTTGCGTGGCTTACCCTATCGAGACAGCACACGCGGCCGTCCAGCACAACTCTCCGCATTCGGCAACGTCATGTGCCTGCCCACCGCGTCGGCATCTTCGTGTCACTCGGCGCCCGTAGCCCGCACGGCTCCAGGAATCGTGCGCTGGCCGGAACGCAGATCGGCCAGAACCTCGCGGTAGGCTCCGCGATCGAGCGGGAGCGATACGGACTGCCGCACACAGCTTGAGAGCACAATCGCGTTGGCGAGTTCTAGGGAGAGACGCCCAGATGCCCCGTCGCAGCGGGGCGCGCGACCAGTCGTGATGGCCTGTCGCAGATCGTTGTGAACTGCCAGATGGCCCTCAGCCGCCGCCAGCGGACCCGCGAGCGCGATTGCCTCTGAGGTGATCGCTGGGGTGCTCCACATCTCCGGACTCTCGCGCCGGTAGGTGCTCAGTGCGGGAGCGAATCGCGTGATGGTGAGCGTGTCGCCGACCAGCTCAAGGCTGGCCCGGTCGCCGACGATGTGTATCCGGCGCGGCGCCCCAGCTTCCACCGTGCTCACCTGGAGCATGCCAGGCGCACCCTGTGCGTACTCGAACATCGCCTGGGCGGTGTCTTCACATTCGATGGTGTGGCCAAGCGTCCGCAACCATCCGACGACCGATGACGGCAGGCCAACCAGGAAGCACAGCATATCGAGGGTGTGACTGGCCTGGTTGAGCAGCACTCCACCGCCCTCGCCTCGCCAGGTGCCGCGCCAGCCTGCCGTGCGGTAGTAGGCGTCCGTGCGAAACCAGTGTTCCTTACAGTCGACACGGACGAGCGTGCCAAGCTGACCGGTAGCGATGAAGTCCGACATGGCCTCGATCGCGGGATCGAAGCGATGCTGGAAATTCACCGCGAGCACACGATCGGCAGCCTCCGCCGCCGCGAGCATGGCATCGGCCTCGGCAACGTCGACGGCCATGGGCTTCTCGACGAGCACATGCGCGCCCGCACGCAGGCAGTCGATGGCGAGGGCGGCGTGCGATGGATGTGGAGTGCAGATGACGACGACGTCCGGGCGCGTTGCTTCGAGCAGGGTCTGGTGGCGCTCGAAGAAGGGCACACTGACCTCCGCCGCACGCGCGGCACCCGGCTCTGCCACGACGTCCGCCATGCCGACGATCTCGGCGTCCGCGAGGTGCGAGAGGGCGGCGATATGCAGCGCGGCGATCTGCCCCGAAGCTCCGACGATCGCATAGCGCAGCGGCGTCATCGCGCGGTCTCCGCCTCGAAGCCCAGCGCACGAATCGCGGCGCGCCCGGCGGGCAAGGCGACCTCCGGCTCGGCCAGCTCGGCGTGCCAGCGCTTTTCCCACTCGAAGGTGAACCAGCCGTCGTAGTGCCGCGCGCGCAGGCCGTCCGCGATGGCCTTCAGCGGCACGTCGCCCTCGCCGATGCCACACAGCGGCCAGTCTTCCGACCCGTCCGGCGGACGCCGGCCATCTTTGATGTGGACGAGCCGGATGCGCGAATCGAGCGCGGCGAGCGTCTGTTCCGGCGCTTCGCCCATCCGGCACGGATGCAGCACATCATAGAGGACCGCGACCGAGGGACTGACGATGGCATCTACCAGCGCCGCCGTTTTCGCGCTGCGTGACCACAACGGATCATGCGTCTCCACCAGCAGGACAACACCGCGCGCCGCCGCGTATGCCACGCACCGGCGCAGTGTCTCGACCGCGCTCGCGAACGCTTCGGATTCGGGCGCGCCGTCGGGGACCGGTCCGCCGAAGACGCGCACCGTCCGAGTCCCAAGCTCCAGCGCGAGGTCCACCATGAATTCGGCTTCGCGGACGTTTTCATCCTGCGCGTGCGCCTCTACCTGCGTAAGCTGGCACGAGGTATCGAGCGCGACCACCGAAAGCCCGCGCGAGCGCGTGGCCGCGATGACCCGCTGGACCACCGCGTCGGGCGTCGTACGCGAGATCGGCTCGCCGTCGGCCAGACGCCATTCGATGCCGTCGTAGTGGTAGCGGGCGACGGCGTCCGCGGCCTCTTCGACCGTCCAGCCGGGACACGCGAGTGATGAATAGGCGAGCTTCATTGTGGTCTCCTGACGCTTCCGCACCACAGCGGATGTGCGAACGCGACGACGAAGCGCCGTCCCACGCACGACTATGGTACGGTACGTCGCCGAGTTCTGCAAGCGCTTACAATCCTCGCGAGAAGTCAGCATACCGCACGCGGCGGGAGGACGCGCGAAAGACCGGGTGTCACTACCGGCCTGGCGCGGCGGTGGAGTCGCGCACGATCAGCTCGGGACGCAAACTCAGCAGCACGGGGTTCGCTTTGGTGCCGCTGTGGAGCTGCGCGACCAGCATGTTGACGGCGCGAGCGCCAAGTTCCTGTGTCGGCTGGCGCACACTCGTCAACGTAGGCGTCAGCAGGGCCGCCATCGGAATGTCGTCGTGACCGATCACCGAGAGGTCTCGCGGCACGACAAGTCCGCAGGAACGCGCCGCGACGAGGGCGCCCGCGGCCATCAGGTCGTTGTACATGATGACGGCGGTGGGGCGCGTGCCGGGGGCAGCGTCGCTCAGCAGCGCCCTCGTGCCGGCTTCGCCACCGGCAACGGTCGGCACCGGAGTGACCTCGGTGTGACTCAGGCGGAACTCGTCGCAATACTGGCGGAAAGCCGCCAGCCGCCGCTGTTGCACCTGCGAGGCGGGCGGACCGCCGAGGTAGGCGATGTGCGTGTGTCCGAGGCGGCTGAGGTGTTCCACTGCCATGCGCATGCCGTACTCGTGATCCGTCTCGACCGTGCCGACGGTGTCGGGGGCGTACGTGCTGTTGATGAATATGATGGGGATCTTCTTGCCATGCGCGATCTGCGCCAAGCGAGCTTTGCCCAGTCGTGAGGAGCAGACCACCAGACCGTCGACTTGCCGCTCGCCTAGCAACTGCAGCGCTTGCGCCTCGCGTTGCTTGTCGTCGGCCGTGTCGTAGAGCAGCACGCTGAACCCGAGCGCGAGCGCGGCCGCTTCGACCCCGCGTACGATGGCGGGATAGAACGGATTGGTGATGTCGGTGATGATGAGGCCGAGCGTCTTCGTGCGTCGCGTGACGAGGCTGCGACCGGCAAAGTTCGGCGTGTAGTGGAGCTGCGCGACGGCATCCAGCACGCGTTGTCGCGTACCGGGCGCCACCGTCGGGAGGTTATTGATGACGCGCGAGACTGTGGCCGTCGAGACCCCGGCCACGCGCGCGACATTCTCCAGCGTCGCCGATGCGTCCGCGAGCAACTGGTCGTGCTCGTCGCCCCGCGTGCGTAGTTGCGATGTGACATGCTCGTACATTCGCTCATTCAACCTTCGAGACTCCGCTTCCCTTCGGTCATCCACTACACTGATACCCTGTGTGGGTCAAGTTGTGACTACCTGCGCAAGCGCGTCGAGGAGCCTATAGAGCGCGGGCCCAAGTGCATCGTCGGCCGCATCATACACTAGCAAGTAACAGGCGCGCCCTTGCCCGTTCATCGCCATCCACGTGCCGACGGCCTGCGCTTGCAAGAACGTGTCATCGTATTCACCGAGCAGGCAGGGGGGGTGATGTTCAGCCAGCACACGCAGACTGACCACGCCGTCGGGTCCATCCATCTCGCTCTGCTCGGTGGAGTGATACGAGGCGGGCGCGCGCCGCAGCTTGACCGGCACGCCCAGACATACATTGCCGAGGTACCGCAGATGGCGCTCGACCTCATCCCACGAGTGCTCGGGCATCTCGCCGTTGATCGTGAGATCGAGGTAACGGAGCGAGGGCGACAGGCTTGCCGCGATTCTCCGCTCCGCCGATGCGGCCGCCTGGCGAGAGCCGTGCTCACGCGAGGGAGCCTCGGGCGGTGGCAGCAGGGTCAGCGCGCCCTCGGTGATCCAGGCGCAGGCCTCCTTGCCAGCTTGGAGAGGATTCCCCGCCTCGCGCAGCTCTCGCGTCCGGCGTTTGTAGTCCTCGACCGCTGGCTGACCGGCGAAGTGAATCTCATGCAGGTAGCCGTAGAGGACCATGCTGAGCTGCAGACCGAGGAAGACGGTCGCGAGTCCCGCGAGACGTTGCTCCAGGGAGGGCGCGCCGAGCAGTGGCTCGGAAAGCAGGAAGGCGCCGTCTGGTGGTGCGCTGGATGCGTCCTCCGGCTGTGCGCTCACCTGTAGCCGCACCGCACCAGCAGGGTTCGAGCTTGATGGAGGCGCCGCAGACACTGACTGATCGGCGAAAACGACGATGCCTTTGCCGCCCTTGCCCAGGCTTTCTTCCATGAGCTGTTCCATCCACCACCGCAGCGATTCCAGTGGTGCGGGCAAGTCCACGTACAGGGCACAGACCCCATCGACGGCGGCGTCCGCGAGCGTGGCGGCGAGCCGCACGTAGCGATGCCGCGCGGGAGCGGCCGCCGCACCGTCAAGGTCATAGGCGGCCCAGGCGTGGCGCAGAATGGTGCGTAACGTGCCGGGCGCCGCGCCGCGCGCCGCCAGATCGAGCGCGACGGGCAACAGGAAGACACGTGTCGCGGGCGCGCTCATGCGGCCCGGCGTGCCCGCGCCGCCGTCGAGCTGGAGCGGAAGGCTCGGCACACGATGGCTAGACGCGTAGTGCTCCAGATACGACCCCGGAATGGACATCACCAGCAGGTGGTCGCTGAGGGCCAGCCCGCCCTGCTCCAGCAGCCCGGCGAACCACTCCAGATGCGAGATAGGTTCCTCAGATGTCATCCCCATCGCGACGCCCACCATCGCGACATCCGCGAACAGGCGGTGGCAGAGAGCGGGGTCGCTCGCATCCACTGGTGCTTCCGCCGCGGAGCTGGACCACTCTGGCAGCGACATGCCATGCGCCCGCGCCAGCTCGTCGAGGAGCGCGTTGAGCGCGGCGGGATCGGTGCTATCCAGGGGATGGATGGTGACTGAGCCGCCACAAAACCCGAGCGCGCGAAGCACCCGCACGGTCAGAACTGAGCCTCCCATGCCCGCCCAGACGAGATGGTGGATCCCCTGAGCAAGCAGGTTGCGCGCCTCCGCCTCGACGCGTTCCAGGTGGTCGCCATCGGCGAGCGCGCGCGGTACGGCCTCCACCCAGTCGAGCATTGGCCTGTCGCGCTCGCTGCCCAACGCCGCCATCAGACCAGTGTGCTGCCGCAACTGGCCGATCGGATCTTCGCGAGTAATACGGACAAGCGCAGGTTCCGACGCCGTGACTGTCATCCGCGCGCTCTCTTCCCCCGGAATCGCTCCCAGAATGCTCGTGCCGCTGCCGTACTGTCTCTGACAGCATGCCACGGCCAGGAGGCCATTGACAGCGTTTTGCTGGCTATGATATGCTCGCGCCAACAAAACTGCAAGCGCTTACATTTTTCGATGTTCGCGGCCGGGTGGGGTTCCCCACGGCCGTAGAGAAGTCTACGCGACCGCTCTTGTATGCTCCCGCGGCCACACCGCCGTGGCGCGCGACGCTCTGCCGCTTGGGTCGTCCTCTCGCCGAAGGTGCATGACGCGCCTGACATGCCTAACCCCGCCATGCAAGACGGCGGCTAAATCACATCCGAGAAGCAGGATGGAGGCAAAGCGAATGGCAGAGCAGGTCCGCTTCGGGATCATCGGTTGTGGCGTGATCGCACCGGCACACGCGCAGGCCATCGGCGCGATACCGGGCGCGCGTCTCGTGGCTGTGGCCGACGTGGTCGCCGAGAAAGCCCAGCGGCTGGCCGACATGTATTCGGCCACGCCGTACACCAATCCGGTCGAGATGCTCGAACGCGAACAGCTCGACGTCGTCAACGTCTGTGTGCCGAGCGGACTGCACGGCGAGCTGGCGTGTCACGTCATGCGGAGCGGCCGCCACGTCATCGTCGAGAAGCCGATGGAGGTCAGCCGCGAGGCCATCGCGCGGATGCTGGGTGTGCAACGGGAGATGGGCGTCAAGCTGGCCGTCATCAGCCAGCACCGCTTCGACCCCGCGACGCAACAGGTGTACGCGCTGGCACGGCAGGAGGCATTTGGCCGGCTGGTGTTGGGCAACGCGCAGATTCCCTGGTGGCGCTCGCAGGAGTATTACGATAGCGGAGCGTGGCGCGGCACCTGGGA
>CAYRVF010000183.1:0-4789 GCA_964427535.1 uncultured Ktedonobacterales bacterium
AAGTGCGATGCTCTATCCGTTGAGCTACGGGCGCAAAAATGCAATCACCGGAGTCTGTACCATCCGAATTGTTTGGCCGTCCTCCTTCTATGACAGTTTGCGCACACAACGTCACACTTGGCAATCTCTTGCTTCAGCTTGACCAAAGAGTACCCTTCACGACTAAGAGCTGAGACGTCCATCACCTTGTCGCGCAAATGATCAAACTCCAGCACCACAATGTCCCTCTCGCCACAATCGACACACGAGTTCTCGCGTAGATACTCGATCAAGTACTCCGCGTTGAGCCTACTCTGTTCAGCGTTTCGAACACGTGCTTTCTGAATATACTTTGCTCGATATACCTGGTAATGTGCTCGACCATACCGACGCTGGCAGCTTTTGCACATGGCCTGCCTAGTTCCCCGCAAGCGGCTGCGTATCGCAAAATATTCTATGGGTTGCGCTGGCGGCCCACACTTGGTGCAGATCTTCGTTTCCACGTCACCCTTCCATTTCCCACACCAGCCAGACGCACTTTTGCGCAAATTTTACCTCCTTCAAGCAGGCGTCGCAACCATACCCTCGGTCTGGCAAACAGTCACCGCTCCATATTCTGGCCATTCGCAGCTAGTATGGTACACTGGCCGAGGGCAAGTGTGCTGCGATATGCGACGGTAACGCGGCGCACTGGCCATCTGTGCCCTCCAAGGACTAACACTAGGCGCGGCCGCGTATTGCTTAGGTCGCGCGAACACGAGCATCAGGCGCTGACGCACCGCATGATGCGGACGAACCACAGGTAACACAACCGGCCAGGCGCCAGTGAAAGAGGATAGAGCACGTGCGCGGATCGTATCGAGCACTCGGAGTCGTGGCTTGTCTATCGATTGTTACCTATGCCGTGCAGGTGCTGCTCTTTCCAAACGCCAACACATGGTATGGCGTAGCAGCGACCGCTGGATCGAGAGAGGACGTAATTCGCCTGTTATTCACGAGGGTGCTCCTTGGACAGACCGACACATGGCTGGCCGTGGCGGCGGCGGGCATAGCCTGTCTGCTGGCTGGGCAGAGCCGCCGCTGGGGTTGGCTCGTCGCGCTCGTTGTCGCAAGCGTTGTCTGTGCGTACGTGCCCGCATGCCTGACATATGCGGTGGATTTCGGTATCCTTGGTCGGGGCGGGTACTCAGACCAGTTGAATGCCTCGTTCTACTTCGTGAATAATGTGCTGCCGTATTCGTTTGCGCTGCTGCCCGTGCTCGCCCTCGTCTTCGCACTCACCCGCCGCCATATCGAGCCAGAAGCAGAGGAAGTGATATCTGAGCAGACTCTGCCTTGAGAAGTGTCGAAGTCCTGCCGTTGTTGCGCCGCAGACTATCCTCATGTATCGTCCCCTTACCACTAAGGTCACCTTTCCCGGGCACACACCCTAAAATTGCATGCGCCAGGGAAGAGCGCATACGTTGCCGCAGCCTTGCCGGCGCTACAAACGAACGCGAACAGGGGAGAGTCTTCCCGGAGGTAATGGGTGTGACGACTCCTCGGCGAGCGGCCCTTGTGCAGCCAGGCAAGATCGCGCTGGTCGCGCTCTACCTCGCGGGCTGGGCCGCGCTCAGCGTGCTGCACCCGCACCCGAGCGATCTGGAGTGGATTTATCTGCCAGCCGCACAGGTGGCTCTCGCCGGGCATCCACTGCACATATACACCATCGGCTTGCGGCACGGCTATCCGCTCGCGAACGGCCCCGTCAGCATCGCCGTATTGGCACCCGTCGTCGCGCTCGCGGGCGCGCTCGGCTGGGCGCACAGCATGACACTCACCCGCCTGCTGGTGATGGCGGCGTTCAGTCTCTTCCCTCTGCTGGCCGCTCGCGAGGCGGTGCATGCCATCGACCGTGTCGCTCCCCAACCGCTGAGGGGCCCGCGCCGGCTGCTGGTCTACGAGGTCTTCCTGCTCTCGCTCCAGCTGTGGCAGAGCATGATCTATTACGGTCACATCGAGCAGCCGCTGATGCTCTGGCTCGTGCATCTCGGCATCCGTTTGCTACGAGAAGACCGTCCGCTACGGGCTAGCGCGGTGCTTGGACTGGCTCTGCTCACGCGCACGACGGCGCTTGTGGTGGTCATTCCGGTCGTGCTGCTGGTGCTGCGGCGCCGCGAGTGGCGAACCGTTGTAATGTTCTGCGGCGCGATCGGCGGCGTGGTCGTCTGCGGCCTGCTCCCGTTCCTGCTTGCCGACGCGCCGGACGTGCTCTACTCGCTCGTCCGCTTCCACAGCACCGAGCCACTCGTCGGTGGCAACGTGTGGACGCTTCTCGGACAGACGCCACTCGCCCTGGCCGCACGAGGCTCTGATGGGCTCGTGATACTACTGGCTACCGTGGCGCTGAGTAGTGTCATCCTGCTGAGACGCCCTGCGATGGCGGTGGGCTCGCGCGAGATGTATGGCCTGCTTGCGGTGTGCAGCCTCTGTCACCCGCTATTCGTCAACATGCTCTGGCCCTACTACCTGCTGGAGGCGTACACCTTCGTTGCGCTGTGGTGGCTGCTTGGCATCGGTAGCCTTGCCGACGTGAGCCGCCGCGTCCAGTGGTGGCTGGCGGGCCTACTGCCGCTCGGCGTAATGCTGGTAGCGCAGGCCCGCCAGCACAGCCTCGCCCTAGAACAAGCCTCCATCACCACACCAGACACCTCAGTCACCAGCGCGGGATGGAATGTCGGTCCGGCGCTGCTGCTCGTCGCCATTGCCGCCACCCTCGTCTGGCCGCTGCTCGTGAATCGGCGTGACCTACGCCAGGAGCAGCAATCCGAAGACGAGTCCGTGCGCCAGGTGCTCGCGAGCGATGCCCGATAGACCTCAGTGGAGACAGCGAAGCCGCGAATGGATGTCATCGCTGATCCATTCGCGGCTTCCGCGTTCTGCTGCTGGCGGGCGGAGAGGTGTGCTTCCTCTTTTGGCGCTACCAGCCTTGATCGTCGTTAGTGTTTGGTCGTCGCTGCGGCTGGCCCCGGTTTGGCTGACTCGGAGGCTGAGGCGGCTCTGGGCGCTGCGACGGCGGATTATAGGGCCCATCGGCGCGCGTCATCCACGGATCATCCCAGCCCCCCTGCTCCGCGAGACCGTCAGCACCGCGGTGTGGCTGCGACGGCGGCGCGTTCGGCGGACCAAACTGGCTCCCCGTTCCGAACTGCCCTGGCCCCCAGCGATCCTGTGACGGTTGCTGTGGGTAACCCGACGTCGCGCCCGCCCAGGGGTCCGCCGGTGGACGCATGCCCTGCGCCTGATCTTCGCGAGTGAAGCCATCAAACGCACTGGATGCACCAGGGTACTGCGAGAAGCCTTCTTCCGGCTCGCCGGTCCGGCGAATGCCTGTCATCGGGCGCGGCTGCCAGTCTGGACCCGGCCCCCGGTCTGCCTCATCCCACTGTGCCACGCCGCCCATGCCCGCGCCGCGCATCGTCTCGGTCGGCGTGGGAGCATAGCCGCCGCCTGCGCCTCCCCGGCCGTACTGACCGGGAACAGCGAAGGGGTCGTGATCACCATACCCTGGCACGGTCGCGGGCACGCGGCCGGTTCCGCCATAGCCGCCGTCAGGCGGGTAGCCGTTGCCGTCGTCGCCATCGGGCGGCTCGTTACGGCGGCGCATTACCATGTAGACGATCACGCCCGCCGTCGCGACCAGCACCAGCAGGATGATGACTACCAGCACGATGATCAACGCGTTCGGCCCGTTCGAGGTGTCACTAGGCGGAGCTGACGCGTGCGTCTGCGCGGCCGCGGTCGCCGTCGGCTGCAGGGTCGCCGTCGCGGTTGGCGCGGCACCGACGGTGATCTGTGCCGTCGCCTGCAGCGCAGGGTCCGCGTTCCCCTCACGGGTTGAGTCGGCCGAGATCGTCACCGTGCCTGTGTCCAAGGCGAGCGGCTGGTACGTGTAGCTAAACGTGCCGTCGCTGCCAGCGGTCTCTGTCGCCAGTGTACGCGGTGCGCCACCCGCGACGCTCGCCTGTAACAAAATGCTCGACGCCCCAAAGTAATTCGCGCCCGAGATGGTGACGGACTGCCCAACCTGCACGCTCGACGCGGAGAACGAGAGCACAGGCGAACTACTCGACAGCACAGTGTATGGCACATACGGTGTCGTCGCGGTGGGCGTACCGGCGTAGTTGACGCAGATATCGTATTGGCTGTTTACGCTCGCGAGCGAGGTAGGCCAGACGAGGGTGAAGGAGAAGTTGCCGCTCCCGTCGGGCTGCGAGTTGCCGAACTTCGTCGACCACGACGACGGCGCGCCGCACTGGCTGCCGGGCTGTGCGGCCCCTATCATCACCTGCCCGTTCGTCCAGTTGCCGCCGCTCACGGTGACGTGCGCGCCAACCGGCCCTTGCCCGGACGACGGGCTCACCAGCGAGAAGGTTCCAGGGTTCACCGGCGCGGGTGTCGAGGTGGCGGATGGTGTCGCGGTCGGCGAGTCGGTAGCCGCGATGGCGGCGCCAGCACGCGCGACAGGCACGCCGCTCACGCTGGATGGCGCACCGACGACCGCGCCAAGCGCCAGCAGCACACACGCCAGCAGCGCGGTCCCCAGCGCGCACAGCGCACGCGAGAGCCTCCGGCCCAGGCGCTTCGGCGTTGTCCGAGGGTCCGGCACGCCTCTCAACCCGGCATTCATGGATAACCCTTCCTTCGTCTTGCTCAGTTGCTCGGCAGCGCGCGTCGCGGCATACGAGAGCAACCGGGGCCACTATAGCGGAGGAACCAGTCCTCGTCAAGTGCGATGGCCCCTGTGGCGGCGGTGCCTTGGCGGTGCCTT
>CAYRVF010000183.1:4889-7104 GCA_964427535.1 uncultured Ktedonobacterales bacterium
CCAGTCCTCGTCAAGTGCGATGGCCCCTGTGGCGGCGGTGCCTTGGCGGTGCCTTCGCCCCTCATCAGGACCGGCGGCAAGAGTGAGCTCGCGACGGAGGCGCCCATCTTGCTATATTTTGTATAGTAAGAGAGTACTACAGCCAGGCAGTGTTCCAGGAGCTTGCCGGTCCATACTCGCCGGGCATGCCCACGGCGGCGTTTCTCACCACCAGCAACGCTTATTAGAGGAGTGTCTCGTATATGCCGTCTCCCTCCACCCAGCCGCACCTTTTCGCGCCGCTTACAATCCGCGAGATCTCACTGCGCAACCGCATCATGGTCTCGCCGATGTGTCAATACTCGGTGGAGCGCCGCGACGGCCGCGCGACCGACTGGCATCTGGTCCATCTCGGCGCGCGTGCGGTCGGCGGTGCGGGCCTTGTCTGCGCCGAAGCTACCGCCGTCACCCCCGAGGGCCGCATCAGCCCCGAAGACCTGGGCATCTGGAGCGATGAGCATGTCGAGCCACTCGCGCGCATCACGCGCTTTCTCGCCGAGCACGGCGCGGCTCCGGGTATTCAGCTAGCCCATGCAGGGCGCAAAGCCAGCACCCGCCGGCCATGGGACGGCGGTGGACCGCTGCCGATGGAGCAGGGCGGCTGGCAGGTCGTCGGGCCGAGTCCGGTGCCTTTCGACGAAGGGTATCAGGTGCCGCATGTGTTGGAGCATGACGAGATTCGGGCGATTGTCGACGCTTTCCGTCAGGGCGCACGCCGTTCGCTTGATGCGGGCTTTCAAGTGATCGAGCTGCATGCCGCGCACGGCTACCTGCTCCATCAGTTCCTCTCGCCTGTCAGCAATCTCCGCGGGGACGAGTACGGCGGCAGCTTCGAGAACCGCATCCGGTTGACCGTCGAGGTGGTGCGCGCGATTCGCGAGGTCTGGCCCGCTCGACTGCCGCTCTTCGTCCGCGTCTCGGCGACGGACTGGCTCGAAAAGGTCCCCGGCACGCACGGATGGGACCTGGAGCAGACCGTCGCGCTCGCCAGCGTGCTGCGCGATGACGGGGTAGACGCATTCGACTGCTCGTCGGGGGGAAATGTCGCGCGCGTCCGCGTTCCCGTGGGCTCTGGCTATCAGGTGCCGTTCGCGGCGGCCGTGCGGCGCCAGAGCGGTATGCCGTCCATCGCCGTCGGCATGATCAACGCGCCGGAGCAGGCCGACCAGATCATCCGCACCGGCGAGGCTGATCTCGTCGCGCTGGCGCGGGCAGAACTGCGCAATCCGAACTGGCCGCTGGCCGCCGCGCGCACGCTCCACGCCGAGGCGCCCTGGCCTGAGCAGTATGTCCGCGCGCGCGATTAGTGCTCATTGCAAGAAACGCTACCCCGTCCGCATGTGCAGTGACGTGCGGCAATCCAAGTAGAGTGTGGCTAGGGCGTGTCTCCTCACCTTGTACGGGTGTTGACGGGAGGCGGGGTGTGTGTCGCGTCCCCGTGCTCTGTCTGCTGCTGCGTGGGCTCGGATCGCGCCGTTGATGCCGGTCGCTCCTCGTCGGGGTGGCAGGCCGTTCCAGGATCATCGTCGCCTGGTCGAGGGGATCATCTGCCGGTTCCGGACCGAATCGCCGTCAGGCCATGCCGGTCGAGCAGGCAGAGGGTGTCGAGATTCGGGGCAGAGAAGGTCGCGTCAAACATGAGCGCCTTGCGGTCAGGAGCACGGACGTAGACATGCGGATTCTCCCACCACAGCGCCCTCATCCCTCCAGGCGGTGGGGAACGCCCGCCGCTACACCCCCACTTTTGAAAGAGCCACCAATATGGCGTCAATGTGGCGTCGAGGAGCGTCGTGGTTGGTGGCCCCAGCGATCAGAGGCGGCTGGGGCCACCGCTATGTCAGGCTATTTTGCGCCGGTAGGCCACCATGGCGAACGCATAGGCGATGAGGAGGATGCCGACGCACCAGGCGAGGGCGATCCAGATTTCGCCTCCGACCGGCTGCTGCTCGAGCAGGGCTCTGATCGTGTTGACGATCGAGGTGACCGGCTGATTATCCGCGAAGGCACGCACGGGACCCGGCATCGAGGCAGTGGGCACGAAGGCCGAGCTGATGAATGGCAGGAAGATGAGCGGGTACGAGAAGGCGGCCGCCCCGTCCACGGATTTCGCAGACAATCCGGCGATCACCGCGATCCAGGTCAAGGCGAGCGTGAACAGGCCGAGGATGCCGGCCAC
>CAYRVF010000184.1:0-7103 GCA_964427535.1 uncultured Ktedonobacterales bacterium
AACATGACCTTCGACATCAGCGCCGAATACTCCGTGCTGATGGCCTCGTCGGTGAAGTGGATCATCTGCTTGAAGCCGAGCACGTCTTCGTAGAACTTGACCCACTCGTTCATCTTGCCGAGCTCGACATTGCCGACGACGTGGTCGATGGCCGCCAGCCCGGTCTGGTGCGAGCGCTGCGCCGCCGTCGGCTCCAACGCCTCGTAGCCGGGGAGGAACGGTCCGGCGTAGTCCTCGCGCTCGATGAAGCTGTGAATGGTCTCGCCATACGTGTAGATGGCGGAGCGCTTGACGCGGCCGTATCTGTCTTCGAGCACGGTTGGCTCAAGTGCACCGCGAGCGCCACGTTTGAGCGCTTCGTTGTAGGCGCGCTCGGCGTCCGGCACTTCGAGCGCGATGTCCTTCACGCCGTCGCCATGTAGCAGCACATGCTGTGCGATAGGACTATCCGGCCCGAGCGCGGTGGTGAGCACAAGCCGGATCTTCCCCTGTTCGAGCACGTAGCTGGCGCGGTCGCGGGTGCCGGTCTCAAGCCCCATGTAGGCCACGGGCGTGAAGCCGAAGGTGGTCGTGTAGTAGACTGCCGCCTGCTTGGCGTTGCCGACGTAAAACTCGATGTAGTCCCAGTTCTTGATGGGCATGAAGTCTGTGTCTGCCACGAGAATCTGCCTCCTCGGCGAATGGTGCGCCGTATGTCGAGTGCGTAGAAGAGACGTACACGTCATATCTTCTGGCCAGCGACGTGTGCCGGGGCGTGTCTGTCGCTCTCCGGCTCCCCACAGGTTATGCAGGGTATCGTCGATGTGCGGAGGGGCGATTCGGTGGAGAGTGCTCGCGACGGATGACGTCGCACGGGTAGGTACGGTCCCGCGTACACAGAGGAAGTCGCAGGCAGCGTGTCCACGCCGCACTTGGCGGCTGCGGACGACGCGCCCAGGCCGGTGTAGACACAGAGGCGGCGGGCGAGCGCGATGCCCACCGTGACGGAGAGCGCTGTCGACTCATGTGTGCGGTAGATACGCGCACCAACACCCGCAAACTCCTTTGTTTCGGGCTCCGTCGCCACTGAGGCGGCCATCAGTCAGCCTGACCGGCCGCGTGTGTGAGTGCTGCTGGTCGACTGTGCCAATGTGCGCATTATAACATGCCTTCCGCGCCGTCGACTCCCTGCTCGTTCGGTGCGTGCCGGCTTTGACGCCACGCCCCGCCGAGCCACTTGAACACAGGCACAGCGTGACGCATCTTGGTATTACGCCTTGCTTGACCGGCTTGCGGATGACCGCTATACTGAGGGCGTTCGAGCGGTGTTCAAGCGGCTTGCAAAGAGGCGCCAGACCGATGCCGGGGATGTGGGTGGACGGGAGCTCGCTTCGATGACCACTGGCGCGGGTGCTGCGCTACGGCTCGGCACACAGGTGCGAGAGCGATATCAGGTAATTGGTGTTGTCGGTCAGGGCGGTCTGGGCACGGTCTATAAGGTGACGGACACCGCCGCCGATGGTGAGCCCGTCTTTGCGTTGAAGGAACTCGCGGACCAGGCTCCCGGCGCGCGCAAGCAGTTCACGCTGGAAGCCGAATGGCTCAAGTCGTTGCATCACCCCACCATTCCCCGATATCGCGAATCCTTCGCCTGGGGTGATCGGCTGTATCTCCTCATGGATTTCGTGGAAGGCGAGAACCTGGAGGAGAAGTTTGCGCGGCGTGGCCGGCGTCCTCTCGCCGAGCATGATGTCGTCGCGTGGATCTTGCCGATTTGTGATGCTCTCACCTATCTCCACAGCCGTGTGCCGCCTATTCTCCACCGCGATGTGAAACCCGCCAATATCATCGTGACCCCGACCGGGCATCCCGTGTTGGTTGATCTGGGCATCGCGAAGGAGCATCTGCCTGGAGCGAACAACACCAATACGTTCGTGCGAAAGGCAGGCACGGAAGGGTACGCCCCACCCGAACAATACACTGCGAACGGGCAATCAGGACCGTGGTCCGACGTGTATGGCGTGGGCGCAACGCTGTATTACCTCCTCAGCGGCAGACTTCCGCCTACAGCCGTCGAACGGGTGGCGCTGGACATGCCGCTGCTGCACGTGCGGCAACTAAATCCGCTGGTGAGCGGAAGCGCGGACGCGGCGATCGTGCGATCGCTCGCGATTCGCCCCACGGACCGCTTTCATACGGTGCCCGAATTCGTAGCCGCATTGACGGCAGAGATAGCCAGCATACGGAATGACACGAGCGCCAGCGGCGCGGGCTTCGGCGCGAGCGGAGCGGGACCGCTGACCTCTCCACATGTGGAACAGCGTACGTCCGTGCCATATTCGGGAGCCCATTCTGGCGGATTTGATCAGAGTGGACAGCTCGCTGGTCTGAGCGGATCACTGCCCGCGATACGCCCGGCGACGCCTCCGCCGGCCTCATTTCCGCGCTCACGGTCGGAGTCGGCGGCACAGGGTCTCCCGCCGCTGCGATTCGGCCGCGCGGAAGGGCAGACAGGCGCGGATCGAAGTGTGTCTCACGCTGGCCTCGCCTTTAGAGGCGGACTGTCGACACCTTACCGCGCACTGGACTCCGCGCCGTCTGTGCCGTCTGGAACCGCTCGGGAGGCGTCCTTCTCACAGGCGAGCCTGCCACCGCCTATAACGCCGCCAGCCTTTACAAGCCAGACGGTGGCAAGTGTTGCTACAGACACGCGCGTGCGACCGCACCGCAGACGCGTGCTGATGTGGGGCGTGGTTATACTGGCGATGTTCATCCTCGGCGCTGGTGTGGCTTTCGTGTTCTCGACCGCATCCGGCGCTTTCGCTCCGCCCGATCAATCATCGCCTGCGGCGAGTGTGTCGGGCTACTTCGCCGCGTTGCGCGCTGGAGACGACAATCGGGCATGGCAATATGTCTCCGCCACGCGGAACGACCCATCCTCCAGGAGCGCGTTTATCGCGGGGCTGCAGGGCGATGATGCGCAAAACGGACGGGTCCAGAGCGTTAGCATTGGTGCGGTCACGACGGACAACGCGGGCCATGCCTCAGTGACCGTGACGGTGGTTCGTGGGGCATCTGCCAGCTCGATGCGCTATGCGGTCCAGTTGTCACAGTTCGATGGCAATACCTGGCTCATCGACTCGATCTCATCGACGTAGTGCGCGTGCGCGTCCCTCTCTGGAGCCGCGCGCCGCTGCTGGTATGGCTCTTCCTATAGCCATCCACTACAGTCCTGAGCTTGCCTGAGCTCTGCGTGAGGCATCGGGCGGGTCACGGAGCTCCGTGACCCGCAGGAAGGCGCCACGTCGCCGGTCATTGTTCATGCGCTAGCGGCAATTCGATGCGGAAGAGGCTGCCCGCGAAGCGCTCTGGGGCGGTTGCTTCCAATACGAGGGTGCCGCCGTGGTGTTCCACGATACTGCGCGCGAGGAAGAGTCCCAGTCCGAGTCCGGAGAGATTGCGAGCCTCTGTCACGGGCGCACGATAGAGATATTCAAAAATGCGGTCGCGGTCTGCTGGGGCGACCCCGATGCCTTCATCGGCGACGGTTAGAACCGCACGACCATCCCCCGAGGTGAGCGAGAGCTCGATGGTGGCCTCGGGTGAGCTGTACCGCGCGGCGTTGTCGATCAGCGCTCGCAGGGCCTGATGTAGCCTGCGGAGGTCCGCGTCCAACTCGAGGTCTGTGTCGGCGATAAGCAGACGGAGCTCATGTGATGGGTACTCCGCGCGCCACTGCTCCACCCAATCAGGAAGCACGTGTGGCAGATTTACCCTTCTCATCGAGAGATCGAGCCGACCGCGACGGATGCGGGCGGCGTCGAGAAGCGCGTCGATCATCTCTGACATCCGTCCGGCTTGCTGCTCGATGGCGTCCGCCGACCGCAGGATGACGTCGGGGACCTGGACTTTGCGGGACTGCCGAAGAAGCAACTGTGCGTATCCCTTCACCGTCGTGAGCGGGCTACGCAACTCATGGGCGGTCATCGAGATGAAGGCGTCGTACGCGTGGGTGCGTTCTCGTGCCACCTCGTCGCTCTGGTGCAGGGCGAGAGCAGCGCCGGCGGTGGCGGCAGCCGCACTGAGTAGGGCCTCGTGCTGGCGGCTGACATCCGCGCCGGCATCGGGCACGACAATCAACGCGGAAACAGCCCCGTCCACCAAGACGGGCAGTACGAGCATAGATGAGGGCCCTGCGGAGCCCCCGACGCGCTCGGTCCTGGCGAGCGGCACAAGCGCCCTCCAGAGGGCGCCTCCCGATGACGGAGACACGATCCGGGGCATCTCTGATGTGACCATCTGAAAGAGACTGTCGACCTGTTGCGGAGGAAGGTCCACCTCGGCGACGTCCGCGGTGGAGACATCCAGCACATGCGCCGTGCCATCCCGAAGAAGCAGCGCCGCGCGGGACGCCTCGACCAGCTCCGCGACGGTGCCGGCGAGCTGGCGGAGCATATCATCGCTGGCTGACGCGGGGCCGGTGGCGAAGCGCTGGATGCGCTGCGCGGCCTCGTGGGCACGATCCGCCGCCGACTCCTCCGCCCGGCGCTCGAGTAATGTGCGAAGCGTGTTCACGAGCAGCGTGCGTTCCGCGGAGCTGGGCATCGCCACGTTCTTGAGCGTGAGCACCAGTGCGCCGAGGACTCGCCCGGACGCCGACGACAGGGGAAGAAACACTGTCGAGCCAGTCTGCGTGACCTGTCCGCGCTCAAACACGCGGATGTCGACATCGTTGCCGAAGCCCAACGTAGCGGGCGCGTCGGGTCCAGTCGATAGGAATGAAGATGAGTCGTGCGCGGCCCCGTGATGCGCGAGCGAGCGCAGTTGACGGGGCGAGCGAGCCTCCAGAGCAATCACTTCCAGTGCCTCGACGCTGGGAAGCAATCGCGCGCCGATGCGGAGAGCGGCTTGCGCACGTTTCGCCCCTGAGCCAGACGCATGCGTCAGGTCACTCAGTTGGGCAGCCAAATCAAGTGCGGGCTGAGTCGAGGTCGTGTCTGAGGCGATGCGCGACTGGGAGCGAGAGGATGGCCGAGCGTGCGGTTCGCTCCCCGGCTGGGGAGCACGCGGCGTCTGCTGAGAGTCATCCAGCGGGTTGGAATTGAGCACGACTTCTCCTCCAGTACGGGCATGCGCAGGTAGTGCGTCGAGCATGCAGGATATATGCCATCCGAGGCGCGATTCAGGCTCCCGACATGCCTGGCACATATCGCTCCGTCAGAGCAGTTGGGCTGCCCAAACGCATCTAAGTCACCGAGGTAGCCATGCTACAGCGTGCCCAGCGAGCGTAGCAAGGGAGTAGCTGAGTGGTCCTATCTTACTCGGCGAGCGAAAGCGCGAGCCGGCTGGCGTCGGACTCGAACTGCCGGATCGCGGCGCCGCTGAGTGAGTCGTCGGCGAGCGTTTCGATTATCTCAGGTGGGAGCGTCACGTCTTGTGCCCCCGCGAGTGTCGCCTCGATGAGATCTGCCGACGATTTGACGCTCGCGACCAGTAGCCGCGCGGGCGACTGCAACACCGACAGGACGCGCGCCATCTCGCCGATCCGCTCCGCGGCGTCTATGCCCGACTTCCGCAGTCTGCCGAAATAGGGGATCACCCATCCGGCACCCGCGAGCGCGCCACAGTACGCCTGCGCGCCCGTGTAGGTTGCCGTGAAGGCGAAGCGCGCGTCTCGTGCCGCGAGCTCTCGCGAAACCGCTACCCCAATCCGAAACATCGGCAGTTTCAGCACGACGCGTTCGGGGTCGATATCGCGGTAGCGCAGCGCTTGAGCGAGCATGGCCTCTACGGTTTCACCGGTTGGTTGGGCGAATACCGGCCCGACCGTGATCCCAAGAAGTGCGCGGATGACCGCTGCCGGGGCAAGGCGTTGGCCACGCTCGACTGCCGCGAGCAAAATGGTGGGGTTTGTCGTGACGCCCCCGATGGGATAGGTCGCACACACGCGCTCGACGTCCGGGAGGAATCCGCTATCGATGAGAAGAGCCATACGCTGTACTCTCCCTGCTAACCGCGCCTTTCGGGAGGCGCCGGGCATCTGTCGCGCGGTCTGCCCCCAAGATAGCATCCGTCTCGATGTGGTCACAAGAGGATGGCGACGTGTGTCCCCCTCCGCGAGTGTGTGCATGGCATGTGCCTTGCTCACGACTGCTGACAGCGCAAACCCCTGAGCATGAAGCGGAGAGACGTGGTGTCTGCTCTGGAGAAGGAATCACGCGATGCAAGAGCAACCTGAAGTGCAAAACATTCCCGTCAAGGTGTACAGCTCGGCCGATCGGCTGACCGTCGCGGCGCCGATGCCAGGACTGGAGGCCGACGACATCCGCATCGAGGTGACGGACGACGGGTATCTCGTGCTGAACGGTGACGTGCGGGGCACGCTGAAAGGGCAGAAGGACTTGCTGATCGACGAATGGACCGTCGGCGGCTATCACCGGACCGTGGCACTGCCACTACCCGTCGATGCGGTCCGCGCGAACGCGACGTACGGCAACGGCGTGCTCGTGATCAGTTTCCCGATGGTAGAGAAGACGCGCGGCGCACAGATCGCCTTGGAGCAGATTGGTAGTGCCAGGGGCGAGCACGTCGGACATGCTGGCCACACCCTGAGCGAGACGACCACCGAGGAGCATCGGGCGGCGATGACGCATGGACACGAAGGCGATGGCGAGTCAGCCAGCGGGGGAGCATGAGTCGCAGTGCGGACGGCAGAGCGCCGCTGGGACGGACAGGACCGCCGGACTCGCGTTCAAGACAACTCCGGCGGCCCTGCTGAGCGAATGATATTTCGCGGTTACTTCCCCAGTGCGCGGGCGATGACGATGCGCTGGATCTGGTTTGTGCCCTCGTAGATTTGGGTGATCTTGGCGTCACGCATCATGCGCTCGACGGGAAACTCCTTCATGTAGCCGTAGCCGCCGAGCACCTGAATGGCGTCGTTGGTGACGGTGATGGCGGCGTCAGACGCGAACGTCTTGGCGATGGCTGACTCGCGGCTGAAGCGAGTCTCGCCGCTGTCCATCAGCTCGCCAACGTGATAGACGAGCTGCCGGGCGGCTTCGACCTGGATGTCCATGTCGGCGAGCATGAACTGGATCGCCTGGTTCTCGAAGATGGGTTTG
>CAYRVF010000185.1:0-6731 GCA_964427535.1 uncultured Ktedonobacterales bacterium
CCCTGATATGCCAGATTGTGGATGGTGTAGACCGTCGCGGCGTCGGCGAAGAGCGGATCGTCGCGATATAGCGTCTTTGTCCAGTTGGGCACGATGGCGGTATGCCAGTCGTGGCAGTGGATGACATCCGGTGCCCACTGCAGTGTGCGGGCGAACTCCAGCGCGGCGCGGCAGAACAGGATGAACCGCTCGCCGTCGTCGTTGTAGCCGTAGAGCTTCTCGCGCTGGAAGTAGTGCGGCGAGTCGATGAAGTAGACGGGCACGCCGTCGCCCTGCGAGGTTTCGAGGACGTTGACGTACTCGACCGTCTGGCTCACCGGCACCGGCAGCTCTGTCGCGACGGTGCGCATGTGCCAGCGCTCGGGCTCGATGTTCTTGTAGCGCGGCAGCGCGATGCGCACGTCGTGGCCCAGGCGGCGCAGCGCCTTAGGCAGTGCGCCGATGACATCCGCCAGGCCACCGGTCTTGATATAGGGCACGCCCTCGGCAGCAATGAACAGGATCTTGAGCGGCTCGCCCCGGAGCCCCGCCTCGATATCGAGCGGCGCGCTCGTCAGCGGCTCCGTCTCGACGTCGGCGGCATCCGGACCGGTCGCGGTAATCGACATAGACAACATCGAGGCCATCGGATAGCCGGGAGATGCGGCTCGCGTCGCTTCCGGCACCGTCCACGACATGGTGCGTCCTTCCCATGCTCGCTGTCCGCGGCATCCCGCGGAGATCTCACGTGGAGTCCCCTCGCCAGCACACACGACACGCGCGTGTTCACCGCGACACGGCAGTCAAGACGGGGGAGTAGTTCTTCGTCAGTATACCAGATGGCAGCGGCCGGGCTGCGATTGCCCTGGTGAGACCTACCCCCTCTCTCGGCGTGAGCCGGGGGAGGGGGTCAGGGGGCGGGGGCCGCGACCGCGCCTACCCGCGACGAGCCATCTGTTCGGCAGGCACGGACGAAGCTGCGGCTGCGCTGGATGCCGAGGGGGCCGTGCGGGTGAAGAAGACGCGGCGGATGAGCCAGCCGAAGAACCCCAGCCCGCCGACAAGGGCGGTGGCCCCGGCGGTGCGCCCGGCCTGCACGCTGAGGGTGAAGATGTCGACGTTCCAGATGGGGGCGAAGAGCGCGAGATAGACGATGGCGAAGACCCAGACCGGCAACACCGCGAAGAAGATCGCGGCCTCGAACCGCTGGCAGAGCAGCCCCACGACGACGGGCAACACGAATACGACGACCGAGATGATATTCGCGTAGAGCGCCCCAATTGGCAGAAACGCGCTGTGCAAGACCACGCTCAGCGTCGCGGCGCCTTCGAGCAGCACCACCAGCGCCAGCGCGATCAGACGGACCACCTCGCCCGAGCTCCGAGTTTCCATGTGCTGCCTTCTCCTCCTGGTGCGCATGCCCTCTGTCTCTGTCACGTTTGCTCTGTCACGTTTCACAGTGCTCTGGTTCGCGAAACAGACCCGCGGAGCTCCATCAGCCGCCGATGATCGGCACGCCGGACGGGCCGTTTTGCGGGGGCGCGATGCCGGGATAGCCCAGCACCTGCTCGACGGCGTGCGCGATCACCTGATAGCCACGCGTCGTGGGGTGCAGGTCGTGGAACTGCGCGTTGCACATCCACGTGTAGTCACAGATGTGCGCGGCCATCTGCGCGTCGCCCCCAAACGCCGAGTAGACGTCGGCGATGGGGATGCCGAAGCGCGCGGCATCGGCGGCGAGGTGGCTGTTGAGCTGCTTCACGAACGCCGCCGAGTTCGAGCAGACCAGCGCGTAGGGATTGTAGTAGTTGAGCAGAACGATATCGCCCGTGCGATACGTCGTCCCCGCGGCGTCCACCAGCTCTGGCAGGATGGTGCCCGTCAGATTCGTATCCATCGTCGCCAGGTCACTCTGCCCGTTTGACGAGATAGTGCACGTGGAGGTATCGAGGTCGGGCAGCACGTCGTTTGAGCCGATGTCGAGTGTGATGGGGTTGACCATCCCACGGTGCTGCTTCAGGAACGCCAGGGCAGCGGGAAGCTGCGCGCCGGTGTAGGCGTCGTGGTGGATCAGGTGTCCCTGGCAGTTGCCTGCGATCATGGTCGCGGTGCTCTCGCCAGCGCAGGCATAGTTCACCAGATCGCTGACGTTCGCCTTGTGTAGATCGGCGTAGAGGTCATCCACGAAGCCCGAGGTGAAGTTCAGATCGGGCTGGTAGCCGAAGGAGATCGAGTTGCCCAGCGCCAGGTAGTAGTGCCGCGGCGTGAGTGACTGCGGACCGTGCGCCGACAGGATGAGCACGTTCATCGCCGCCAGCGCCACGATCAGCAGCACCGTCATGACGACGAACGGCACCACACGTCTTCTTCGCTTCCCTTGCCCCGCGCCCGGAGGCTGCGCACCCGGAATCGCCTGTTCATTCGCTACTCCCGACATGTCTGTCCTTCTCTTCCGCGCATGCCACACCCGCACACAACGTCGCAGCCGAAGAGACGCGTCTCCCGTTGCTCAGCATTATGCCAGTCGCGTCAATGGAGTCTAGTTGCTCAGATACGCCCAGATACGCTCAGATTTCCCCATTGAGCAGCCAGGTCGGTTATGATAAACCGAGGGAGCACAATACGGGCCGAAAACCAAACCAAGCGGACGCCGTGGGCACAAACCGGCGAAAGGTTACTCAATCGCTTGACCGTTGCTCTCACACGCGAGGAGACATGGTTGGACAGTGAGATAACCCAGGAGCAGCCAGCGCCGCGAAAGCCCAGCAAGTATCGCCAGATGCGCATGCAGGCCTTTCGCTTATCGCGTGGACCTGGCGAGCTCAGCGTAGACGACATCGCGGGCGAGTCGTTCTATGGCTGGCAGGTGCTGCATCTCGCGGTGCAGAGTGGATTTCCCGCGTACATCGAGTCACGCAGCGTCTACACGCAGTTCTAAGAAAGCATTGAGCATCACGCCATTCTGCGGACTACCGCCTTTGATAGTCTCGCGGCGAGTATCGCGGTCCATGGCCATGGACCCGCCCGCATTGTCTCGCGTGACGACGACAAGGCTACGGTGTATGTGCCCAAGCTACGGCATCCTGTGGATCCCGACACCGTCAAGCTGACGATGCCCACCCGCTTCGTGGTGCTGCCCATCGAGCAAGCACGCGAGTGGATGTCGCGGTTCGCGCAACAGGTTGCATATATCGATGATACGCTCGCGGAATTTTCGGCTGACGTTCAGACGCGCTCATTGAGGATCGAGCGGGAATATCTGAGTTGCATCTTCGAGAAGGTCTGGGAGAGGCAAGACGAACGTAACCTGCTCCTCCAACGCACCTGGGATGCGGTCTGGTTGGATATGGGGCGCGCCCTGCGCGAAGCGCCTGTACTCGACAGGCCGGTCAAGGAAGACTTTCGGACGGAAGAGCCGGATATCTTGGGCTGTGTGTTCTCATCGGAGTTCGTCGAGCGCGTGATCCCCGGTATCGGCGACAGGGCGCCCGAGAAGTGACCACTGCGCACGTCCGGAAAAGTGGTTACCCAGCCGTTCCGCCCAGAAGGTGGAGCGGCTGGGTAACGTTCATCTGTGCTGACGGACCTCGGCGAGACGCAGAGCTAGTCGTTCAGCCAGCTCCCGTTGCGGGGGTCGCGTGACTCGTTCGACGCGTCGGAGGCGCTAGGCGGCTGAGGGCGGCGCGGCTGCGTGGGCTGGCGTCCCGTCTGCCACTGCTGGCCGGCTCGGGGGTGTTGTCCGGTCTCTGGCGCGCCCAGATTGGGCAGGCGGTCGTAGCGCGGATAACTGCCCTGCGGCCTGCCTACCTGCGGGCCGGTCTGGCTTGCCGACACACTCGGCAGCGCGTTGGTGCCAGCGCGGTCTTCGCCCTCGTCGGGGAACCGCATCCGTCCACGCCCAGTCGAGGCATCCGGGCCAGAGCGGCTCACACGCGGGACCTTGCCCGTCGAGGGAGCGGCGGCGTGCTGTCCTGTCACGCTGCCGAGTGTCGGATGGTGGCCGGTCGTGCGTAGCGGGCGCGAGACGACGCCGTGTACGCCCGTGCCTCGGAGCCGCGAGCCGTCGCCCGCCGCGCCGCGCTGTCGCTGGCCCGGTGCCTGTCCCTGGCTGGTCGAGCGTGCGGGCTGCCCGGCTCGGTCGCGCCCCGGCTGCTCAGCTGCCTTCCCGAAGAGCGAGCGCACGTGCTGGGTCGCGCGGCGGACGCGCGGAACGACCGGTTCGCCGGGCATGTCGTATTGGCGGGCCACGAGCCGCTCGCCGAGGGCGATCTCGACCCGCTCGATGGCCTCGCGCAGATGTCCCGCGTGCTCCTCCGCCCGGGCGCCGTCCTCGCCGAGCACGCTGCCCTCGGCGATGATCTGATTCATCAGCACGACGAGCTGGCGGCTGCGCTCACGCACCTCATCCGCCGATTCGCCGACGCGCGCCGCCACGACCGCCGTCTTCTGCGAGAGCTGCAGCGCGACCGACGGATCGGGCGCGCCCGGCTGCGACATCTCAGCCCAGATGCTGCCGGTCGCGTCGCGCAGAGTCGATTCCGCCTGGCCGACCGTGCCCGAGAGCGCTTCGAGCTGATGCGCCTGCTCGCCCACCGCGCGCGCCAGCCGCTCCTGCCGCTGCGCGCGGGTCCGCTGCGCGTGCCCCAGCCGCTCCAGCTCGCTGGCCGCCGCCGCGACCTCGGCCAGCCGCGCCTCCAACTCCTCGATGCGCTGCTCAGAGCGCGCACCCAGCAGCCAGTTCCCGACGACCAGCGCGAGCAACGCGGCGAGCAGTCCGACGAAGAGCACGATGATGCTGAACTGCAGCGCGGACGTGGTCACCGTGCTCAGCGGCCGCGCGACGGCGATCGCCCCGACGAAGTTGCCGCCGACATCCGTTAGTGGCGCGAAGGTCGCGATATAGTCCGACCCGCCGAGCGTCGCGATGCCCGAGTAACCCGTGTGGCAACCGTTGCTCGAGACTGGCCCGCAGTTGCCCAGGAGCGCGGCGTACGCGTCGCCGCCGAGGTGATCGCCGAGGGCCCGCGAGCTGGCGGCGGCATCGGCACGCGGCACGTTGGTCGCGATGGCCGTCAGGTTCGGCCCCTCGATCTGGTAGATCGTGACGTCGTCACCGGTGAGGTTGCGCACGCGATCGACCATGGAGGTGTCGTCGTTCAGGGTACGGGCGGCTCCATCCACCCCGGCGAGCAGGCGACCGTCACGCAAGACCAGGCTCGGCCCCTGTTGAGAGAGCACGTCACGCGCCGTCCGGAGCTCGTGCGCGGTGCGGTCCTGCGCCGCCGTGGTTGCGTCGGCACGCATGCTCACGTAGGTGGCGGTAACCGTCGCGAGCGTCGTCACCAGAATCAGCCCGACGAGCACCGGCAACACGCCTTGCTGCCGCAGCCGCCGCAACGCCCTGCGCTGCTGTGCGGGCTCCCGCCGCTCACTGCGTCCTGGATCGTCCGAGGGCGCCGCGCCCGCCGTGCGCCGCAGCATTCCCTTCCCGCTGGGCTTTCCCTGTTTCCAGCCGATGTTGCTCATTTCCGCCTCGCCTTGTATCTCGCCGCTCCACCCGCACTGCTGCGATGGTCTTCGCCGGTTTCCACCCGCATGCGCTCCGATGTGCGTAACTCCGAAACAGGCAGGCACACGCGAGCGTGCGGGTGAACATAAGCAGGCCGGATTGTACCCAAGACGGTCACGCAAGCGCAAACCCATCCCCCATCCGGTTAGGGGCCTCGGCCTCTTCGCCATCCGCCACTTCCCATTACCCCGGTGCCCCCTCCCGGGCAGAGATGGGAGGTGGAGGTTCGGTTCCGCGTGGCCAGGCCGTATAATAGAGGTACCCGTGCCGTCTCCACCGGCGGATGCGCGCACGGCTCGACGACGAGGAGCACTGGACACTATGCTAAAAGACACGCTGCTCTACCTGGCCCGCCAGGAGGGCATCCGCGACTTCGTCACCCATCATCCGGCGGGGCGCCGCCTCTCGCGCCGTTTCGTCGCCGGAGAATCGCTCGACGACGCCATCGCCGCCACCAAGGCGCTCAATCGCATCCACATCAGCGTCTCGCTCGACCACCTCGGCGAGAACGTCACCGATGCCGCCGAGGCGCGGGCCGCCGCCCAGGACTACATCGACATCCTCGCGCGCATCGCCGCCGAGGGGGTGGACGCCAATATCTCCGTAAAGCTCACCGCGCTTGGGCTCGACGTCGGCGAGGACCTCTGCCGCGACAACCTGCTCCGCGTGCTGCGCTGCGCGCGCGAGCACGGCAGCTTCGTGCGGGTGGATATGGAAGGGTCAGAGTACACCGAGCGCACCGTCGCGCTCGTGCTCGACCTGCACCGCGAGTTCGAGAACGTCGGCACTGTGATCCAGTCGATGCTCTACCGCTCGCCGGAGGATGTGGCCGCGCTCATCGACGAGCGGGTGCGCGTGCGGCTGGTGAAGGGCGCGTATCTGGAGCCGCCCACCGTCGCGCACGCGAAAAAGGCGGACGTGGACGCCGCCTACCTGACGCTGATGCAGCGGCTGCTGAAAGCAGGCACCTATCCAGCCATCGCCACGCATGACGAGCGCATGATCGCCGCGGCGCGCCGCTTCGCCGAGGAGCACGGCATCGCGCGCGCGCGTTTCGAGTTCCAGATGCTCTACGGCATCCGGCGCGGCCTGCAAGAGCAGCTTGCGCGCGAGGGCTACAACGTGCGGGTCTACGTCCCCTACGGCACGCAGTGGTATCCCTACCTCACGCGGCGCATGGCCG
>CAYRVF010000186.1:0-6647 GCA_964427535.1 uncultured Ktedonobacterales bacterium
CGCCGAGAATCAGCCCGATGAACGAGCCCGCGATGGCCGCGATCTGGTTGATGCCAAGGGCCCGGCCGCGCTGGTTGGCGGGGAAGGCGTCGGTGAGGATGGCAGCGCTGTTCGAGAAGAGGAAGCCCGCGCCAATGCCCTGAATCAGCCGGAAGACGATCAACTCGATCGCGCCCGCGTTGCCGGTGCTGGGCGTGAACGCCAGCAGCGTGCTGCCAACGGTGAAGATGGCGAAGCCCATGTTATAGAGCCGGACGCGCCCGAACATGTCGGAGATACGGCCGAAGGTCACCAGCAGCGTCGCCGTGACGACCATGTAGCCGAGTAGCAGCCAGAGGAAGTAGCTCGACTCACCGGGCGCCAGGGGATCGATGCCGATGCCCTTGAAGATGGCGGGCAGGGCGATGAGCACGATGCTCGAATCGATCGTCGCCATCAGCGCGCCGAGGGTGGTGTTCGTCAGCGCGATCCACTTGTAGTTCGGCCCGACCGGCCGCTGGAGACGCGCGCTGTGCCCGTTTCCGCTCCCATTCCCCTTCACCCCTCGCTGCTCGTCCAGACGCATGTGGCTGACCTCCCAGATGGCTCCCTCCCGTCCGGCAAGCACGCTCCGTGCGCGGCCGACACTCCGCACGCCAGACGATGTCCAGATGCAAGCATACCTGATGTATGCCGTTCACGTCAACGTTATGCAGCTCACCGAAGGATGTCCAATCTGGTATGTATCGTGCAGTCTCACGGTCACATGGGGGATGAACACCGCAGTGTCGCTGCATTCTGTGTCTACTCGGAGGCAGCGTTCATCGGGCGCTCCGACGAGCCCCACAGAGGTCGGGACGATGGCGGCGACACAAGAGCGTTCGGCCGAGCAGTTACCCGAGCGATCAGATCCCGAAGGCAATACTAGCCGGGCTATAGCGTTCAGCGATGGCGTGTTCGCGATCGTCATCACGCTGCTCGTGCTCGACGTGCGTCCGCCGCAGACTCCACCCGGCCACCTGCTGCAGGGGCTATTGGCGGAGTGGCCCACCTACCTGGCCTATGTGACGTCGTACCTCTACGTCGGCGTGGTGTGGCTCAACCACAAATGGACCTTCGCTCGCGTCCGCCGGATGGATCGTGGTCTGCACTGGGCCAATTTAGGCGTCCTTGCCACCACCTCGCTGCTGCCGTTCCCGACGGCTGTTCTGTCGCTGGCGGTTCACCAGGGCAATCCAGCGGACATGCGCACGGCGGTCGGGCTGTACGCGCTGATCGGAGCCGTGCTCTGTGTGAGCTGGCTGGTGCTCTTCCACTATCTGGCCACACACCCGAACCTGCTTGCGCCCGATGTCCGACACGACTTCTTCGCGCAGGAGCGCAAGCGGGCTGTCATCGGCGTGGTGCTCTACCTCGCGGCCGGCGTGCTGGGATATCTGATCGGTCCGCCGGTCGCGATGGCCATCTTCCTGGTGCTGCCGACGTTCTATGCGGTCACGAGTCGTGGGCTGGGCGAGCTCCGGAGTACCGTGCGGCGTGCCTTACCGGGATGGTGAGGGTGCTGTGGGAGCTGACCGCTCGGCGATGTCTCTGAGCCGTTCCGCGAGCGCGCGCATGTGAACGCGCAATTCATCCGGGCGCACGATGACCAGTGAACAGCGCAGGCCTGCCAGCGCATACACCAGCCAGTCGAGGTCGTCGGCGAATCCCCGCAGCAGCACGCCGTCGGCCTGCGGGTACAGCGCCGCGATCGTGGCGGGGATGCGCTTCCGCAACTCGCCTAGTGGCGCTTCCGCCAGCACCTCAAACTCCCAGCGCCAGGGAGTCATCGCGATGGACCGCTCGACGCTGGCCACCGCATCAATTGCCACTGGCGCGAAGGTCGTAGGTAACTCTTGTGCGAGCTGAATGTGGTCGAGGCGAAAGACACGCTGGTCGGCTCGCAAGTGACAGTAGCCGACGAGATACCAGCGTCCCGCGCGATGGACCACCTGATAGGGGGCGACCACGCGCTCCGTCACCTCGCCTGTCTGCGCGTGGTAGCGCATCCGCACCTGATGTGTCGTCTGAATGGCATGGACGATGGCGTCGAGGCAGTCGGGCGCGGGGCTGGCGTCATATGGGAGCCGAGGCGTGGCGAAGGTCACCGCGCCATCGATCGCGCCAATGAGGTCGCGCGTTGCCGATGGCAAGACACGCGTGACTTTTCGCAGGGCACGCATAGCATCGTGTTCATCAAGCCCGAGCGCCTGGTGACCGCTTCCCAGCAGCCCATACGTCAACGCTAACGCCTCGCGACGTGTCAGCGCCAGTGGTTGTCTGTAGCCCGGCGGCAGGGAGTAGCCGCCGTGCCGGCCACGCCGCATCGCGACCGGCACACCGCGATCCCGCAGGATCATCACATAGCGGCGCACCGTGCGCGCATCTACTTCGAGCCGCGCCGCGATGTCCGCCCCCCGCATCACGCCATGCACCTGCAACAGATCGAGGAGCGCCAGCGCCCGCGACGTGGAATCGTACATTTGCTGCCCAGCCCCCCGAAAATCTCCCCTAATAGGAAGAAATGTGTCCGGTTATCACGATAGCATGGAGGTAGAGCAAGCGTCCACGCCGTCCTGAGTGTTGGGCGGCTGAATACACGCTGCGCCGGAGGGCACGGATGAAACAGCAGATGATGGCTGATGCGAGATTGGATGGCCGGGACGACTTCGACTTTTTTCTCGGCACGTGGGACAGCCGGCAGCGGAAGCTGAAGGAGCGGCTGAGGGACTGCGACGAGTGGGACGAGTTCACCGCGGTCTCGGTCGCGTGGAAGGTGCTAGGCGGCCTGGGCCACATGGATGAGGTGACGATGGAGACCGCGGCCGGCCAGGTGCGCGGCCTGACACTGCGCCTCTTCGATCCGAAGACGCAACTGTGGAGCATTCATTGGGCGGATAGCAAGAGCGCTACCCTGCTGACGCCGATGGTCGGGCGCTTCCAGAATGGCGTCGGCGAGTTCTACGATCGGGAAACGTTCGACGGCCGCAGCATCTTCAGCCGCTTTCTCTGGACGAGCAGCGATCCTGACCACTGTCGTTGGGAGCAGGCGTTTTCAGCCGACGGCGGCCGCACCTGGGAAACCAACTGGACGGCAGACTTCACCCGCTGCCCGGATGTACAGACGGAGTACGATGGCGAGATCGCACGAACGTGACGCCGCCTAGGCGGGCACTCCTACCTGAGCGGCTGTCCAGTCGAGAACGACTGCCTAGCGCCCAGGAGGAGTCCGCTCTTTGATGGAAGTTATTCCCGTACCGCCCGCTCCACGGCGGCCAGCGCCTGGTCGATGTCGGCGGCGGTGATGCCGTAGTGGGTGACGGCACGGATACGCCCATCGTCTCCGCCGGAGAAGAGGATGCCCTCGCGCGCGACGGCCTCGACGAGCGGCGCGGTATCGGAGAGTTGGCCGTCGGGGCCGCGCACGCCGAAGAAGAGGATGTTGGTCTCGACCGTCTCTGGCTCGATGGTGATCGCGGGGATGTTCGCCAGCCCCTCGGCGAGCTTCTTCGCGTTGACGTGGTCTTCGGCGAGGCGGTCGATCATCTCGGTGAGCGAGAGGATGCCCGCGGCGGCGATGATGCCCGCCTGTCGCATGCCGCCGCCGAGTAGCTTGCGTGTGCGCCGCGCCTCGGCGATGAAGTCGCGCGGACCGCAGAGCATCGAGCCAACGGGCGCGCTGAGGCCCTTCGAGAGGCAGAACATCAGCGTGTCGACCTGTCCGGCAAGATCGCTCGCTGGCACTCCTAGCGCGACGACGGCGTTCCAGAAGCGCGCGCCGTCCATGTGGACGGGAGTGTTGCGCGCGCGCGCCGGTGCCGCGAGTTCGGCGACCGTCGCGGGCGAGAGCACGCGTCCGCCGCACATGTTATGGGTATCTTCCAGGCAGAGCAGCCCGGTCGGCGCCTCGTGGATGTCGTCGCCGAGGAAGGCGCGCGCCAGCCGAGCGCGGTCGAGCGTGCCATCGGGCAGGTTGGGCACGACACGGATGGGCGAGCCGTTCAGCCGGGCGGGTCCGCCGACCTCATAGAGATAGGTGTGGGCGCGATCGCCCATGATGATCTCGTCGCCGCGCCGACAGTGGGTGAGCATCGCGACGGCGTTGCCCATCGTGCCAGAGGGGACGAAGAGCGCGGCTTCCTTCCCGGTCTTCTCAGCGGCCAGCGCTTCGAGGCGGTTGACCGTTGGGTCCTCGCCGTACACGTCGTCGCCGACATCGGCACGGGCCATCGCCTCGCGCATGGCGGGGGTGGGGTGCGTCACGGTGTCGCTGCGCAGATCGATGGTGGTCTGCGTAGAGGGAAGCGCGCCGATCCGCGCCTCGTAGCTGCTGGTCGTCATGCGGAAAGCACCTTCTCTGCAAGCTGAGGGGTCAGAATGGAATCGGGCTGTTCGCCAGGATGGTGTGACCTCGACGCAGGGCGTCGTCCCTCAAGTGTAGCACAGGGGACATGGCGCGCCTATAAAGAACACGTCACCCACGCTGCCCGAAGCGTCGTTGCTCCGGACAGGCGCGGATGACGTGAACGAGGTGAGCCGCTTGTTAGCGCGTGGCGACGGCCATCGGGAAGACCGGCAGCGCGACCGCTCCACCGGTGACACTGCGCAGAATGCCGGCGAGCGCGGTGTACCAGGCCGCCAGCGCGGTGAGGATGCCGGCATAACCGCCGATGTGGGTGAAGGTCGTGTTGCCACTGAAGGCGCCAATGGCCAGCAGCAGGAACGTAATGAACAGGAGAACAAAAACGGTCGCGAGGGCGCCGTTCACGCGGAACGAGCCGAGCATCATCATGCCAGTGAAGATCGTCCAGCCCGCGAGGTAGAGACCGAGAGCGTATGACCCGGGTGCCCCGGCAGAGATGCCGAAGCCAGGGATGAAGATAGCCGCGAACGAGAGCCAGAATGCTCCGTAGGAGGTGAAAGCCGTCGCGCCGAAGGTGTTGCCGCTGCGGAACTCCCACATGCCCGCGAGCAACTGCGCGATGCCGCCGTAGAAGACCGCCAGGCCGATGACGATAAGCACGTCACCCGCGTCCGCCTTCGCGACGGGGAAGAGGCCGGCGTTGGACCAGCTAAGAATCAAGGTGGTGAGCGCGAAGCCACTCAAACCGAGGGGACCAGGATCAGCGATGGGGTTCGCTCGAACATCCGCCATGAATGAGTACTCCTCTCAGGAAGCGGAAAACGTCGCTGTCTTCCTAAAGAAGCTCCCGATCGGCCGGAAGGGGATCGTACTTCCTGGGCGTGGGTGTCCGGAAGAGGTGCATCGGGCGACCGGGCGTACGAAATTACATCGTCTTCGACGGTCCGAGGTCTACCGCTGGAAGCGCCCACCTCCTTTCCGAACACACGGCAGAGCCCTAAGGCGGTCCGGTGTTGACAGCGAGTGTAGCATAAGACTCGCCATTGTCAACTAGCTACAAGCTGGCGGCAGTGCACCTGGCGCGTGTCCGCCGTGTGCCAGATCCCTACTGACAGCATGGCATCGCCGTCCGCGGGGCTCGCCAGCGCGACGCGCACATGCATGGGCGGGCGAACATGTGCGGAAAGGGTGTAGAATTGGCGTAACGAGCATGCATTGGCGCATGCGCGTCGGCTTCTTCCCGTTCCCGTCGAAAGGGGGCATGCATGTCGGCACCTCAGGATTCTTTCGGGACAGCGGTTAGCATCGACGCATTGCTGCAAGAACACCGGCGCTTTCCGCCTCCACCCGAGTTCGCGGCGAAGGCGAACGTGCGCGACCCTTCCGTCTACCAGCGGGCACACGACGATCCCGAAGGGTTCTGGGCCGAGGCCGCCAATCGGCTCGACTGGTTCAAGCGCTGGGATACCGTGCTCGAATGGAATGCGCCCTGGGCCAAGTGGTTCGTCGGCGGACAGCTCAACGCCTCGTATAACTGCGTGGACCGGCACAACGCGAGCTGGCGGCGCAACAAGGCGGCGATCATCTTCGAGGGCGAGCCGGGCGATACGCGTGTGCTGACCTACCGTGACATGTACCGCGAGGTCAACCGCTTCGCCGCCGTGCTGCTCGATCTTGGCGTGCGCAAGGGCGACCGCGTCGCCTTCTATATGCCGATGATTCCCGAGCTGGCGATCGGCCTGCTGGCCTGCGCGCGCATCGGCGCGCCACACACTGTCATCTTCGGCGGGTTCAGCGCCGAGGCGCTGCGTGACCGCATCAACGACTCGCAGGCGAAGGTCTGCGTGACGGCCGATGGCGGCTGGCGGCGCGGCAACATCATCCCGCTGAAAGACACGACAGATGCGGCGGTCGCCGAGTGCCCGAGCATCGAGAAGGTGCTGGTGGTGCAACGTCTCGGGCCAGCGGTACGCCAGGTGACGATGCAGGAGGGCCGCGACGTCTGGTATCACGACGCCTACGCCAATGCCTCGCAGCGCATCGTCGCT
This sequence comes from uncultured Ktedonobacterales bacterium, assembly GCA_964427535.1. Classification (GTDB taxonomy): domain Bacteria; phylum Chloroflexota; class Ktedonobacteria; order Ktedonobacterales; family JADMIN01; genus CAYRVF01. The sequence goes on from CAYRVF010000186.1 coordinate 6,430, forward strand.
CCCGAGCCGGTCGATAGCGAGCATCCGCTCTACATCATGTACACCTCCGGCACGACGGGCAAGCCGAAGGGGCAACTGCACACGACGGGCGGCTACCTCACCGGCGTCTCGCTGACGCACGAGTGGATCTTCGACCTGAAAGAGGACGACGTCTACTGGTGCACTGCCGATATCGGCTGGGTGACGGGCCATAGCTACATTGTCTACGGTCCGCTGGC
>CAYRVF010000187.1:0-6638 GCA_964427535.1 uncultured Ktedonobacterales bacterium
ACCCGGTGGCTCCGCATCATCCGTGCCTTGTCAAACTTCCTGCAAGTTGCTCTAACCTCTTACGCCGGGGGACAGAACCTCATCCCCTCACTCCTTCCCTTGAAGGAGTCACTGTTTGGGAGAGTGAGGCCAAGGGGAACGGCGCGGGAATATTCGTGTCCGTCGTTGCTCTACTACAGGTGGTCGCCCCGTGCTGAGCGTCGCATGCGCGTTACCGAGGTGTCTGTGAGTGAGAGGCTCGCTCTCGCTAGACAACGGATTTTTCTGTAGCTGTCCGGTAGCTGGCGGCTACCACCATTGGTACGGGCACGTAGCATGAGTCGAGTAGAGCGGACTGCCGCGCCACGGCGTATGGCGTTGCGCACCACTGTCGAGGCGATGAGAGAATGCGGCGTCAGTCATGTCAGCCGGCATCGGCGATCGAGGACAGAAACTCCCAGGATGGATGATGCTCGCGTAAAAGTGTGAGGTGCTGGTCCCACCGCGTTCGCTCAAGCGGCTGCACCGGCTCGATCGTTGGCACATGTTGCGCGATACGGTAGCCCCAGGAAAAGCTCGTGATTAGTGCGATCTGGCGATGGAAGCAGACATCGGGGCAGGCGACGAGAAAACTCTCTGCGCGCCAGGTCTGATCGCGCAGAGCCGGATCAGGACTGGGAATATCGTACAGCGTCGGCAGATACCCAAACGCCGCGAAGGGCGTGTCGATCGGCTCGAACATGGGATAGGTATCCACGAACGTCCGGGCGTGCGCGTCCTGAGTTTCGTGAATCGTCACCAGTTGAATCCACCCCACAACGGCGTGGTAGCCTGCTCCCTCGTATTCCACAGTCGCCTGACACACGGGATAGCCGGCTGCTCCAGTCATATCGAACAGATAGAAGCCCCAGCGTCGCGGGTCCTGATTGACGGCGTAGTTCACTACCACACGGCCCGCATACCCACGAAGCTGGAAGGGAAGCGTCAGTGTGGTTTGCCCGAGTGAGCGCTGGTTCTCCATGAACACATCTCCTCATCGCTTCGTGCCCTGACCACAGCGGTTCAGAGTCTACACACAGCGCATCCGGCACGCGACTTCACGGATGTGATGTCCATTCTACGACAGGTGCTCGCCGAAGAAGGCGAGGACGCGCTGCCAGGAGTCCGCCGCGGCGTCAGCATTGTATGCCTTGCCCTGGTCGTTGAAGAACGAGTGACGCGTGCTGGGGTAGATTTTGATGTCATGTGCGACGCCGTAATCGTCCAGCGCGGCGTCGAGCTTCTTGCCTGAGCTCGCTGTAAAGTCCTGGCCGGGATAGGAGCCGACGACCGGACACATACGCCTGACTGCCTCCAATGGCCGCGGATTCGTCCCGTAGAACGGCGCGACGGCCCTGAGCCGGTCGTCGGTGCACGCCCAGGCAATGGCGAGGGTGCCGCCCAGACAAAAGCCGATGGCTCCGACACGCCGGGCATCGACGTCTGGAAGCGCGCTCAGGAAGCTCAGCGCGGCCCTCAACTCGCGCACACTCGCGTTGTCCAGCGGACGAAGGAGCTGCTGGCTCATCATGCGAGCCATGCACAGCGTGCGGTTGTGATTGCCGAAGAGATCGACCGCCAGCGCGACATATCCGGCGCGCGCGAAACGGCGGGCGATATCCATGATGTTCTCGTTGAGGCCGTACGCCTCGTGGATGACCACGACGCCAGGAAAGGGTCCCTCGCCGGTCGGCCTTGCGAGATACCCTGGCTGGGGCGTCTCGCCCAGGGGATACTCGATGCTCTCGGTGGAAATCTCGAAGCTCGGCGCGCTCATCGCTCTCCTCCAGGACTCAGGGACGCTGCCACTCTGTTGCGAAACGTGCCCTTGGCCTCGACTATAGGCGACAGGCGCCGACTCGCGCCAGCCCAGACGGTTGGCGAGGTCTTCACCTGGCCGATTTTCCAGCCTGCGCGCGTTGACAACCGATGCCGCCAGTGCCTAGGCTGAGGCGCGCAGTCTCATGGGCGGAATGAATCGGCTTCCGCGTGCGGAAGCGGAGAAAGCAGCGGCACATGCGCGTCGCACTCGCGTTCGTGGTGGACCGCCACATGCTCGCCTGGATCAGCATCGCGGCCATCGTGCTCGATGTGCTCGGCGGGCTTTACCTCGCGTACGACCTGCTCGGTGGGCAGCATGGCCCGCTGCGTACGCTCACCCGTGCCGTGACCTACGGCATGTACTTCGGCCTCGTCTATGGTCTCTGCTTCGGCCCTGCCTTCGGACTGGTCACGGGCGTCGGTCTGGGCACGCTGCTTGGCCTGGAGTTCGCGGGCATCACCACGAATCCCGATGCAAGCAGGTCCGCCGACGTGAAGCGATGGCCGCGCACCGTCACGCCATCCATCCTCCTCTTCGGCGTGCTGCGTGGCGTGGTGCTCGGCGTGGCAGCCGCATTCGCGTTTGGCACGCGCTTCGGCCTCGCCTTCGGGCTTCTCAGTGCGCTCGGCATCGCCGCGGCGTATACGATGCACTTCGCGCCAGTGTACGACTACGGGCCGCAGACACGCCCGCGCTTCAGCCGCCATATCGTCGAGGCATCCGTCGCGCGTGGCGTGGCGATCGGCATCGCGGCCATTCTCGCGGGTGTGCTGACAGAAGGCAGTCAGGGGATTCCGCGCGGTATCGCGATTGGGGTCGCAATTACCGTCGCGGGCGCGCTGCTCAGCACGGTAAGTCCGTTCGTCGAGTGGTGGGCCGATCACCTGCCGGCGCGCCGCCTTGGATCGTTTGGCGCCGTGTTGCTGCTGCTCGGCCTGGCGCTCTCCTCACTGCAATACTGGGCCGTCATCTTCAACATCCCCGTCCGCTAGCGCGAGGCCGCCGGATAGCACGCTCGCAGCGGAGCGCCCCCGAGCCCTGCCTGTATGGTATGCTCGCTGGGCATCTGGAGGGTACACGTTCGAGTGCGACAGAACGATGAGAGAGGGGAACGAGCGACGATGGCGGAGACGAGTCTGACGAAGAAGCTGCGTATTCTTCCTGGCAATCGGGTGCTGCTGCTCGATGCGCCCGACGGCTACACGCGCTTGCTCGATCCGCTGCCAGACGGCGTTACACTCGACACAGACGCAAATGGCCAGTACGACGTGACACAGCTCTTCGCGGCCGATTCGTCGCAGCTCCAGCGGCACCTGCCCGATGCGATCGAGGCGACCGTCCCTGGCGGTGTGCTCTGGGTCTGCTATCAGAAAAAGACCTCGGGCAAGGGCGACCTGAACCGCGATCTGGTATGGGAGCTCGTCAAGCCGACGGGCTGGGGTCCCGTCACGCAGATCGCGCTGGACGACACGTGGTCGGCGCTGCGTTTTCGCCCCGAGGCCGACGTCAAGCGCAAGAGCCGGGAGTAGCGCGGGGTCGGTGGTTGGAGGGAGCAGTCGCCACGGTCAGGGGAGAGCGGGCGAGGCATGCCTCGCCCCTGCAGACCATAAGATGATGCTTATGCGGCTACTGAAGCTCGGCGTAGGCCGGCAGCGTCAGGAAGTCGACGAACTCGTCTGACGTGCTGATCTGGTCGAAGATGCGGCTCGCGGTCGCGAAGTGCCGGGCGTTGTAGCGCTCCTCGCCCATCTGCTGCTGCAGCGCCGCCAGCTCCTCGGACAGAATCTGGCGGAAGAGCTCCGTCGTCACCTTGCGCCCGTCGTCAAGCACCCCCTTGGGATGGTGAATCCACTGCCACACCTGCGCCCGCGAGATCTCGGCAGTCGCGGCGTCCTCCATCAGATTGTAGAGCGGCACACACCCCAGCCCTCCGAGCCATGCTTCGAGATACTGCACTCCCACACGGACGTTCGTGCGCAGACCGCCCTCGGTGATCGGTCCCTCCGGCACGGCCAGCAGATCCGCCGCCGTCACATGCACGTCCTCGCGCTTGCGGTCGATCTGGTTGGGCTGCGGCATCACGGCGTCGAAGGCCGCCATCGCCGTCGGAATCAGCCCCGGATGCGCGACCCAGGTGCCGTCGTGGCCGTCATTGGCCTCGCGCTCCTTGTCGGCGCGGACGGCCGCCAGCGCCTTCTCATTAGCCTCGGGGTCCGACTTGACCGGGATGTAGGCCGCCATGCCGCCCATCGCGTCGGCGTTGCGCCGGTGGCACGTCTGAATCAGCAGCAGTGAGTACGACCGCATGAAGTGCACGGTCATCGTCACCAGCGCACGGTCGGGCAGGATGAAATTTGGATCGTTGCGGCGCTTCTTGATCGCGCTGAAGATGTAGTCCCAGCGGCCGCAGTTGAGTCCCGCCGAATACTCGCGCAGCTCGTAGAGAATCTCGTCCATCTCGAACGCGGCGGGCAGCGTCTCGATCAGCACCGTCGCGCGGATGCTCCCATGCGGAATGCCCAGCCGCTCCTCGGCCAGCGCGAAGACGTCCGCCCACAGCCGCGCCTCGCGGTGGCTCTCCATCTTGGGCAGGTAGAAGTACGGTCCCGTCCCGCGCCGCAACAGCTCGGCTGCATTGTGGAAGAAGTAGATGCCGAAGTCGAAGAGGCTGCCTGAGACCGGCTTGCCATCCACCAGCAGATGCTTCTCGTTCAGGTGCCAGCCGCGCGGGCGCACCATCAGCGTCGCGGTCTGCTCGTTGAGGGTGTAGACCTTGCCATCCGGATTGGTGAAGCTGATCTGGCGGCGCACCGTGTCGTAGAGGTTGAGCTGCCCCTCGATGTTATTTTCCCACGTCGGTGCGTTGGCGTCCTCGAAATCGGCCATGAAGACCTTCGCGCCGGAGTTGAGCGCGTTGATGATCATCTTGCGGTCGACCGGCCCGGTGATCTCGACGCGGCGGTCTTGCAGGTCTGCGGGCAGCGTGGCGACGGTCCACGCGCTCTCGCGGATATGCGCCGTCTCGGGGAGAAAGTCGAACATCTTGCCCGCGTCGAGCTCAGCCTGACGGTCTTTGCGCGCGGCGAGCAACTGCTGGCGCCGATCCTCGAAGGTCCGTGCCAGCTCGGCGACGAACGCGAGCGCGTCGGAAGTCAACACGCGAGGATAGTCCGGTTGCACCGGAGCCGCCACTTCGACCCCCACCGGGATTCCGGTCGGCACTGGTACGCTCATGAGCATGTCCCTCCTGTTCGCTGGTCGGCAGGTGCTCCATCGCACCGCGCACAACACCAGTGCCGGACACGCGCACATATCCGGCGCTTGACACGGTAGCACGCGGCAGGTACATTTTGCAATATGCAATCCATTTTCTCATTGTGAAAAACGACGGCGAAATCAGGAACATCTCATGGCGATTCGGCAGACACGCATAGAGGACGAGGACGAGGATCCGGTACGCGCCAGTCGCGTCCAGTCGCTCGACCGCGCGCTCGATATCCTCGAAGAACTGGGTAGCGCGGGTGGCGAGATCAGCCTGTCTGAGCTGAGTGAGCACGTCGGCCTGCACGTCAGCACGGTTCACCGGCTGCTCTCGGTGCTCGTCCGGCGCGGCTACGCGCGACAGCGTGGGCCGAGCGGACGCTACGCGCTGGGGCCGCAGGTGCTCACGCTCTCGTCCTCGGCAGTAGGCGCGGGACAGTTCGACCTGCGTTCCGACGCGCGGCCGGTGCTGCGCGAGCTGACGCAGCGCTCCGGCGAGACGTCGAATCTGGTGGGCATGTTCGACGACTCGGTTGTCTATCTGGAGCAGGTCGCGAGCCGCCATATGGTGCGCATGTTCACCCAGGTCGGCACGCGCGCGCCCGCCTACTGCACCGCGGCGGGCAAGGCGATGCTGGCGTTCCGGCCCATTCCCGAGCTGGAGGCGTATCTCGCGCGCACGCCGTTCGAGCAACACACGCCGCATACGCTCGCCTCGGCCGCCGCGCTGCGCGACGCGCTCGACGCCGTGCGCGCGACTGGGTATGCTCTGGACGAGGGCGAGATGGAGGAGGGCGTGCGCTGCGTAGCGGCGCCGATTCTCGATTCCGCCGGGCACCCGCAGGCCTCGCTCAGCATCTCGGGGCCGGCGGCACGCTTCACCGGCGAGCGCGTGCGCCAGACGGTGCCCGCGCTGCTCGACGCCGCACGCGAGCTTTCCGCGCGGCTCGGCTGGCGCTTCCCATCCGCAAGCGGAAGTTGAGCGAACGAGCGCATAATAGGACACATCAGCGGGTAGAAGAGGGTAAAGAGGGCAGAGCAGGTCAAAGGAGACGGCGTATGCTCGACGCGAAGCTTCTCTCTGAGATACGGGCCATCGTCGGTGCTGAGGGCATCGTCAGCGACTACGAGCAGATTCGCACCTACGAGTCAGATGGGCTGGCGGCCTACGCGCAGATGCCCGAGCTGGTCGTGTTGCCGACCACCACCGAACAGGTGCGGGACGTCGTGCGCCTCTGTTCGCGAGAGGGCATCCCGTTCGTGCCGCGTGGGTCGGGCACGGGCCTCTCGGGCGGCGCGATGCCGGTGCCAGGCAGCGTCGTCATCGCCCTCTCGCGTATGCGCGATATCCTCAGCGTCGATCTCGCCAACCAGCGGGTTGTCGTGCAGCCGGGCGTCATCAACCTGTGGGTGACGCAGAAAGTCGCGCCACACGGCTACTACTACGCGCCCGACCCTTCCAGCCAGCAGGTCTGCTCCATTGGCGGCAACGTCGCCGAGAACTCCGGCGGGGCGCACTGCCTCAAATACGGCTTCA